>JBAWCJ010000217.1:0-6844 GCA_049590215.1 Candidatus Sulfotelmatobacter sp. | reverse complement strand
AGTGGGAGCGCGCTGCCCGCGCCGATCTTGAGCAAAACGATTTCCCCTGGGGCAACGACCCGCCTCAATCTCTCCCCGACTATGCCACCCGCTGGCTAACCGGACCCGAACCCGTCGCCCGCTATGCGCCGAACCGCCTCGGCTTTTACAACATGTGCGACAACGTCCACGAGTGGTGCAGCGACTGGTACGATCCGAACTACTACGCAATTTCCCCGGACCATAATCCACGGGGGCCCGAATCTCCGCTCGAAACAAACCAGCGTAAAGCCTCCCGCGGTGGATCGTGGCGTCATCATGTCAAAGTCTCCCGCTGCTCCGCCCGTTCCAGCATCCCTCCCGAATTTCACTACGCCGACTACGGATTCCGCGTAGCGTGCGACCTCATATAATCTTGTCATTCCGAACCGGGCGAAAGTCCGGCGACGAATCTGCTGTTAGCCGGCATCTCCTCCGACTCGAGGGAAGAACAAATGTTCCGCGACGATCTCCTCCGCAACAAGCGCATCCTGATCACCGGCGGCGGCACCGGCCTCGGCAAAGCCATGGCCCACCGTTTCCTCCAGCTCGGAGCCACGGTCTACATCTGCGGCCGCCGCGAAGAAGTTCTCGAGGAAACTGCCGCGGAACTTTCCGACGCCACCAAAGGCCCAATCCATGCTCTCTCCTGCGACGTCCGCAATCTCGACGCCGTCGAGGCCATGATCGATTCCATCTGGAAAGCCGGACCGCTCGACGTCCTAGTCAACAATGCCGCCGGCAATTTCATCGCCCGTACCGAAGAACTTTCCCCGCGCGCCTTCGAATCCGTAATCGGTATCGTTCTCCTCGGCACGCTCCACGCCACCATGGCCTGCGGACGCCGCTGGCTCAAAGCCGCCCACCCCGCCACCGTCCTCAGCATTTCCGCCACTTACGCTCCCGTAGGCTCGGCCTACGTTGTGCCCTCGGCCATTTCCAAAGCCGGAGTCGAGGCCCTCACCCGCAGCCTCGCCGTCGAGTGGGGCAATCGCGGCATTCGCATGAACGCTATCGCTCCCGGCCCCATTCCCACGCAAGGCGCGTTTTCCCGCCTCATGCCGCGTGCTGATCTCGAAGCGTTGGCGCTCGATCGCAATCCGATGCACCGCTTCGGCACGACGGAGGAGTTAGCAAACCTGGCTGCATTCCTCATCAGCGATGGCTCCGCCTACATCAACGGAGAAGTAATCCGCATGGATGGCGGTGAATTTCTCCAGGGCGCTGGAGAATTCAGCAATCTAGGCCGCGCCCTCACAGAAAAAGACTGGGAATCCCTGAAGCCGCGCAAAAAGTAAAGCGCGGAACATCCCCGATTTTGTCGCTGAGGGCTGGAGTCCGAACCCGTCCCCGTGCATCCAACCTAACAATGGAGGTTCCTATGTACGTTGTTCTTGGAGCAAGCGGCAACACAGGTCACGTAGTGGCGAAGAATCTTCTTGCCCGCCAGCAAAAGGTTCGTGTCGTCGGCAGAAATTCAGCTCATCTACAACCTCTCGCGGCTCAGGGTGCGGAGATATTCGTCGGCGATGCCACCGATCCTTCCGCCTTAACCAAGGCCTTTCAGAAAGCAGATTCGGCCTATGTGATGATTCCACCGAACCCCGCCAGCAACGACCCTCTCGCTTATGAAGAACGTGTAAGCGATGCCATTGCCGCCGCCGTCAAAAGCGCCGGAATCAAGAATGTGGTTTCGTTGAGCAGCGTTGGAGCGGACAAGACGGACCGGACCGGGCCCGTCCTTGGCCTGCACCACCTCGAACAAAAGCTCAACCAGATTGATAGCGCAAACATACTCCATCTGCGGGCCGGCTACTTCATGGAAAATACCCTGCCCCAGGTGCGCACCATTCGCATGGCCGGCTCTGTGATCGGGCCCCTTCGGCCAGACCTCAAACTCCCCATGATCGCCTCTCGCGACATTGGAGCTGCAGCCGCCGATGCCCTCTTGACTCTCGGCTTCCACGGCAAGCAGACCCGCGAATTGCTGGGACAGCGCGACCTAAACTACACGGAAGTTGCCACCATAATCGGCAAGGCCATCGGCAAACCCGATCTCGGATATGTTCATGCGCCCGACGATCAGGTTCGATCCGCGATGGTCCAGATGGGAATGTCAGAAAAGTTCGTCGGACTACTTCTCGAAATGTGCGCCTCGCTGAACTCAGGTTATATGCGGGCGCTCGAACCTCGCACGTCCCGTAACACGACGCCGACTCCGTACGAAACCTTCGTCGCCGAGTCGTTCGTCCCGGCTTATCAACAACAAGCAGCAGCCTAAGCGCCTCGCGCGCAGCACCAACCAATAAGGCCGCACCCACTTTGGGTGTGGCCTTATTCATTTGGCTCCTCGAAACACAAGCATTCCACGCGACAGGCCAATTACCGACGTAATTAGAAGCTGCTCATCCGGCTGTGATTAGATGTGACTTAGGGTTGCGGACGGCAACGCAAGCGTATTCCAGGCATTCTGCGCGTCTTCCGGAACCAGGCTGGAAGGGCGATTCGCCGCATAGAATTCCAACCTTAATAGCGGTTGTGCGCGAGCTTTGGCAGTTCGGTTCGAGAGAAAACCATGTCAAAAAAGATCCTTGTGGTGGACGACTCCAAGACAGCTCTGATGATGGAGCGCGAAATTCTGGAGAAGCGTACGACTTACGAATGCGTCACCGCCAGCGACGGCCAGGAAGCCGTCGAGAAGGCCCAACAAGAGCGCCCGGATCTGATTTTGATGGATGTTGTCATGCCCCGCATGAACGGATTCGAAGCTTGCAAAATGATGCGGCAGCAATCCAGTACGCGCGAAATCCCGATCGTTCTCGTCACCACTCGCGGCGAAGAAGCTTACATGGAAGCCGGCTTCCAAAGCGGATGCAACGACTACATCACCAAGCCGGTGAACGGCGCCGAACTCGTCGCCCTTCTACAGAGCTATTTGGGCGAGTGAGGCAGCGAACCGCTGGCCCGGGTTTCCTAAAGTAGTTGAATCAGCGCAGCTGGATCAGTGCAAGAAGGACTTCATGAAAAGTAACAAGAGCAAAGCATCCGGGGCGAAGCCCCTCGCAGCCGATCCCACGACCGACGTGCGGCTCGAAGCGGCCCGCGAGAGGCTGGCAGAAAGCACAGGTCAAGAGGACGCAATCGATGGCCTGCGCGAGATCGTGGCCAATTTCCTAGGCTCTGAAGAAATTGGCCTGTTCCGGGTTAATGGCGGCACTTCAAGCTTCCACGCTTTCTGGTCCTTCGGAATCGACCTCGAGAAATACGACCTGCTGCGAGCCTTAGGCGAGGCCGGTCTTCAGCGCGTGATGCGGGGAGAGTGCCACGTTGAACTCGGCACTCGCGACAGCTCCGGCGCCATGGCCAAGGCACAGGCTTTCGTTCCCATCCGTTCGGCGAACCAGACCATAGCGATACTTGCGATATTACGTTTACTTCCTCAGAAGCTGGCCTTTGACCGTTCCGACATGGAATTGTTCAAACTTCTTTCCCATGAGGCGGCCCAGCCCTTGTTTGGCCCAAGCCCCCATCCGAAGCCCGCGTCTGAGGGATCTGGAATGAGTGCATGAGCGAAAACTCCCCCAAATTTAATCCAGCTGTCCTGCCCGCGGAGTACATGGAGAAGTTCGAGCGGCCGAAAGCTAAAGAGCCGCGCTACTTCCTCTATCCCGGACAAGTCTTCGTAACCCGTGATCCCGTCACCATCTCAACCATTCTCGGATCCTGCGCCGCCGTCTGTCTCTGGGACCGGAACAAGCGAGCGGGAGGAATGAACCACTACCTCCTGCCCGAGGGCCTTGATGAAGGACCGAACCGCCTGCGCTACGGCAATGTTGCCAATCAGGAACTGCTGAACCAGGTGCTCGCTCTGGGATGCGAAATCCGAAACATGCAGGCCAAGATCTTTGGCGGCTCTAGCGCTTTCGGCGCCGACCCGTCGAACTCCGTGGGATCGAGAAACGTGGAACTCGCCGAAAAATTCCTTCGCGCCGCCGGCATTCGCGTAGTGGAAAAAGAAGTTTCAGGAAAGCGTGGGCGCAGGCTGGCCTTTCAGATTTCCGATGGCGTGACGACGATCAAGAATTTTGACCAGGTGTAACGAAGCTGTTGGGAGATTAAAAGCTGTCTCGTTGTTGGGGCGTTCAGTAAGTCGCGCTGTACGCAGAGCGGCTCGGGAAGGGCACGACTTCAGTCGTGCCATTAAAAGCAAGAAAGAATCCGGGCTTTAGCCCGATTAAGCTCGAAAGGAGGAACAATGGATTTAGCGGACTTTGACCGTGACGCAGTGCTCGCGTCGTTCCTCGTCGAGTCCGAAGAAGGCCTGGACACGATGGAGCAAGCCTTGGTCCAGATGGAATCCAATCCTTCCGATCCCGAGCTCTTGCCCAGTATTTTCCGTGTCGCCCACAGTCTCAAAGGGAACGCAACCTCCTTGGGTCTGAGTGAACTAGCCGGCTTCGCCCACGTCGTAGAGGATTTGCTCGACGTTTTTCGCGAGCAGCAGGCGCTGCCCGGAGCAGACTTGATTTCTCTGCTGCTGAAAGCTGTTGACGAACTCCGGGTCATGGTCTCCGCGGCCAAGGCCGGGTCCCAGCCACTGACTGCGAAGCAACAGAGGATCAGAAAAGAAATTGCGCAGGAAGTCGAAAAGAGGTCAAAGAGAATCCTCTCCCCGAGCGGAGGACGGGAATCCGGTTCAGCCGCGAAGATGGACTCGCTCCTCCCCGGCGCCAGTCCCCGCACCCTCCGCGCCGATGTCGACAAACTTGACCACATGTTGGACCTGACCGGTGAAATCGTCATCGCACAAGGCCGCCTTCGCCAGATGATCGAAAAGCTCGGCACCGAGCAAGGCCGCACCCTCTTGGAAATGCATCGCGAAGCCGAACGCCTGTACATGGACCTGCAGAGTGAAGTGATGAGCATCCGCATGGTCCCCGTCGGTCCCCTGTTTCGCCAGTTCGTTCGCTCCGTGAGAGACCTCGCCCGCAGCCACGGCAAAATGGCGCGCCTCGAAGTCATAGGTGGAGACGTCGAAGTCGACACCACCGTGCTCGAACAATTGAAGGATCCTCTGCTGCACTTGCTCCGCAACGCAGTCGATCACGGCCTCGAAACCCCGGCCGACCGCGAAATCCACGGCAAGAATCCCTGCGGAGTCATCCGCCTCTCGGCCGCCCACAGCGGCGGAAATGTTGTCGTGAAGCTCCAGGATGATGGCGCTGGATTCGACCGTGCCCGCATCCTCGAAAAAGCAAAACGCCTTGGACTTCTGTCGGGCAAAGACAAAGACAAGAACGAGCTTAGTGATCAGGATCTGTGCGATCTGGTTTTCCAGCCCGGGTTCTCCACGGCTGAATCCGTCACCGATCTTTCCGGCCGCGGAGTCGGCCTCGACGTCGTCCGCCGTAACATCGAGGTTTTGCGCGGCGCGGCCGAGATATCGAGCACTGCCGGAAAAGGCAGCACCATTACGATCCGCCTGCCCTTGACCCTCGCCATTATTGAAGGCTTCTCGGTCCGCGTGGGCGACGAAACTTTTATTGTCCCGCTCGAGCATGTCACCGAATGCACTGAATTGCCCGCGGAACAGCACAGTCTCGAGGCCAGCGGAATCCTCAGCCTCCGCGGAAACGCCGTTCCTTATATCCGCTTGCGGCACATGTTCAGCGTGGCGGGTGAGACCCCGAAGAGGGAAAACGTTGTGGTCGTCAAGATCAACGAATTCCATGCCGGTATCGCAGTCGATGAATTGCTCGGCGGCATGCAAGCGGTCGTGAAGCCGCTTGGCAGGGCGTTTCGAGCCCTTTCCGGAATCGCTGGTTCTACAGTTCTGGGAGATGGACGCGTCGGTTTGATCATTGACGTTCCCACTCTTCTGCGCGGAGTCATGCAGTCGGCTCTGCAGGCACAAGCTTAGTTGCAAGGCAGTCATTTAGAGATGGAGAGAGGTGAGGGACAATGAAGACTTGGCAAGATCGAAAAATAGGCACGCGGCTCGGCGTCGTCTTCGGCGCCATTCTGCTGTGCGTGATCGTCGTGGGCGGATTCGGATTGACCTGGCTCGGCCGCCTGAACTCCGATATGGCGGGCTCAATCCAGAAGCGTTACAACACGGTTGAGTTAACCCGCCAGACCATCGAACACTCAATCACAAACGCCCGCATCACTTTTCAATTGTTCGAGACTACCGACCCCGAACAAGAAAAAAAGCTGAACCAGGAAAACGACGCGATCAGCCAGGAAATCAGCAATCAGGTTGCGCAAATCGAAAAGACTCTCAGCTCTTCCCAGGAGCGGGAACTATTCGAAGTCGTCACCCGGGACCGCGACGCCTACAAAGACGCACGCGCAAAAGCCAAGAAGCTCTTGCTGGATAAGAAGCGTGACGAAGCGATGGCCGCATTGAGTGGAGACGTGATCCCAGCCCTCGATAAGTACCGCGCCACGTGGCAGAAGTTCATCGACCTTCAGACCGCTGCCATGCAGCAGACTATAAGGGAAAGTCAGCAAGCCTACGCCGTGGGACGTAGCGTCGCATTGTTGCTCCTGGTTGTCACTCTCGTCCTGGCCACCTTCGCTGCCGTCAGCGTTACCAGAAGCATTACCACTCCTATCCGGGAATCAGTCGAGCACGCCCAGCGTATCGCCGCCGGCGATTTGAGCCGGGAGATTGCGGTCACGAACCGTTCCGAAACCGGCCAATTGCAGCTGGCTATGCAGGAAATGAGCGGCCGCCTCTCGGGCATCATTCGCGACGTCCGTGAAGGCTCTGCCGCAGTCGCCTCTGCCGCCCAGCAAGTCTCCGCCTCTTCGCAGAATCTCT
>JBAWCJ010000216.1:0-5769 GCA_049590215.1 Candidatus Sulfotelmatobacter sp. | reverse complement strand
ATTCGCGTTCGGTGCGGATGGCCGGCAACCAGATGGACGAAGCCATCATGAATTATCTGAAGCGGAAATATAATCTGCTGATCGGCGAGCGCACGGCCGAGCAGATCAAGATGGAGATCGGCTCCGCGCACCAGCTCGACAAGCCGATGACCATGGAAATTAAAGGCCGCAACCTGATTGAAGGCGTCCCGAAAACTATTACGGTAGATGACGGCGAGATTCGCGAGGCCCTGAGCGAGTGCGTTTCGACCATCATGAATGCGATCCGCGTGGCTCTCGAACGTACGCCGCCGGAACTTTCGGCCGACATCAGCGACCGCGGCATTGTGTTGACCGGAGGCGGAGCGCTCCTGAAGAATCTGGACAAGCGCATCCGCGAAGAAACCGGGCTTCCGGTCTCGATTGCCGATGATCCGCTGTGCAGCGTGGTGCTGGGCACGGGCAAGATGCTCTCGGACTTCAAGCTGCTGCGAAAAATTTCAATTGAGTAAAGACAGTAGCCAGCTGCCGGTACTCAGTTGCCAGTTGTTCCGAGGAAGATCGCAATGCACCGGTTTGTCGTTGGGGCGTCGCAGGACGTGCTTGAAATACCAGACCCGGTTATCTTTTGGGCTGTACGCATCATTCTGCTGCTTGCGGCCGTGCTGGGCGGCTGGCTGACGTTTGATACGCGCGGCGCCTTGAAAACGATGGTGGGATTCTCTTCGCGATTTTCGCCTCTCGCGAAACGTTCTTCTATCAATCCTGAGAGGGCGGGCTGGATTTGGTTTTACAGACTTGATGGCGCGGTTGTGCTTGCTGGCGTCATTTGGATCTTTTCGCGGTACTACTTTACTCGATAGTCTGAGTTGTTAACTGGCAACTGGGTACTGGCGACTGGCAACTGATGTTATGGAATCCGTACTAGGCCGCTACCGCAACCTGACCATTCTGGTGGGAGTGTTGTTTCTGCAGGTGCTGGGGCTGGCGGTGCAGGTGAAACGCAGCGCGGACGCGGAGAATACGCGTCTGATCCGCGTCTGGGCGGTGGGCGCGATTACTCCCTTCGAACGCGGCCTGGTCTGGCTGCAGAACGGCGGCAACAATCTTCTGCACGATTACCTTCTGCTGCGCGGCGTGCGCGCCGAGAACCGCGAACTCAAAGGCCAGATCGAGAAGATGACGCTGGAGCAGGCGCGGCTGACTGAAGAGGCCACCCAGGCGGAACGGTTGCAATCCCTGCTCGCATTTAAGGAGCTGGTCAAAATCGACACCGTGGCCGCGCAGGTGATCGGATCGAGTGGAAGCGATCTTTCCCGGTCCATCTATATCAACAAAGGCGAGAACGCTGGGCTGAAGCCGGATATGGCGGTGATCACCGCGGGCGGCATCGTGGGCAAAGTGTGGCTGGTTTATCCTTCAACCTCGCTGGTGCTGATGATCAACGATCAGAGCAGCGGCGTGGGTGTGTTTCTCGAGAAGTCGCGCTTACAGGGCGTGCTGCGCGGAACGCCGAACGGCGAGTTGGTTCTGGAACGAGTGATGAGTGACGAGCAAGTCGTTCCGGGAGAAGCCGTGCTGAGCAGTGGAGGCGACCAGATTTTTCCCAAGGGATTGCCCGTGGGCACGGTGAGCAAGGTGGGTCCGGGCAGGGATTTGTTTCTGAATATCAACGTGAAGCCCGCAGCCGACCTTAGCCGGCTGGAGGAAGTGCTGGTCGTAACTCAGAAGGAAGAGCGCGAACCAGTGGCGCAAAGCGGCGCCAGCGTGCGCGCGGCGGATATTCTGGCGCGGCGGCTGCCTTCGGTGCCGGATAAGCCGGTGGCGGTTGCGGGGGCCGCCGCGGTTGGAAATACCGGCGCGAAGCCGCAACCGAACGATGCAGCTAAGCCCGCTGCGGCCAAGTTGGTCGCGAAGCCGGCCTCGGGGTCGGCTGCTGTCGGCAGCGCGACCGGCGGTGCGCAGCCCGCGAGTGGCGAGCCTCTGAAGAAAGTTGCGCAGAAGCCGGCCTCCGGCGATTCGGCTACCAGGAGTGAGGCGGGAAGCGCCGCCGTGAGCGGCACTGCTGATAACACTTCCGGCGTTAACTCGAACTCTGCGAATTCTCCGGCGAAACCGGCTGCGGCGCAACCCAAGTCCTCGAGTCCGCAACCCGCTCCTCCACCTGCGGCCACCGAAGATAATCCCCACTAGCGTGCCCATCACTTACACATCTGAGGAGCAGATTGAGGTTTACCGGTTCAGCATTCCGGTGACCGTGGGTGTGCCGCTGCTGGCGCTTTTCTTGCAAGCCTTTCTACCGCACCGGTTTCCATTTCTTCGCATTTTCGACCTGCCCCTGCTGGTAACGATTTACTTCGGCATGGCGCGGCGCAACCCGATTTCCGGACTGCTGACCGGAGCGGCGATCGGACTGGTGCAGGACATGCTGGGGCCCTATCCGATCGGGATTTATGGCATTGCGAAGACTGTGGTGGGATATTTAGCGTCGTCGTTGGGTGTGAAGCTTGACGTGGAAAACGCCGGCACGCGCCTGCTGGTGACATTTGGCTTTTATCTGATCCACGCAGCGGTCTATTTTACCGTGGCGCGGGGCATGGTTAACCTGACGCTGAATTGGAGTTGGGGCCGGGGAATCCTGGCCGGCCTGGCGAATGCGGTAGTGGGGGTGGTGTTGTACTTTGTGCTGGACAAGTTCAAGCAGAGGACGTGAGCAGTGGTCAGTGGCCAGTGAGATTTGCGCAGACTGTGACTTCCGTTACCCACTCGAGTAAGCCTTCGGCTGCCGCACCGCAGTACAATCAAAATGTGAAAGCTCAAATACATTCATTTCCGCGAGGTCGTGACTGGTTGCGGGCCCGGCAAACGCTCACGAGCGTAACTGGCAACTGGCAATTGGACACAGGCAACTGATGTTTAGTCGTGACGACAAAGTATCGCCCATCCGCTTGACGGCGGCGCAGTACATCATCCTGGGCATCTTCCTGGTGCTGGCTTACGGGCTGTGGAAGCTGCAGGTGATGGAGAGCGGGTATTATGCGTCTGCGGCGGAAAAGAACCGTATCCGCAATGTGCCCATTCTTGCGCCGCGGGGAAAGATTCTGGACCGCGAAGGGCGCATCATTGTAGACAACTATCCATCATTTTCCGCGCTGCTGCTGCGCGACTCTTCCCGCGACCTGAATGCGGATGCGGACCTGATTGCACAGGGTCTGCACCTGGATCCGAATGAAGTGCGCGCCCGGATTCGCCATTTCGCCTCGATACCGCAGTACCAGCCGATCTTTCTGAAGGAAGACATCACTCCCGACGAACTCGCGTTCATCGATGCGCATCGCAACGAACTCCCCGAACTCGATACGATCATGGCGCACCGACGCCTGTATCCGCGCAACGGTTTCATGGCGCACCTGATCGGCTACGTCGGTGAAGTGACGGACGACATGCTGAACCAGCCGCAGTTCGAACTCTACAGCCCGGGCGACGTGGTGGGAGTCTCAGGCGTGGAGCGGCAATACAACAACGTATTGATGGGCACGAACGGAGCGCGGCGGGCGCTGGTAAATAGCCATGGCCGCGAAGTGGGATTGCTGGGGGAAACGGATGCGATCCCGGGAAAACAGTTGAAGCTCACGGTCGACATCGACTTGCAGATTGCGGCGGAAGAAGCGCTGGAAGGGAAAAATGGCGCGATTGTCGCCATGGACCCGCGCACCGGAGAAATCCTGGCGATGGTGAGCCGGCCGACCTTCGATCCCAACGATTTTGCGGTGCGGGTTTCGCGCGATCAATGGAGCAAGCTGGTAAACGATGAAGACCATCCCTTGCTGAACAAGGCGATACAGGCGCAACTGGCGCCCGGTTCCACCTTCAAAGTCATCATGGCCACGGCGGGGTTGCAGGAAGGGATCGCGCAGGATCTGAAGGTCAACTGCACCGGCGGCGCGGAGTTTTACGGCCGCTACTTCAGATGCTGGATCTCGGATCACCATCGAACTCACGGAATTGTCGACATCACCAAGGGGATTTATCAATCCTGCGACGTTTTTTTCTACACACTGGCGGAAAAGCTGGGGATTGAGCGCATCGCGAAATACGCCACGATGCTTGGTCTCGGACAGAAAACCGGAATCGACCTGCCGCAGGAAGTGAGCGGGGTGATGCCGTCGGAGGAGTGGAAGATCCGCAACTTCAAACAGAAATGGTTTGCCGGAGAAACGATTTCCGTGGGCATTGGACAGGGCGCGGTGGCGGTGACGCCGATTCAGCTGGCGCGGGCCATCAGCGGCATCGCGAGCGGAGGCATGCTGGTGCGGCCGCATGTGGCGTTCCCTGACGAACTGCCGCCGAATATGACGCAGGCATCCAATGCGCCGGACAAAGTGCAGATTCCGTTGGACCCGAAGAATTGGCAGATCATCACCGACGCGATGGCGGATGTCACTTCGCCGGTGGTGGTGGATGCCAACGGCGGCACCTGGTCCGGTACCGCCGGAGCGGCGCACCTGCAAGGTATCGATTTTGCCGGGAAGACGGGAACGGCCCAGACCATCAGCGGAGCGGCCAAGGCAAAGATCGCCAACGGAAAAGCCAGGTTCAAGAACAACGCGTGGTTCGTCGGTGTGAGCCCGCGGCGGAATCCGGAGATTGTGGTGTGTGTGTTATGGGAGAGCGGCGAAGAAGGGCCGCTGGCCGCGATCGTAGCTTCGCATGTGATCAAGGCTTATGTCGAGAAGCAGCGGCGGAATCCCCCGAAGCTGGCGGAGAAGCCCAAGACGGATGGGAAGGTTGAGATTGGTGGAGTGTGGACGGTGCCGGATGCAGATGGCGATGGGCAGAAGTTGCAGGGCGGGCATTTCTTTGTAGATCTGGCGAAGAGGCCGCTGGCAGTGGCGACGGCTGCGCCGGGAGTGCAGTGAGCGCCTCTGTTAAGAGGATTCCTTTTTCGGGCTTGCGGTGATGACGAACTGAAAGGGGTCCTTCGGTCCGCATGCTGCTTCGCTTCGCGAACCAGCATGCTCCGCTCAGGATGACAGTGTGAATAGGGTGTCCCAACTGAGAACTGAGAACCGAGAACTGAGAACTGATGTCACGCTACGTTTCATTCCGCGATTTTGACTGGCTGTTGCTGGTCTTTGTGCTCATGATCTGCGGGCTGGGGGTGATGGAGATCCACAGCGCTACCATCCACACCAAGTTTGCCGGCTCCCACCTGCGCCAGATTTACTGGGTTTTGGGCGGCGTGGGGGCAATGTTTGCGATGAGCGCGGTGAATTATCAGGTGCTGCTCGACCGCATCCACTGGTTTTACGTGGCGGCGGTTGCCTCTCTGGTAGCGGTGCTGCTGTTCGGGCAGAAGTTTCTGGGGGCGAAGCGCTGGATCAAGATGCCCGGGGGCAATCACTTCCAGCCTTCCGAATGGGTGAAGCTGATCCTCATATTGGCGATGGCGAAGTTTTTCGCTGACTTGCGGCACCGCGAACTTTCCTGGCCGGACTTCATGAAGGCAGGCGCCATCGTCGCGATCCCGATGCTGCTGGTTATGAAGCAACCCGATCTGGGCACGGCACTGACCTACGTGCCTATCGCCGTGATGGGAGTGTTTCTGGGCGGGTTGCAGTGGAGGCAGGCATTCGCCGTAGCTGTGCTGGCTGGGGTTGCGGTGGGCGCCGTGTTTTTTATCCCGCAGATTCACATTTTGAAGTCTTTCCAGAAGCAGCGGCTTACCAGTTTCCAGCACCCGGAAGACGATCCCCAGGGGTCGGGGTACCAAGTTGAGCAATCCAAGAT
>JBAWCJ010000215.1:0-5369 GCA_049590215.1 Candidatus Sulfotelmatobacter sp. | reverse complement strand
GTACTTTTTCGTGGCTCATCCCTATGGTTCTGCCTGCTTCTTTAAGTCATCCTTCTTCGCGGTTTCGTCGGCAGCGAAACTACAACCATACGCGGCTAGCTTCCTGCGGGGCAAGCTCTGGAGGCCGGGTCCGCGACGTTTAGGCGCGACCAAAACGTCGGAATCAACGTCATGTCATCGTTCATGTCAATTTGAGACCAGGACCCCAATCAACGATAAAACTATAGGCATAGTCTCTCCGAGGAAGCAATTCTTGAAAATCGTTCTTTCTCTTTAAGATTGCAGTGCGTTAGAATTACCCGTTTCCCGGCAGAGGTCGGTCAAGCTATTGATCATGCGACACCTTTCAGCGCAGCCTACGTGCGACAGCGCGTGCAAGCCCGCGCGCACATCATTGGAGGATGGAATGTCAGTTTGTTCTCGCTTAACCAGGAGCCGCGCCGTCGCGGGCCTGTTCGCGGTTCTGGCAGTATCACTCATCTCGATTCCTGCACTCGCACAGAGCGACTCGAATCCGAAATACGACTTGTTTGTGGGATATCAATGGTTGCATCCGGGTGGGACAGTTCCTGCGAACAACGGCGATCCTTCAAACCCCATCGGCTTTCAAGTCCCAGATATGGCCAAGGGACTCGGTAGTTCTTTCACTTACAATTTCGATCCGCATTGGGGCGCGGAAGCCGACTTCGGTCACAACTGGGGAAACAGCAACTACGAGAGCACATACTCGGTTGGGCCGCGCTTTATATGGCGGACGGATGGCGCCAACTACTTTTTGCATTCTCTGGTAAGTCTGAATCGAGTTAGCATCAGCGGGGTCGCCACCAACAACGGAATCGGAGCGATCCTCGGTGGCGGAATGGATCTGCCTATCAACAAGAAATTGGCTTTTCGCCTGTTTGAAGCCGATTACGTCTGGGGCCGGCACAATTATGCCGATTTCGCTAACTTGGATTTTCCCGATCTAAGGCGTGTTTCGTTTGAAGGCGTTCGCCTGCGCACCGGGCTTGTTTTCAGCTGGGGTGGCGCGCCTGCGTTAGTTCCAGCCGCCAGTTGTTCAGTGCAGCCGGGTGAGGTGCTGGTGGGCGAGCCTATCACCGCCACTGTCGCTATCACCAATTTTAACCCCAAGCATACCGTCACATATGCATGGAGCGGCAATGGAGGGCAGATCACCGGAAAAGATACAACCGCTCAGATCGACACTACCAACGCGGCCCCCGGCAGTTATACCGTCACCGCCCACGTCACTGACGCCAAAGAGAAGAACAACAATGTGGCCAGCTGCTCGGCGACCTTCACGGTGAAGCCATTGCCGCCGAAGAACCCGCCCAGCATATCTATTTCCGCCAATCCAAACAGCCTGCAGGCTGGTGGAACCGTGAACTTGTCGGCCAATTGCACCAGCCCGGATGGTGTTGGAGTCTCAGTAGCCAGCTGGACGGCAAGCGGCGGAACTGTTTCCGGCACCGGCAGCTCAGCCACGCTGAACACCACCGGAGCGTCGCCGGGTGCAATCACAGTCGGTGCAACCTGCACGGATACGCGTGGTCTTACGGCTCAGGCCTCGACCGAGGTGATAATCGAGAACCCGCCGCCGGTCAATCCAGAGATCGTACGGCTGGAAGCGCGGCTCTCGTTGCACAGCGTTTACTTTGTAACTGACTATCCTAAGATCGCGAATCCCAAAGGCGGCCTGCTCCCGAGTCAGCAGAAAACGCTGATCTCGCTGGCGACCGACTTCAAGGAATATCTCCAAAGCAAACCGGATGCGCACCTGATTCTTGGGGGCCATGCGGATCATCGCGGCTCGGTTGAATATAACCAGGCGCTCTCCGAGCGTCGAGTCAACCGCGTCAAGAGCTTCCTGGTCGAGCAGGGAGTGCCCGAAGCCAACATCGATATCAAGGCGTATGGCAAGGACGAGAACCTGACCGACGACCAAGTGAAGACTGAAGTGGAGAGTAATCCTGACCTGAGTCCGGAAGAGCGGCAAAGGATTCTCAAGAACATGGTAACCATCAGAATGGCAAGCAATCGCCGCGTAGACGTTACCCTGAGCACGACGGGCCAAACCTCGGTTCGCCGATTCCCCTTCAACACCACGGACGCCCTGACGCTGATCGGCGGCAGGGAAGGCGAGGTCAAAAAGAAAGCGGTGCCGAAGAAGCGGACTGGGAAGCCGATCACTCAGAAGCCGTAACGGGCGTCTGGGTCAGGCTTTGGAAAACTGCCGCGGAGGACGCCAGCGTCCTCCGCGATTTTCTTTTGCCCGGGAATCCGACCCGAACCAGCCGCCTCCGCGAATCTCCGCACGCGATCGGGCAACTTCTACACGGATGGGCCAGGCCCCTCTCATTATGTGCTTGATTCTATGAGCCCTGATCTGGTACTTCACTTGCCACTGTTGCAGACCAGAAAGCCGCGCGACCATGGATGCGATGACAACACTCTTACGGGCTCTCCGGTCTCGCGCCGCCTTTGGGATGTTCTGTCTTGCTCTGAGCCTGAGCCAAGGCTGCGCCCGGTCGGAGCCCTCGGATGCGACGAACGCAGATTCGGTCGACGCACAAAAACTTCCTTTCCGCCCAGATAGTGATCCGGCCCCGGTTAGCGACAACGCTCGACCCACGCCCGCGCCCGTTCCGAAATTGGGTCTGCCCTTTCGCGAAGGATTGCGCTCGCGTATTCTGCCCTCCGGAACCCTTCTGACCGTGCAATTAGACGAGTCGCTTTCCACTGCCAAGGTTCATGCCGGTGATGCCTTCACAGCCTCCGTTGCCGCCCCCCTTACCGTAGACGGCGACACTCTGGTTGAACGTGGCACAACTGTGACGGGACGGGTTGAATCCGCTCAATCCCAAACCGACCGGCCGGGCCTGGTTCCCGGTTCCGGCTACTTCCGGCTGACTCTAAATGCGATTACGATCGAGGGCAGGCAACTTGCGCTTCAGACCTCCAGCCTCTTTGCCCGGGGACAATTATCGAACGCTGGGCCCCCCGGCACGCCTTCCGACCCCCGCTCAGACAGCGTGCAGGTCCAAAAGGGGCGCCGGCTAACCTTTCGGCTGACAGCTCCGCTCACCGTCAACGACCGGAAGTCGATGGCCAGCGATCAATCCCCGAACGCGCTCCCCGAATAAACTGGTGCAATTCCTTCGCTTGTAGCCTTATTCGATCGGTTTTCAATGCTTATTATTTCCCCTATCTAGCAGAAAATAAATTTCTTGCCGAGTTTTCCACAGGCTTTTCCTGATTTGAGTGACGTCTGCCCTTCGCAGTGCCGGATTCGCCCTCCTATATTGAGATCGATTAGCGGGGCGGTCGGCCACTCGGGGCTCCCGATTCGGGAGCACCGAGGTATCAAGGAACCCATCGTGGGGTTTCTTTTGGGAACCGTCCCGCGCCAAAGTAAATGTATGAACACCGCAACCCCATTTCCGTGGTCGGACCTGGCAGCCGGAGACAACGCCGATCCTCCCGTGGAAGAAAGCCAGCTCCAGGCTCAGAGATGGCAGGCGGTCGGCCGTCTGGCCGGCGGCGTGGTGCATGACTTCAACAATGTGCTCACTGGCGTCATGCTCTACTGCGATCTCCTACTCTCGAGCCTCGATGCGCGCGACCGCCGCCGGCGTTACGCCGAAGAGATCCGCTCCGCTATCGTGCAAGCCACCGGCCTGGTCAAGCAGTTGCTGGTTTTCGCCCGGCCGCAAGCCACGCCGGTTCGGACTTTGTGCCTTAACGAAATTGCCCGCGGGATGCACGATTTACTGGGCCGGCTGATCGGCGAAAACATCGCCCTCGAGTTGCATCTTGACCCGGAATTGGGCGCAGTCTGCATCGACCAAGCCCAGGCGCAGCAGGTCTTGCTGAACCTGGTTCTCAATGCGCGCGACGCTCTGCCGGGCGGCGGCCGCATTACCGTCGAGACCAGCAACTGCAAATTCCAGCCCGTCGCCGGGGCCATGTCACCGACCGCGCTCCCAGCCTTTCCATGCGTGCTGCTCGTCGTGGGCGACAACGGTCACGGCATGGACGCCGCTACCCGTGAGCGCCTCTTCGAGCCATTCTTCACCACCAAGAATGCCGGCCAAGGCACCGGCTTGGGATTAACTACGGTCCGCAGCATCGTTACCACCAATCGTGGACTGATCCACTTCGAAAGCGAACCCGGCCGCGGTACTCGCGTGCTGATCTTGCTCCCCCGCGCATCTCAGCCTTCCGATCCTCTGGACACCCCCGATCCAGATTCGGAAACCCAGTCACCAACACCAATTCAGCAAATCAAAAAGGAATCACTTTTATGACGTCCGTCGCAGTAACCCACACCCTCGCCCCCCCTCAGATCATGGCCGCAAATTTTCTGAACCTCCTCATCGTCGACGACGAACGCTCCATCCGCGACGCTTGCCGCGAGGTCGCTCTGTCCCTGGGTTTCATCGCCCACGTTGCGGATTCCGCCGAGCATGCCTATCGCCTGCTGCAAGTTCAAAGCATCGACGCCGTTCTGCTCGACCTGCGCCTGCCCGGCGCCGGCGGCCTCGAAGCTCTCCGTCAAATCAAGGCTCACCGCCCCGAAGCTCTGGTGATCGTGGTGACGGGCTACGGCACCGTGCAGTCAGCCGTCCAGGCCATGAAGAACGGCGCTTACGAATACGTAACGAAACCGTTCAGCGTCGAAGAACTCAAACTCCTGTTGCAGCGCGTCTCCACACACCTGAAGTTGAAAACCGAAAACCGCATGCTCCGCGAGAAGCTGAAGTCGAAGCAGGGCTACGGCGGAATCGTCGGCCGCGCCCCCGAAATGGAGAAGCTCTACCGCATCATTGCCAAAGCCGCCAACAGTTCCCACCCGGTATTGATTCTCGGTGAGAGCGGCACCGGCAAGGAGATGGTCGCGCGGTCTATTCATTATTCCGGACCATTCCACGACAAGCCGTTTATCCCCGTCGACTGCGGATCGCTGGTGCCCACGCTGATCGAAAGCGAACTGTTCGGCTATGTCAAAGGCGCGTTCACCGGCGCCAATCAGGCCAAGGACGGACTGCTCGCCATCGCCGAAGGTGGCACCGTATTCCTCGACGAAGTCGGCGAACTTCCTGTCGACCTCCAGGCCAAACTCTTGCGGGCGATTCAGGAAAAAGAAATTCGCCCCGTCGGCAGCACCCGCCGCATTCCCATCAACGTCCGCATCCTGGCTGCCACCAACCGCATGCTGGAGCAGGCTGTGACCGAAGGCTCTTTCCGCCGCGACCTGTATTTCCGCCTCAACGTGCTCAGCCTGCGCATCCCCCCACTGCGCGAGCGCCGCGAGGATATCCCGCTGCTCATCGCTCATTTCATGGAGCGCACCTCGCGCGCTTCCGGAC
>JBAWCJ010000214.1:0-2316 GCA_049590215.1 Candidatus Sulfotelmatobacter sp. | reverse complement strand
CAACCTATAAATATCTCGATGTTTTTTCTCCCGATCACGTCTTCAAATACGCTGACCTGATCCGCAAGAAACTCCGCGTCGATTCGATTGACGTTTTGCAATTCCACGTCTGGGATGACAGTTGGGCTGACGACCCGGAATTTCTCTCGACTGTCGAGAAGTTGAAAGACGGCGGCTGGATTCGCTACTTCGGCCTCAGCCTCAACCGCTGGGAGCCGGAGAATGGACTTAAAGCCCTACACACAGGGGTGGTCGACGTGGTGCAGGTGATCTACAACATCTTCGATCAGGCTCCCGAAGACAAATTGTTTCCCATCTGCCAGGAACTCAACGTGGGCGTGATCGCGCGGGTGCCGCTCGATGAAGGTAGCCTGGGCGGCAAGATGACACTCGAAACCCGCTTCCCGAAAGAAGATTGGCGGTCGCTTTACTTTGGCCCCGAAAATCTGGCCAACACCATTCAGCGCGTCGACAAACTAAAGAAGATCGTGCCCGCAGGCATGACGCTGCCCGAAATGTCGCTGCGCTTTGTCCTGTCCCATCCCGCAGTCAGTACGACGATTGTCGGCATGCGCGATCCACAGCATGTGCGCCAGAACGTCGCCGCCAGTGACGCTGGCTCACTAGACTCGGGATTGCTCACCGAATTGAAGAAGCACCGTTGGGACCGCAAGCCGCAACCCTGGTCAGACTAGCAAGACCGAAAGTCGATAAGTTTTCTCCTCCCGGCAAACATTGTCATCCCGAGCGAAGCGAGGGACCTTGGTGTTTGCCCGCGCTGTACCGCCCTCACCCTACGGCCTCTGGTAGTAGCTCGCTTCGCCGTCTAGTCTCTTTCATGCCAAAACCATGAAAGCAAATTCACTCCGCACTGCATTCTCTCTAACTCTGTTCATTGTCCTTCTCACCGCCAACCTCTACGCTCAGAACTCGCGTGGATCGCTGCGCGGCACGGTGCAGGATGCCACCGGCGCTCGCATCGCGTCCGCCAAAATCGTAGCGCAATTGTCGGGATCTTCTGTGCAGCGCGGGACCGCAAGCGAAGACCGCGGCGAGTTTCGCCTGGACGACCTTCTGCCCGGCAACTACCGCATCACCGTATCAGCCGCCGGGTTCGCCCCGGCACAGGCGGAGGTCTCAATCGCCGTTGCCAACGTCCGCGACATAACCGTCACAATGAAACCTGCGGCGACCTCGCAAACAGTAACCGTGCAGGGGAGCTCCTCTTCGATTACCACTGAGATAACTGATACCTCGAGCGCCGTGCGCGGAGGCGTGGTCGGAACGCGGGACCTGGAAACTCTGCCGCTCCCGGCGCGAAGTTTCGCCAACATCGCCTATCTCGTGCCTGGAACCGAGCCCGTCGAACCTTCCGATCCCACCAAGGCGCGCATCACCGCGGTTTCGACGGGAGGAAGTTCCGGATTAAACAACGAACTATCGGTGGATGGTGCGGAAGATTCCGACGACTGGATCGGCGGCTTCCTGCAAAACTTTTCGCCCGATGGGGTTCAGGAATTCGCCGTCCGCACCTCCAACGAAGACGCCGACACGGGTTGGACCACGGCCGGCTCGGTAGTAATCACCACCAAGCACGGGACCAACGAGTGGCACGGCAGCGGGGCGTTCTTCGACCGCCAGGCCGCGCTGAATGCCCGCTTCCCCATCGAGAATCCGGCGCCCAACCCGAAGCAGCCGTTCTCCCGCCAGAACTATGTGGGAACGATTGGCGGTCCCGTCGTCAAAGATAAAGTCTGGTTCTTCACCTCATTCGAAAATGTGCATGAAAATGCGAGCATCGCCTATAGCCCAGCCAGCACAACGCAGTTCGACGCGCTCTCGCAACTGGCTTCCGAGGGATTGATCACCGGCATTCCTTCCATCCCGGTTCCCGCCACTGTTCCCATTCCCTTTCGCGACTACCTCAGTTCGCTGCGTTTCGACTGGGCGCAGTCGCAGAAATCGAACTGGTTCCTGCGCGTTTCGTCAGACAGCTACATCACGCACAACGCCCTGGTACAGCAGGCTACGCTGCCTTCGACGGGCCTGCTCACGCATAACAATTATTGGAATGTCGCGGTCAGCAATAGCTACGCCTTCAATTCAACCTGGCTGGGCAATCTGGTTCTCGATGCCAGCCTGTTGCATCTCACGCAGACGCGGAATTCCGATCTCGGCTTCGCCATCCAGTTTCCCTTCAGCGTGACGGCGCTCACCGTCTCCGGCTTCGAGACCTTCGGCGACAATCAGTTTGCCACCCCCATCACGCTCTTCCCGGACCTGCGCAATCAGGACAAATACCAGCTTCGCTACGAC
>JBAWCJ010000213.1:0-31450 GCA_049590215.1 Candidatus Sulfotelmatobacter sp. | reverse complement strand
TCTGCATGGATTCAAGAACATCTCCGATATCATGACCGCGCTCAATCCGTTTACCGGATCTTTCTATCGCGAAGCCCTGGTCATGAGCCGCATGACGAGGGAGATGTTCTGCCTGATGGAAGGCCGTCACGTTCATCCTTCCACTCTCTACCCTGGCGGCGTCGGCACCGTGCCCACCATCCAGCTCTTTACCGACTATCTGGTCCGCCTGATGAAGTATGTCGAGTTCATGAAGAAAGTCGTTCCCTTGCACGACGACCTGTTCGACTTCTTCTATCAGGCGCTGCCCGGTTACGAGGAAGTTGGCCGTCGCCGCGTGCTCCTGGCCTGTTGGGGATCGTTTAACGATCCTGACGTCTGCGATTACACATACAAGAACATGACGAACTGGGGTCGCGGGATGTTTGTGACTCCCGGCATCGTGGTCGACGGCAAGCTGGTCACTACGGATCTGGTGGACATCAACCTCAATATCCGTATTCTGCTCGGGAGCTCTTACTACGACGAGTGGAAGAATTCACAAACCTTCGTGAAGACGGATCCCCTGGGGAATCCAGTGGACAAAAACCATCCCTGGAACCAGACTACGATTCCCCGTCCACAGAAGCGCGATTTCGGCGGCAAGTACACCTGGGTGATGTCGCCGCGCTGGCTGGACAAGCGAACCGGCGATCATCTCGCGATGGACACCGGTGGTGGCCCCATCGCCCGCCTCTGGGCCACTGCGCTGGCTGGCTTGGTGGACATCGGCTACATCAAGGCCACCGGTAGCAGCGTGAAGATGTACTTGCCGAAGACAACCTCGCTGCCTGAAGTCGAGTTCGAATGGAAGGTCCCGAAGTGGAGCAACGCCATTGAGCGCGACCGTGCACGGACTTACTTCCAGGTTTATGCCGCATGCGCCGCTCTGCACTTCATGGAAAAGGCGCTGGCGGAGTTGCACGCCGGACATACCAAGACGTGGACTGAATTCAAAGTGCCCGAGGAAGCGATTGGCTGTGGTTTCCACGAAGCTGTTCGCGGCGTGCTCTCGCACCATGTAGTCATCAAAGAAGGCAAGATTGCCAACTACCATCCGTATCCTCCGACGCCCTGGAACGCCAATCCGCGCGACATTTACGGCACTCCGGGTCCGTATGAGGACGCGGTGCAGAACACTCCGATCTTCGAAGAAAACGGGCCGGACAAGTTCAAAGGCATCGACATCATGCGGGCGGTGCGAAGCTTCGATCCTTGTTTGCCGTGCGGAGTGCACATGTACTTGGGGAACGGGAAGGTGCTGGAGACGCATCATTCTCCCATGTTTGGTCTTCAACCCTGAACCTGCTCCATGGGTGATAGAGGAGTGAGGGTGGGAAACTGCGCTCTCACTCCTGATTTTTTTCGGTGCTTGGTCGGTGAATGTGAACGGCGAAATTTGAGAAGGAGCACTGTGGCGGAAGGCAGAGATTTTCGGGAAGACATCCAGCGGATCGGCGGACTGGTTCAGGAAATCGAATCGATCGCCGATCCCGCGATAAGAGCCGCGACCAAGGACCTGGTGCAGTCACTCATGGATTTACACGGTGCGGCATTGGAGAAGGCGCTCGAAATTGTTGCCGAGACCGGCGAAACAGGAATGAGCATCATCGACCGGCTGGGCCGTGATTCGCTCGTGGGCAGCGTTCTGATTCTCTACGGCCTGCATCCCGAGGATCTAGAAAGTCGCGTGGTGAAGGCAGTGGACCGGGTGCGGCAGCAGTTGCGGAAACAAGGTTGTGAGGTCGAGTTGCTCGGCGTGAACGATGGCGCGATCCGGTTGCTGGTTGAGACCGGCTCGCATACTTGCGGCTCAACCGCGAAAACTGTTCAGGCCACTCTCGAAGCCGCGATGTACGACGCGGCGCCGGATCTCACCTCTCTCGTAATCGAGGGTTTGGATGAGAAGCCGGCTTCAGGATTTGTGGCTTTGGACAAATTGATGGGCGGCGCAGCCCCGTCATTGGTGGCTCCGGGGCCACATGGCGTGGATTAAATAGAAGCTAAAGAGAGATTGGGACGTTTGAATCATGAGTTCCGGACAATTTAGCGGATCGACCGATGGCTTTGGAGCGCTGCGCCAGCTGGTACGCCGCGAGCGGCCGCTCGAACGCTGCGAGTTGTGCAGCGTGGGCCTGCGGCTCGACCATCCGCACTTGATTGAGGTGGCTCAGCGCAAGCTGCTATGCACCTGCGATGCTTGCGCGATTCTGTTCAGCGGCCAGGGTGTGAAGTTCAAACGCGTTCCCCGGCGGGTGCGTTCTCTTCCCGGCTTCAATCTCAGCGACGCCGAATGGAACGGCTTGATGGTTCCCATCAACATGGCATTCTTCTTTAGAAGCAGCCTTGAGAACCGGATTGTCGCTCTTTACCCCAGTCCGGCCGGCGCGACCGAATCGCTGCTCGCACTGGAATCATGGAACGACATCGTGGCGCGCAACCCGATTCTGAACGAAATGGAATCCGATGTAGAAGGGCTGCTGGTCAACCGGCTGGGGTATTCCCGCGGATACTCTGCTGCCGAGTATTACCTGCTTCCGATCGATGAATGTTACAAGCTGGTGGGCTTGATTCGCATGCACTGGAAAGGCCTTTCCGGCGGGATGGAAGTTTGGAAGGAACTGGGCGAGTTTTTCAGTGGCGTGAAAGCGCGATCGGTTGAGATTACGGTCGAGACCAAAGCGGCAGTGCACATGCAAGAGGAATCTCATGCCTGATCTAAACTTTCAAG
The DNA here is from genome assembly GCA_049590215.1 of Candidatus Sulfotelmatobacter sp. GTDB lineage: Bacteria > Acidobacteriota > Terriglobia > Terriglobales > Acidobacteriaceae > Sulfotelmatobacter. Next base: position 28,701 of record JBAWCJ010000213.1, on the reverse strand, counting down.
TCGAGGGCGCCGAAGTTGTCGCTAATGCGGCCTCGCCTCTTCTCGCTTTCAAGCTGCGCCTGACCGACGCTAATCCGGAGCAGACGATTCACACGGTGGCGCTGCGCTGCCAAATCCAGCTTGAAGCCACGCGCCGCAAGTATTCGCCTGCAGATCAGGAACGATTGCTTGACCTGTTTGGCGAGCCCAGCCGCTGGGGCCAAACTGTGCGAAGTCTCTTGTGGACCCACGCCAATCTCGTCGTGCCTTCGTTCAAAGGAACCACTTTGATCGATCTGCCAGTGCCCTGCAGTTTCGATTTCAACGTGGCCGCCACCAAGTACTTCGACGGTTTGGCGGATGGAGAAGTGCCCGTCTGCCTGCAGTTCAGCGGAACTGTCTTTTATGCCAGCCCCGAAGGCGACTTGCAGGTCGCGCCCATTTCATGGGACAAGGAAGCTCGATTCAAACTGCCGGTTAAGGTCTGGCGCGACATGATGGAATCCTTCTATCCCAATAGCGCGTGGCTGTGCCTGCACAAGGACGCTTTCGACCGTTTGTATCAATACAAAGTCCGGCACGGCATTCCCACATGGGAAGAAGCTCTGGAGAGCGTCATCCCGGTCGAGGAAGTTGAAGAGAAGGTAATGTGATGAATCTCGCGACGGTGGACAAGATCGCGAAGGCGGTGCTGTACGAGGGATACATGCTCTATCCCTATCGCCCATCGTCGGTGAAGAATCAGCAGCGCTGGAATTTTGGTGTGCTTTGTCCGCGGTCGTACAGCGAGGCGCAGAAAGGCAGCGAGGCTTGGACCATGCAGACCGAATGCCTGGTCGAAGGCAGTTCGCTGACCGGACTCGAAGTTCGAGTGCGCTTTCTTCAGTTAGTGGCGCGCTCTGTCGGCGAACTGACCACGCCGCTGAGGGAGCTGTTGCCGGGCAAGACCCCCGAGTTTCGTTTTGTAGAGAGACTTGCGGTGAACGGCCGCGTCTATCAGCCTTGGCAGGAAGCAATCGAGCGGCAACTGTGCCTGCCGGTGTACAACGTGGAAGCGTTGTGCCGCAGACCGGTCCAGGACATCTTCAGTTTCTCTGCTGAGAAGAAATTTGAATATCTGTCCGATGACGGCGGACGGATTGTCGGCGTGATCGTTCGTCAACGAAGGGCGATCTGCGGCTCTATTGAAGTTGCGAGTGAGCGGGGTGAGCAAGGAGTATTCAAAATCAGTGTGCTGATTCGCAATACCACGCCTTTCGAAAGCTCGCCGAATTCCACTCGCGACGAGGCGCTGATTAGTTCCATGGCCTCAGCCCATACCGTTCTCGGCGTAAAGGATGGAAAATTCGTTTCGATGATTGCGCCTCAGGAACAGCTCATTGCGCAAGCGGCGAATTGTAAGAACGTTGGCACTTGGCCGGTGCTGATTGGCGAAGAAGGACAATGCGACACCATGCTTTCCTCCCCGATCATTCTCTACGACTATCCGCAGATTGCTCCCGAAAGTGCCGGAGACCTGTTTGACGGAACCGAGATCGATGAGATTCTTTCGCTCCGCATCATGACGTTAACCGACGACGAAAAACGAGAGATGAGCCAGTCCGATGAACGCGCCCGTCAGATGCTGGAGCGCACGGAAACCATGCCGGTGGAACAGTTGATGAAGTTGCACGGAGCTCTACGAGGGCTGCGCCCGCTCAAGGAGAATATCCAATGATCGAGTGGGAATGGCAACTCCTTGAAGAGAAAACTCCCGTTGATCATCTGGAGATCTCTGGAATCGAAGTAAAGACTGGAAGCCGCGTGCGCCTGCGCCCTCGTCCCGGCGGCGATGTGATGGACATCGCGCTGGCTGGGCAAACCGCCACCATCGAATGCATCGAGCAGGATTACGAGGGCAAGTGCCATGTCTGCGTGGTTCTGGATGAAGATCCCGGCAAGGATATGGGCTTGCTTCGTCAACCCGGCCATCGTTTCTTCTTCGACGCAGAAGAGGTTGAACCGCTCCCGCCCGATGAACTCCCACAAATTGTCGCCTCGCAGAAACCAACCATCCTTGTTGCCGGCATCGGCAATATCTTCCTTGGGGATGACGCGTTCGGTGTAGAAGTAGTTCGCCGACTCGCGAACGCAACGCTGCCCGAGGCGGTGCGCGTGGCCGATTTTGGCATTCGAGGTTTCGATCTGGCCTACGCGCTGCAAGACGGCTATGAAACCACGATTTTGGTGGACGCCTGCCCGCACGGTGAGGCTCCGGGCACGCTGTACGTCATCGAGCCGGATTTGAAAGCATTGGACGATCCGGAGACTCCGCAGGCAGTGATCGAAGCCCACGCCATGAATCCCGTGAGCGTGCTGCGCATGGCCCGGGCGATGAACATCGAAATCAAAGGCATACTGGTCGTCGGTTGCGAACCGGAAACTCTTGGAGGCGACGAAGGTCGGATGGGGCTCAGCGCGCCTGTGCAAGCAGCCGTGGAAGAGGCGGTCAGGCTGGTGAAGTCGCTGATTGAGACAATTCTGGACAAAAATCGGCGGGTACAACCAGTAGATATCCAGCGATAAAAGGAGACAGCCGTGGCAATGGAAGAGAATGGTAACGGAACCAGCGACAAGGACACACTATTGATGTTGAGCGGAGTGGCTCTGGTAGTTTTCGGGGCGGGACTGATTCTTTCCAATCCGATCGCGCGGCGCTATCTCGGCCAATTCGGGCTGGGGAATCTGGCTCAAGGCGCTTTGCCGGATCTGGACCGCTATTTGAAATTGCGCTCGATGTAGCGGACTGGCTGAAAATGGTTCGGATCATTCGGAGGGGGCAAAGCGGACCGTGGCGGCAGTGATCGGCGCGGTCCCGGAGGAAGACTTCGATGACGACCAGCGTCGCCGGCGCTCGTTACATGATCGATACGCGGACAAGCCAGTTTACGGTGCAGGCTTTTGCCAGCGGTTTGATTTCGGCAATTGCGCATAGTCCAAAGATCGCGATTCGCGATTGGACCGGAACGGTCCAGATGATTTCTGGTTCGCTGGAGGGTGCTTTGCTGAAAGTTCGGGTGAAGCCTGCTTCGCTGGAGGTTTTGGATGAGTTACCGGACGCTGATCGGCGGGAGCTTCACCGGGTTATGAACAAGGAAGTGCTGGAAACGGCAGAGTTTCCGGAGATTGTTTACGACGGCTCGATGGCCGCGGAAAAACTGAAGGAAGATCTTTACCGTCTGAACGTGCGTGGGAGGCTAAATCTTCATGGGATTACCAACGATCAGGATTTCGTGGCTCAAGCGTCTCTCGGAGTTGACAGCGCGCGCGCCTACGGTTCGTTTACGCTGCTGCAGAGCGACTATAACATTCGCATCGCTTCGATCGCGGGAGGCACTTTGAAACTTCTGGACGAATTGAAGTTCTCATTCTACGTTGTGGCGCGGAAAGCAGATTGACGGCAATGAATTTTTCGAGAAGGACGTTCTGATTCCGGGGAGGTTTCTCTAGTGCACTACGTCACAGAACCCACGATAAAACCGGAGGGCACCACGGTTCACTACATCATCGAAACCAGAGGCAGCACCTTCACCGTCAGGGCGTTTGCCGCAGGGCTGCTTTCTGCGCTTGGTCATAACCCAACGATTGCAATTCCTGATTTCCAGGGAGAAGTTTTTCTGGATCCTGACGCGGTGGAACAGAGTTTGCTGCACTTGGTCATTCATTCGGCTGCGCTGACGGTCACCGACGACATCAGCGAGAAAGATCGCGAGGAAATCAACCGCAGGATGCACGACGAAGTGCTCGAGTCCGACTCTTTTCCTGACATCGTGTATGAGTGCTCTCGCGGATCCGCCAGCAAGACCGGGGAAGGACAATACTGGATGGCTTTGAATGGGGAACTGACATTACACGGCGTTAAGCGCAATCAGCCGGTCTCGGCCCGAATCTCGGTGAACGGGAATACGCTGCGCGCGGCGGGAGAGTTTTCAGTCCGCCAGAGTGATTACGAGATTCGTCCGGTATCCGCGCTCGGGGGAGCCGTGAAGCTGAAGGATGAGCTCAAGCTGTCGTTCGATATTTCTGCTCGCAAGCAGGCGTAGTCTGCCTGTGGGCACGGGGTGTGCCGGAAAATGTATCGAGATGAAGAGAATCATGACGTCGTGGGAGGGTGCCGCATGTGTCTAGCCATACCAGGAAAGATCGTCGAGATCTCTTCCGATAATAAGGATTCAGCAATGGTTGACGTCGTCGGCGTGCGGCGCCGGATCGATTTGGGATTGTTGCAGGACGACAAACCCGTGCCCGGCGATTGGGTGCTGGTTCATGTAGGCTTCGCCATGAGCAAGATCAGCGCAGAGGATGCAGCCGACCAGATGAACACCCTCCGGATGCTGGGAGAGATCGACGGCGCGATGCAGGAAGTCCGAGGATACGGGTTGGAGGATGTGAATTGACGCCCGGCTCTGGTGGGCACGCAAGGGAAGGATCGACATGAGATTCGTCGACGAGTTTCGCGAACCCGAACTGATTTCGAAGACAGCGGAGGAAATCCGCCGACTTGCCGGCAGGGAACGCCACTACCGAATGATGGAAGTCTGCGGCGGACATACTCACGCCATCTATCGCTTCGGCTTGAAAGATATTCTTCCAGAAAACATCGAATTGATTCATGGCCCCGGCTGTCCGGTCTGCGTGCTGCCCATGGGGAGAATCGACGATGGTCTTTCCATTGCGCAGCAGCCGGATGTAATCTTCGCCGCCTTCGGAGACATGATGCGTGTGCCCGGTACTCTGGGCAGTCCGCTTGAGCACAAAGCCCGAGGCATGGATGTCCGCATCGTGTATTCACCTTCCGATGCGCTGAAGCTGGCCCGGCTCAATCCCGACAAGCACGTAATGTTTTTTGCTATCGGCTTTGAGACCACAGCGCCCTCCACGGCGCTTACGATGATGCGCGCCAAGGCCGAAGGCCTTCGGAATTTCTCTGTTTTCTGCAATCACGTCACCATCATTCCTGCGATCCGGGCGATTCTGGATTCCCCCGACATGCGGCTCGACGCGTTTATCGGTCCCGGCCATGTCTCGACCGTCATCGGTTGCCGCCCTTACGAATGGATCGCGGAAAACGAGCGCAAGCCAATCGTGGTCTCGGGCTTCGAGCCGCTCGACATGCTGCAGTCGATCGTCATGCTGCTGCACCAGTTGAAGGCGGGCGAAGCCAAAGTGGAAAATCAATACAAGCGCGTGGTTTCCTGGGAAGGCAATCGCGCGGCGCTCAAGGCGATGGCTGAGGTTTTTGAGTTACGCCCTTACTTCGAGTGGCGCGGCCTGGGGTTCATCTCGCAATCCGCGCTGCGGGTCAACGCCAAATACGCCGAATGGGACGCGGAGCAACGCTTTGCGGTTCCCGGCATTCGCGTAACCGACCCGAAAGCTGCGCAATGTGGCGAAGTGTTGAAGGGCGTGCTGAAACCGCATCAATGTAAACTTTTTGGCCGCGAGTGCACGCCGGAGCATCCCATGGGCGCACTCATGGTGTCATCGGAAGGATCATGCGCCGCTTATTACAACTACGAGCACCGCAAGGCAGCAACGGTAAGTCTGGGCTCGATCGCTTGAGGGCATCAGAAACTTTGCTTGCCGAGTCTGCGCCGACGCGGTTTCGCGACCCGCAGATCGAGATGGCGCATGGAGCCGGAGGCAAAGCCAGCCGCAGGCTGGTTGAAGGGCTTTTTTCTCCATTGCTTTTCGGTTCCTCGCCGGGCCCGCTTGGCGACGCCGCGCAGGTCGACATCAACGGCACAAAAGTTGCGATAACTACAGATAGCTTCGTGGTGAAGCCGCTGACTTTTCCTGGCGGCTCGATTGGCGAACTCGCGGTGAACGGCACGGTGAACGATCTGGCCGTCGCGGGAGCGAAGGCAGAAGCGCTGGTGGTTTCCTACGTGCTCGAAGCCGGCCTGCCGACGCGGGTTCTCGAAGCCGAAGTTCGTGCCATGGCAAAAGCCGCGCGGGACGCGGGTGTCCGCATCGCTGCTGGCGACACTAAGGTGGTTGAGCATGGCAGAGCGGACCAGATGTACGTCACCACGACCGGGATCGGCCGCTTGCTTCACGGAGTGACGATCGATCCTCGCTCGGTGCGTGTGGGCGACAGGATTCTGCTCTCTGGTCCCATCGGTGATCATGGCATCACCATCTTGCTGGCGCGCGGCGAGCTTGATATTGAAGCTGATCTTCGTTCCGACACGCGCTCCGTGCTTCCTCTGGTCGAAGCCCTTATTCATGCGGCGGGTCCGGGTATTCGCTGGATGCGCGATCCAACCCGCGGCGGCGCCGCAACCTCTCTGAATGAACTGGCGCGCGATTGTGGGCTCGGCATGGTTCTGTTTGAAGATCAGATTCCGGTGCGTGATACGGTTCGCGGCGCGTGTGAGTTGCTCGGGCTCGATCCGCTTCATATTGCAAATGAGGGGCAGTTTCTGGCGGTTGTTTCCGCCGAGTACTCCGACGCGGCGATCAATGCATTGAGTCTGGCACCCGGAGGAAGTGAGGCGCAGGTGATCGGCGAAGTTCGCGAACAACCCGCCGGCACGGTGCTGGTGACGACCCTTTACGGGGGCAGTCGAATCGTGGATATGCTCGTCGGCGATCCCTTGCCGCGCATCTGTTAAGCCGCATCTGTTGAGCGAAGACTGAAGGTGAATTTGTCGTACAAAAATCCTGCGGCCACGGCTTCTGAACTCGCGAGCCAAGTCGAGGAGCGACTGCTCGAGCGGAACCAATTGTTCGAGCACTTCTTTTCGCAGGAGGCTCCGCGTCTGGCAGAAGCTTGCCGCGAGATGTCAGAGCGATTCCTGCGCGGCGGCCGGCTTCTGGCCTTCGGACGCGGCCCTTACGCCACCGATGCGCAGCACGTTTCTGTCGAGTTCGTTCATCCGGTGATCGTGGGTAAGCGCGCTCTGCCGGCGCTGGATCTTTCAGTTTTGTTTCGACCGTGGCTCGAAGCCATCCTTGGTCCAGAAGACATCGTCATGGGGTTTGGTCCTCCAGAGGGCGACTCGGAAGTCTGGGCCGCGCTGCAGCAGGCCCGCGGTCGCGATGCCATGACTTTCGCACTGCCCGGCATCGAGGGTTCCTACGCGGTGAACGCGGCCACGCACGATCAGTTCATGCACCAAGAGATGATCGAGATCCTTTACCACACGCTGTGGGAGACCGTGCACGTTTTCTTCGAGCACCGCGAGCTCGGCCATGACGTGGGAGAATCGGGCTTTCTATATCCATTTCTGGGCAGAGAAAAGCAAGGAACCGCAAACCTGGTGGCTGAGGTGGCATCTTCCATTTTGATGAAAGCCCACGACGACGCCAAGCTGCGCGAGCAAGTGGCACGAGAAGAAGCGGAGCAGATCAGCGGCACGGCGCTCGCGATTCAAGAGCGCCTGCGCCGCGGCGGCAAGATCATCGTCTTCGGCAATGGCGGGTCGGCGACTGACGCCAATGATTTCGCCATCGATTGCGTGCTGCCACCGTCCGGTTATCAATCTGTCCCTGCGGTTTCGCTTTCCCTCGAGCCGGCAAACATCACTGCTGTCGCCAATGACATTGGCACCGACGCGATTTTCCTCCGCCAGTTGATTGCGCAGGCTCGCCCGGAAGATGTTGCGATCGGCATTTCCACCAGCGGCGGATCACGCAACATCATCGCAGCGCTGGAAGAGGCGCGGAAGCGGAACATGTTGACTGTGGCGCTGCTGGGCTACGACGGTGGCGAGATCAAACGCAAGCAACTGGCTGATTTTCCAGTGGTGGTGAAGTGCGACTACATCCCGCGTATTCAGGAAGTGCAAGCTTCGATCTACCACGTCATTCGCGAATCGTTGCAGATGTTGAACCAGGAAGTATTGAGCCACGGCCGAGCTTGAACTCTATGTTAGAACTCTATGCTTGAACTTTACGGAACTGCCCGCTGCCCTCACACCAGCGAAATGCGCGAGTGGCTGGAGTGGAAGCGCAGCGAGTTCGTTGAGTACGACGTGGAAGCCGATCTCGTGGCGCGCGGGCGTATGCGCGACATCGCGCGCGGGCAGCGCACTGTCCCAGTCCTCGTCGAGGACGGCAAAGTGGTTCAAGTGGGGTGGCAGGGGCACGGGTGCATCATAGACGAGTAGGCAGACAACAACCTGATATGGCCAGCGCTTGTTCCATTCGAGTTCGAGGAGTAGTGCAGGGCGTGGGATTCCGTCCTTTTGTCTATCGCCTGGCCTGCGCCAACACGCTGAATGGATGGGTGCTGAACGCGGAAGAGGGCGTCGAGATTCATCTCGAAGGCGCGGAGACCGGGCTGGCAGCTTTTGTTCGAGACCTGAAAGCGCAGCCGCCGCCCGCGGCCAGCATCGCGGAAATCGATGTGCAGCCTGCGGAGCCAGTCGGTTTGCAGGAATTCATCATCCGGACGAGCCAGCGCCGTGAGCGCCCGACAGTTCGGATTTCACCGGACCTGCCGGTGTGTGGCGAATGCTTGAGGGAACTCTTCGACCCGGCGGATCCGCGCCACTTGTATCCCTACATCAACTGCACCAACTGCGGGCCGCGCTACAGCGTCGTGCTTGCTCTGCCTTACGACCGACGTAACACTACGATGAAGGATTGGCTGCTCGACGACTACTGTGCGGCGGAATATTCCAATCCCGGCAATCGTCGTTTTCACGCGCAACCTGTAGCTTGTCAGGCTTGCGGTCCTGGCTACTATCTTCTCCCGCAGCCTCACCCGTGTCTGCACTCGAAGGAAGAGACTACGGGTAGAAGCGAAGATAGCATCCGCCGGGCGGCCGAACTGCTCCATGCCGGCGCGATTCTCGCAGTGAAGGGACTCGGCGGCTACCACCTGGCATGCGATGCCCGGAATCCCGTGGTTGTGGCGGCTTTACGGGATCGCAAGTACCGGAAAGAAAAACCTTTCGCTCTTATGGTGCGGGACGTCGAAATGGCGCGCGCTTTGGTCGAGCTTTCCTCGGACGCGGAAGCATTGCTTACTTCGGTCGCCCGTCCCATCGTGCTTGCGACGGCAAGAATCGAACTCACCGGAGTCGCCCCGGAGAACAACGAACTCGGCGTGATGCTGCCATACACTCCTTTGCATCACTTGCTATTTGCAGCGGGAGCGCCGGAAATTCTGGTCATGACCAGCGCGAATCGATCGAGTGAGCCCATCGCTTACGAAGACGAAGACGCACTGCAGTGTCTCACGGGAATCGCCGACTCGTTTCTGATTGGGCAGCGGCCTATCGCGCGCCGAGTGGACGACTCCGTGGCGCGAGCTGGCACATTCGGTCCCGTTATTCTGCGCCGGGCTCGGGGTTACGCTCCGGGAGCGGTTGCATCACTTCCTGCGGCAGGCCCCATTCTCGCGCTGGGCGCTGATCTGAAGAGTACCGTTACGCTGGTTGTGGATGGCCAGGCGTTTGTGAGCCAGCACATCGGCGACCTGGATTACTACCAGTCACTGCGCGCATTTCGCGAGACGGTTGAGGATCTGGTCTCGATGTACGAAGTTCGCTGGCACGACCTGCTTCTAGTACACGACCTTCACCCGCAATATCTCTCAACGGCTCACGCCGCCGCGCTTGGGGACGCGCAAAAAGCTCCGCGAAACGGGGCAGTGCAGCATCATCGCGCACACGTGGCATCGGTGCTTGCGGAACGAGGAGAGTGGACGAAACGAGTCGCAGGCGTAAGTTTCGACGGCACCGGATATGGCGACGACGGAAAGATCTGGGGTGGCGAGATCTTCGTTGGCAGCGTGCGTGAGGGCTTCAGGCGCGTGGCTCATTTGCATCCGGCGGTTCTCGCGGGCGGCGACGCGGCGGCGCACTACCCGGTGCAAGCGGTAGCCGGATTTCTTTCCCAGGTTGATGGCATGCCGGATGTTCTTGCCGAGCCTTTCTGCTTTTCTGAGCGCTATCGCAATGCGAGGGATTTGGTGCGCAAGAACGTCCGCACGTTTGTTACGACCTCTGTGGGGCGACTGTTCGACGCTGCTGCATCGCTTCTGGGATTTACTCGTGAGGTCACATTCGAAGGGCAGGCCGCAATCTGGCTGGAGCAACTCGCGCGCAGCGCTCCCCTTACGGAAGCGTATTTCTTTCCCTTTATCGATGGCGAACTCGATTTCCGCCCGCTGCTGCAGGCAGTTGCACAAGACCGTGCTCGCGGCCGTGATGTGCGGGAAATTGCGCGGTCTTTCCAGCGCGGAATTGCTCAGGGCCTGCGGGATGCAGTGAACGAAATCTCCAGCAGTCACGGATTGGATACTGTTGTGCTCTCGGGAGGCGTCTTCCAGAATGAGTTGCTGCTGGAAGATTTAAAGTCTCTGCTGGCGAACGGGTCAGTGCAGGTCTGGACAAACCATGCCGTTCCGCCGAACGACGGCGGCATCAGTCTGGGACAAGCGGCATTGGCGGCGTTCGGCCGCTTCGATGGCCTGGAGCGTGCAGATCACAAACCTAGCGAGTAAAGAAAAGCATGCACGAACTTTCTATCGCGATGAGCATCGTGGAATTGGCCGAGGAAGAGGCAGAGCGTCGCGGCGTCCAGGTGAATGCCGTGCATCTCAAGCTGGGGGCTCTGTCGGGCGTGGTGAAGGAGGCGCTCCTCTCGTGTTACGAAATGGCCTGCGAGAACACTTCTTTACAAGGTTCGCTCCTGCTCGTGGAAGATGTTCCGGTCGTGATCTTTTGCCCCCGTTGTCGCGAGCAGCGGCCTCTCAGTTCGATGCAGTTATTTTGTTGCCCAGAATGCGGCACTCCCTGCTCTGAGATCGTGCAGGGGAAGGAACTTGAAGTGGTTGCACTGGAGATACAGGAATGCGTTCCGAACCCCGTTTGATCGAAGTACGCAAGAACGTTCTGAAGCAGAATGACATTGTGGCGCGGAGCCTGCGCGACCGCTTCCGCGCCGCCGGAGTGTTCGTGGTGAGTCTGGTCTCCAGCCCCGGCTCGGGCAAGACCGCATTCCTTGAGAAAACTCTCACTCTACTTCGTGCAAATTACCACGTAGCTGCTCTGGTAGGGGATCTTGCCACCGAGAATGACGCGCTGCGTTTGGCGCGTAGCCAGGCCCCGGTAAAGCAAATCACAACCGGGACTCTCTGCCACCTCGAAGCTGCGATGGTTCAGAACGCGCTCGAAGACTGGGATCTCGATCGGTTGGATTTCCTATTTATCGAAAACGTGGGCAACCTGGTCTGTCCTTCTTCTTATGATCTGGGCGAAGATCTTCGCCTCGTGCTCATTTCAGTAACCGAGGGCGAGGACAAACCGCTAAAGTATCCCACCATTTTCAACAGTGCCGACGTGGCCATTGTCACCAAGATCGACCTGGCCGCGGCGGTTGAATTCAGCTGGGAGGCCGCATACCGCAACATTCAGGCGGTACGCCCGGGCATGCCGGTCTTGAGGCTTTCTGCCAAAACCGGAGAGGGGATGGAGGAGTATTTGGAATTTCTTGCGACCCGCCTGATTGAGTTGCGGCAAGTTGCATGCAGCTAAGCGGCGGTCTGAGTTGCGTGCTGCGCGCCGAGTTGCGAACGCGGAGGAGAAACCTCGCTAGGAACGCTGCCGCACTTCCGCAGCCAAACCTCCCGGACTTTCGCTGACGACTGGGCGACGTGGGGGCAGTCCCACTTTCGGACTGAGACGCCGCTCGACCGTGCCAATGACGGGAGCATCTTCCATCCCATCCGCATATGCCATGGAGACGAAGCGTTGCTCAGAGCACAGGCGATCGATCATTCTCTGTTGCCCGGTGCTGAGCACGGCGTGCGGGAGAATGGGAAAATGACGGAACATCCAAAGAAAATACACGCGCTGAAGAAGCGAGGGCATTAAATAACGCGGCCCAATCGGGGTTTGCACCTGGACCACACCGTCTGACAATTTCTCAATCCACATACTAGGGCCCACCTGAATCCTTGAGTTTGGCCAGAGCAATTCTAGGGCCGCCATTATTGCACCAAGGTCGGTGCCATGGGAAGCATTTTCTGTGGATTTCAGAAGCTTCCCTTCGAGCCCGGGCATTTCTTGCCCGGAGATAGGGAAGTTTTGGTGGCCCGGGCTCTTACGTGTGCGCGGCCAGCCTTGGTATTGATCCCACTGAGGGATAGTGCTGCAGGCAGTGCGAGAAAGCTACGCCGGGATCTCGGGCAAAACGTCCATTCGCCGGATTTCGGCCGCGACCCCAAAGTCGGTGCCGGGTCCCTGTTCCACACGCAAGACCCGGGCGTGGCAGCAAACCCAGCATTTTTCTCCTGAGGTCAACTCTGGCGGGAGAATCAGGACCAATTCCACTTCCGAACCCTCTGCCATGCGAGAGTTCGTATATAGGAATATGCCGTTCGCGCTGACGTCTCGAGTCAGGGCGCTTGCTTCTGGATTCGCAGTAGTTCCGCGGACGCGCACCGGCAAGGTGGCAACAACTCTTTCACGGGAGCGTCGATCGATCTTAGATTTCATTAATCCTACTTGTCATCTCGCGAGTCCTACTTGTCATCGCGAGCGAAGCGAGGGATCTTGGTTCTTGCGCGCACCATCCGTGACGCCGCTGGCGTCCGACAGTATAGACCAAATCTGCGGGTTGCGTTACAGGATGGTTTAGCAGCGTCTTACATTTCCGGGCGGCGCAAGCGCGCGGCCGGCACTACAAGGGCCTGCTCCATGGTGGGAACGTTGGTGCCGCGCAGCCTGGCTTCGGCTTCGGCGAGCTTGTCGGGCTGATTGGTCTGGTAATAGGCCTGCACCAGAAGTTCCATGGTAAAAGGATTGTCCTGGTCCTCTTCGAGATAAGTGATCGCTTCGTCGACTTTCTTCTGATCCATCAGCAGAGTTCCAGCAGCGCCGTCGTAGGAACTCTGGACGACGCGGTTGCGCCCGGTGGCTGCGAGGGCTTCCAACTGCTTCAGAGACTGATCGGCCAACGGCTGATTGCCCGCGTGCCCGGCGCGCACCGTGCGGTTGCGCAAAATGCGAGACAGTTCCTCATCTTTGTCGCCCTGGGAGATCGTGCGGTGCCCCAGCGACTCCTCGGCCTTCTGCAGATATTTCAGCGCTACGTTATCGTCCGTCTGATATTCGGCCAGGTGCAGGTAGGCCTGGGCTTCCTGCAAGTCCTGGTCCTTGGCGTGTGCGGTTTCGGCGATCTCCTCGAATGACTTGTCGGCCTCGGCGAACTTGCCGTCGCGTACCCAGGTCATTGCCTTCTGCATGGTGTAGGTGAGCCGGTCGGCTTCGTTATGCGCGTAGCGGATGGCCTTGTCGTACTCAATCCGCGCCTGCTCCTGGTTGCCCATCAGAGCGTAGGTGTCCCCCAGACCAACCTGGGAAGTTACAAAGTCAGGATCGATGTCTAACGCGGCCCGGTAGTGCTTCAGCGATCCTTCAAAGTTTCCGGCCATCCGCGATAATTCTCCGTAGGAGTCCTGGGGGTTGGGTTCTTTGGGCAAGAGTGCGACGTAGCGATCCATGGCGGCAAAAGCCTTGTCGAATTGCCGGTTGCGCGCATCCACGTATGCCAAGTCGTTCAGCGCAGCGGGGAAATTCTTGTCGATGGCCAGCGCCTTCTCAAACAATTTCTGCGCCTGATCAGTGCCATTTTCCCCCATCAACCAGTTGCCTGCGAGATAGAGCAGATGCTTGTCCTTGGGAAACATCTCGAGCATATCGTTCATGGCGGAAATGCCACCGATGAAATCGCCCTCCTGCACCTTGGCGATCCATTCGATCATCAATTGCTCTCCGGGAGTCAGCTTGGGCGCAAGTGCTTTGGCTTTTTCGCGGGATGCGATCACCTCTTGAGGATTGCTGCTGTTGAAGGCAATCCAGGCCCAGGCCACAGCTAGACTAGGATCAGCTTTCACGGCCGCTCGCCAGTCATCGTTGCATCGCTCCAGGTAAAGGTTCTCGTAATCCTGCATCCCCTTCTCATAGAGCGAACGAGCCTCGGCCGACGAAGTGGTCACCGGCATCGAAGCCGCGTTGGACTGCTTCAGGTGGTGGGCATGAGCTGAAACGGGTGCAGCGAGGCACACGCTAATGACGAGGATAAAGACGGCGTACATGGAGCTACGCATCAAGGTCTCCGCAATCGGGCTTTGAGGAAGGAGTACCTTCGCAGCGTAGCATCGCCGCAATCCGGTTACCTAGTGACGGAAGTCATACGACAGGTGGGAGGGTCGGGGTGAGAAATTGTTGGCCCAGCTAGAAGGTAATGCTTACGCCACCGCGAATGGAGCGGGCAGCCTGGACCAGATAGACTGTCTGGCCGTCCTGGCCCACGACCGGCACATAGCCTTGCGCCAGCAGGTTGCGAACGTCGACCAGCGCTTCCATGTGGGCGGGCAGGAAGCCCAATGTGGGAATCCGTTGCCGGATGAAAAGACTGAAGAAGGGATCGCTCTGTCCTGGCGAGGCGTTGAACATATCCACCGGGGTCAAGGCTTGGCCATCGATCCAGCGATAGGACGCAATCCAACGGGTCTGGGTGCGAGCAACGGTGCCGGAGAGTTTCGCCGCCACAGCTTGACGGCGTTGGGTGGTGATCCACTGTTGGGCGTCCTGAAGTTCAACGTCAGGCTTGGCCAGGTCGAGAACACCACCGTAAGCGTAATCCAGTGTAGCTGCGAGATCGGAACAAACCTTCCGCTCGAGTACGACTCGCACTCCGCGCGTGTCTAAGGTGCCGCCAGCGTAACTATAGGTCCCTGAGTAGATATCGGGCAGCAGAAACCCGCCGATGGAGGTCACTTCGCCGGTGCCGGTCAAAGCCGTGTTGTCCACACGATCACTGAACCCGGCCACTTGCAGGTTGGTGTCGCCGATGCGCCGCGAAATACTGAGCTCCTGGTGGTGGGCACTCTCGAGGCGAGTGGCGTAATTGGTCATGCTGACGCGCGGATCGGCTTCGCTCAGATCGGCGGGCGCAGAATCGAACCCCTTCTCATCCCGCAGGTTTGGCAGGGACGTCGTGTAGTCGTATTCCAAAACACTGTTGGGAGAGAGGTGCACGTCAAGGGAACCATAGGGCCGGAACGCAGTCACGTGCCCGAGGAATTGAATGGTTTGCAACTCGCTTCCGAACTTCAATTCGACAACGTCGCCAACTGCGAAATCATCGCCCGCGTTAAGTGCTAGAGCCTGCAGCGCGGCATAGTGGAGGTTGGGATCGGAAGGCGCGAAGCGGCGCATGGTAACGGCCATGGAAGGTCCCGAGCCATCGGGCAGAAGATGCGCATAGGTAGCTCGGAGAACGGCTGCAGGAAGACTGTCTCCGAAACCTACATTTCCGCTCAGCCCCACGCGCGACGCGGAAAAAATCGAGCGCTCCACCGAGAAGCCGGTACTGATGTCCGATCCGCTACCGTAGCCCGCTGCCGCCGAGCCGGCCAGGAACGAAAGGCTGGCCCTCAGGTCGTGATCCTGCTGCTCCGCTCCCGTCGCGGGATCGAATACGCGCAGAACTGGCCGATTCGCTACAGAACGCAAGGTCCACTTCCAGCCGTCATCATCGGCCGTGCCGCGCAGAGGTCCCACGCGAATCGCGTTCAGCAGCGTGTTCAGCGTGATATTGACGTGAATGCTGGTGCCTGGCTGCAAGCCAATCTTTTCTTGCAGGGCCGGAAGGAACGAGGGAGCCGAAACTTTGATGGAATATAGCCCTGGGAGCAGATCCTTGGTGGAGTAGAAGCCGGTGCCATCAGTAAAGATGGTCAGGGTGTGCGCCAGGGCAGAACTGGCGATTTCCACCACCGCACCCATCTGGGGAACGCCTGAAGCATCGCGCACGTATCCTGAGATGTCGCCGGAATGCTGTCCTGCCCATGCAGGAAGCGACAGCGCGACCATCACAACGCAAGATCCGAGCTGGCGAAAACTCACTCCAACCCCCAGGGAATCAAGCAGATCGTTACTCTACAGCAAACGTCGCTGAAGGATCAATGGTCTGCTTCGAGACGTTATCGTTCACTTTGATTTCGATTCGATATACCCCCGGCTGCAGGTTCGCGGAGGCAATCGATTTCTGCAAAGTCACTTGTTCGCCTACATTACCCATCGTGTCAGTGGATTCCACTTTCTGGATCACCGGTTTGTTGGTGGCAAGATTTACGACATCATACTCGAACGTTGCCGAGGGCTTGTGCGTTTTCTCGTCCATGCCCAGGTTGTAGACCTGCATCCAGAAGTTTACTTTCTGATCGCGGCCCCGCTTGAACATGGCGGGCTGGCCGTTCGCGGGCGCCACGCGCGGGCGCACTTTGTTCAAACCGATCACGAATTGGCCCGTGCTCACATCCTTGGTCGGCACCGGTTCCATCACATCCGCGACGATGAGTGAGGAGGTCGACAGTTTGTCGTCGGAGTACTCGGGCACCACTATGCCGCGGCTCCACAGACCTTTGCGGTCGCCGTTCACGTCTTTGACCGCAATCTCGACCTTATACCGTCCCGGACGCAGTGGCAGCGCCTTCCAATATACCGCTGAATTCTCCGCCGCCCGGGGAAGCAGTTCGGCGGGGACGTCCACCTGGACCGGGTCTTCCTGGGTCTGCACGATGCGTCCCGTCAACGTGCTCACCCGCATGAAAATATTGACGGTGCCACGCTCCACACCATCTTTGTTGGCGAACGTAATGTCGCGATACTTCAACTGGATGGTGATCGGCACCAGAACTGTATCCCCGGTGACCTTCACAAAATCGGTCCGGACATCAAAGGGCATCAGGTTGGTAATCAGCTTAGTGTTGACGATTTCTTCCAGATCTTTGTACTTGACCGGAGGAGGCGCTTGCAGCTTGGCGTAAGTCTCCAGACGATCGAACTCCTTGGTTTGCAGGTCGCTACTATTCGGGCCAGTTCCCAGCTGTTCCAAGCCGCCACCCTGGAAGCGGGCGGTCTTGCTGGCCATGCCCATCTGCTCGTATAAGGTCAGACCGGCGTTGGGCGTGTATTTCAAAGCGTCCTTCTCCGAGCGGTCAATCGTCATGTGGTAATCGCCGCACATGCAGGTGTCGACGAATTCAATGATGATTTCCTGACCAATGCCTTCCAGGTAGCGATAGCGCCAGTCTTCAAAGGGGAAGGTCGAAGTTTCGCCGCCACCCTCTTCGATGGGCCGCTCGTAGGTTCCCCCCGAGGGATGCGAGTCGATTTCGTCGGGAGGACCGTACATGATGTACATTCGTCCCCGGTCACTCTTCCAGCCCGGGATTCCCGCGGCGAAATGCTCGTTGGCGTAGGCGATGCGCCGGTAGTGTTCTTCTTTGTATTCGTTCTCTTCGGTGTCGGGCGTCGGGTCGCGGCGCTGCCAGAAGGCTTCGATAAAGTTATCGCGCTCTTCGTCGTTCGAGAGCTGTTTAAAAGCTGCTCTCTCCTCGTCCGTGATGATCCAGACTACGTCCTCGTTGAGCCACTTCTTATAGGTCTTGCTGAGCTCGATGTTCAGATTTCGTTTCTGCTGTTTCTTCTGTTTTTCCGAGGGTGCGCGCTTGAGAGGATCGGCCTCGTCGGTGGTTTGCGCCTGGGCGCCGGTGGCGGTGGAGTTCTGATCGCCCGCAGCGGCGGACTTACCGGTCTGGGCGCTGGCTGAACCGCCAAGGCCCGTTGCACCGGCCAAGAAAACGACGAATAAAAGGTAACGCGAACCGACCCGGAACATGAGAGGGACTCCTGCCACGACAAACTACGTCTGTGTATTTTAGGCCCTCAGTTGGGCGAAAGCAAGGCTAAGTCACGTCAAACGAATAGATTGACAGCCCGAGCAATCCTACGGTTGGACGCCGCCGGCCTGCCGCCGAGTTGCCCCCCGATACCGCGAATATTTCTTGGACTGGGCCGGGACCAAGCTATAATTTTAGGTTGCTATAATTGTGCGTTCCGGCAACCCCTGCTCTCGGGTCCTCAGGGTCTAGGTACTCTATTCTCCAGTTTGGAACTTTCCTGCCCTCAGGATCGTATCCCAGAATGTGTGCCCGTCACCCCTGCGAACCGGTTAGCGGCAGCACCGCACCGTGACGGAAGCCATGAAAACTTGGAAGAAAATCACTATTGGCGTCGGCGTGGTGGTCGTATTGGCCGCCATCGTCGGCTTCACGGTCTATCAGAGTGGCAAGAATGTGGTCACGGTGCAGACTGGGAAGGTCCAGCGGGAGGATTTATCCTCGGTGGTGAGCGCATCGGGTGAAATTAAGCCCAAGACCTACGTCAACATCGGCGCAAATGCTTATGGCAAGATCACCCACCTGTACGTTAAGGAGGGGGATCACGTAAAGAAGGGTCAATTGCTGGCGCAACTGGAAAACGTGCAGTCCTCGGCGGACGTGAGCGCGAATCAGGCCTCGGTCGAAGCCGCGGAGACGGACGCCATCGCGGCCGACGCGGCGCTAAAGACGTCGCAGGCCGATCTTCAGCGCGCCCAGGCCGACTACGCGCGCAACAAGCTGGACTGGGATCGCGCGCAAAATCTCTTTAAGGACGGTCTGATCGCAAAATCGGATTTCGACAGCCGTCAGAACGCCTGGGCCACGGCAGATGCCGGGCTGGTGCAGGCCAAGGCGCGAGTCGCGCAGGCGAAGGCGCAAAAAGACTCGGCCGACGGGCATGTCTCCCAGGCGCGCGCCAATCTCACCCGGGTCACCGATGTTCTGCGGAAGACCACCTACGCCGCTCCTTACGATGGAGTTGTCACCAACCTGCCGGTGCGCGAAGGCGAGTCAGTAGTCATCGGCATTCAAAATGCTCTCGGCAGCACGTTGCTCACGCTGGCCGACATGTCGGTAATCACAGCCGAAGTGAAGGTGGACGAAACTGACATCGTGAACGTGCACCTCGGCCAGCCCGCTGAAGTGACCATCGATGCCATTCCTAGCAAGATTTTCCACGGTACGGTCTCAGAAATTGGGGACAACGCCATTGTGCGCTCCACCGGCGTAGCCACTTCGCAGCAAGCCACTGCGAGTGAAGAAGCCAAAGACTTCAAAGTTGTGGTAACGGTTAACGATCCTCCGGCAGATCTGCGTCCTGGTCTCTCAACCACCGCCAAGATCACAACCGCTGCTCGCGGCAACGCCCTGACGGTTCCGATCCAGGCTCTCTCCGTGCGTACGAAGGCCCAGCTGGAGCAGGAAAAGTCCGCACCGGGCTCAGTACATGCTGCGGGACCGGCACCGAAAGAAGTTGCATCCAAGGACAAGAGTAGTAAAGACCTGAAACAGGACGTGCAGGGCGTCTTCGTCATTCGCAACAAGAAGGCAGAGTTCGTGCCCGTCACTACCGGAATCGCCGGGACCAGCGACATCGAAGTGCTCAGTGGCTTGAACGAGGGGGATGAGGTTATTACCGGCAGTTACAAGGTTTTGCGCACGCTCCGTTCCGGGAGCAGCGTGAAAATCGACAACTCAGCTCCCAAGAAGGAAGACGAAACATAACCTTCACCAGCTTCATCCGTCCAATGGAGAAGCCTGTACGGGTCTCGAACAAAAACGGAGCTCTCGGAGTCGAATCTAATCTCGGAGAACCCAGTGGCACCGGAGCAGGAGAAAAATATGGCAGCCGCAGAAGTAATCAGCATGCCCACGAACGCCGTTTCAGTGCCACCGCCGCAGTCCTGCATGATTGCAGCTGAGGATCTCTGGAAGACCTACGACATGGGCTCAGAGCAGCAAGTGCACGCCCTGCGCGGGGTTAACCTGCGCATCGAGCGCGGAGAATATGTTGCCATCATGGGACCCTCGGGTTCGGGCAAGTCCACGCTGATGAATCTTATCGGCTGCCTCGACACACCCACCAAAGGCGAATACTGGCTCAATAGCCAGTTAGTGAGCGAGCTCGACGACGATGAACTGGCACGCATCCGCAACAAGGAAATCGGATTCGTGTTCCAGACCTTCAACCTGCTGGCCCGCGCCACGGCTCTGCACAACGTGGAGCTGCCGCTGATCTACGCCGGCATCCCCACCGCTGAACGCATCGAGCGCGCCAAAGCCTCACTAGCAGCCGTAGGCATGGAGTCGCGCATGACGCACAAGCCCAACGAGCTTTCCGGCGGCCAGCGCCAGCGCGTCGCGGTCGCTCGCGCTCTGGTGAATCGGCCTTCGATTATCCTGGCGGATGAACCCACCGGCAACCTCGATTCGGCGACTGGAAACGAAATTATGGCCTTGTTCGACCGCCTGCACTCTGAAGGAAACACAATCGTGCTGGTCACCCACGAGCACGACATCGCCGAGTACGCTCACCGCGTGGTCAACATCAAGGACGGAGTGGTCGAGCGCGACGAGCGCAAAGACAAGACATAATCTCTTCTCTGCAAAATGGCCGATCCACGACCCCAAGATCTCGTTACAATTCTGCCAAATGTCGCTTCGAGGCACGGCTCTGAATTACACGAGTCCTGGTTTTCAACTGACATGGCAGTCGCTTATTTGTTGGCGGCCGTCGCCGTTGCCCTGCAGATGGCGACCAATGGCCGCTACGGATATTTCCGCGACGAGCTTTACTATCTGGCTCTCTCCCATCACCTGGACTGGGGATATGTAGACTTGGCGCCGATGTCGCCCCTGGTGGCTTACATCGGACGCATACTCTTCGGCGAGTCCCTGCATGCGCTTCGACTGTTGCCGGCGCTTGCGCAAGGTGCGGAAATTGTGATCACCGGCCTGATCACGCGGGAACTGGGTGGCAAGCGCTTCGCTGTGCTAATTGCGTGTCTCGGGGTATTCGTAGCTCCTGTAATCCTGGCCAACGCCGGGCGTTTTTCCATGAATCCGTTCGAGCCGCTGTTCTGGATGGGTGCGATTTACTTCTTGCTCCTCGCAATCAACCATGATCGGCCGCAATTTCTTGTGTGGGTCGGAGTATTGGTGGGGCTTGGACTGGAGAACAAACATTCCACTGCTTTCTTCCTGATCGCGTTGCTGGCGGGCTTGCTGGCAACTTCTCAACGGCGTTTGTTCCGCAGCAAGTGGCTTTGGATTGCTGCCGGCATTATCGTGCTGCTCGCCTTGCCCAACCTTATCTGGCAATACCGGCATGGATTCCCCACCTGGGTCGACTTGAGCAATGTAAAAAAGATTCACAAGAACGTCGAACTGCCGCCGCTACCATTCTTGAAAGAGCAGATCATGATGCTGGGGCCGCTCAACGCCCTGATCTGGATCGCGGGGCTCGGCTTCCTGTTGTTTGACCGCGAAGGCAAGCGCTACCGGGTGCTGGGCGCAACCTATCTGGCATTCCTGGCGATTTTAATGGCTCTCCACGGCAAGAATTACTACCTGGCTCCGGTTTATCCCATGCTGTTCGCCGCCGGTGGAGTGTTCTGGCAGAAATTAATCGCGGCACATTCCCGGCTGCGCTGGGTGAAGGTGGTGCTGCCGCGGGTGCTGGTGATAGCGGGTGTAATCGCCTTTCCGCTCGTTCTTCCTATTCTCCCTCCCGATAAAATCGTCCCTTACATGCACGCGCTGGGCGTGGGTATGCCTCGCACGGAGACGCACATGAGCAGCACTGTGCCGCAGCAATTCGCGGACGAATTCGGCTGGCCGGAGATGGTCGCGCAGGTCGCCGGGGTTTACAACGCGATGCCTGCCGACGAACGCGCCAAAACTGCGATTCTGGCTGGAAATTATGGTTCTGCCGGGGCGATTGATTTTTTCGGCCCGCGCTACGGACTGCCTCCATCCATTAGCGCTCATCAGAATTATTACTATTGGGGATTCCGGCAATACACCGGGGAGAGCCTGATCATGCTCAACTGGCAGTTCGACGACGCCCGACATCGGTGCAACAGCGTCGAAGAAGGCCCGAAGGTAGCGGATCCCTACAGCATGAGCTGGGAACACTACACCATCCTGATCTGCCACGGACTCAAGCAACCGCTGGCGGAAGCCTGGCCGCATTTCAAAGTTTGGGACTAAGCCGATTGCCGCTCGTGCACCGTCAAGGGACTAACTCCAACTGGCGACCGATTTGCCTGCCCCGGGCATCGCCGCCTCATCCATCACTGGCGACGATGCTACCACTACCTTGTCCCGGCCTCCACGCTTGGCTCCGTACAGAGCAGCGTCGGCTGCCGCCATCAATTCCTTGGGCGACGTACCATGCGCGGGAAACGCCGCCACGCCCACGGAAATCGTAACCATCCCGAGCGACTTGCCCTGATACATGATGGTCAGTTCCCTCATTTTCGTTCGCAGCCTCTCGGCTCGCGCGCGTGAGGTTTCCGGGTCCGCCGTGGGCAGGATCACCACAAATTCCTCCCCTCCGAACCGGCATACGAAATCCTCTGCCCGGATGCCCTTAGTCAGCGACGCTCCAGTCTCGCGCAATACCACATCGCCGGCATCGTGGCCGTAGGTGTCATTGAAGTTCTTGAAATGATCCAGGTCGATCATGAGGATTCCCAGGGACTGCGCCGCCCGGGCCGCGCGTCGCATCTCGCGCTCCAACGTCTCCTCGAGATACCGCCGATTGTAGAGTCCGGTTAAGGCATCGCGCACGGACTGGGTTCGCAGCGCTTCCCGCAATCGTATGTTGGCAATCGACAGTCCAACTTGTGCCGCAAAAGTTGTCTTGAACGAGAGTTCGGATGCATCCATTTGCGGCGCCTCATCGGTGGCCTGGAAGTGCACGATCCCAAGAGTTTCTCCCTGGGCCAGGATCGGTGCGCACAAGTAGGTGGTCTTGACCTTGGCCGCGTGGGCACACGGTGCGGTGGAATCGCCGGCTAACACCAGATGGGGGTGCCCCGTGCGTAACGCCCAGCAGGAAGCCGGGTCAAACACCGCCGCGGGAACGTAGCAGTCGCCCCATGATCCGATCACTTCGGTGACGTTGCGCGAAGCGTCCAGCAACGCCATGGCTCCGGGAACCGTGGAAAATATCTTTGGCGCATAGCCCAAGGCAGCGGCGCACACTTCCTCTCGACTAACACAGCTCTGCAGAAGTTCGCCCATCCTGGCGAGCATGGCAGCCCGCTCCGAGCGTCTCTTAAGTTCTTCCAGCATTCGTTCATTCTGCTGATCGAGTTCTCTGCGGGCAAAGTCTTTCTCCAGCATTTCTTCCTGCAACAGCGCGTTGGCGTCAGCCAATTGCATGGTTCGTTCGAGAATCTGTTGTTCGAGGGTTTGCTGATTCCGTTTTTGACTCTCGATGTCGGTACAAGTGCCGAACCATTTGACGATTTCTCCTTTCGCGTCCCGAATGGGATTCGCTCGTCCCAGAAACCATCGAAAGCTTCCATCTTTGCCGCGCAGGCGGTATTCGACGTCGTACGGATCGCCGGTGCTCAGCGCACTTTTCCACTTTGACACGCAACCGACCAAGTCATCGGGATGGATGATTGCATGCCAACTCTCTCCCCGCAATTGCTCGAGTGTCAGCCCCGTGTAGTCGAAGCACCGCTGGTTGAAGAAATCGTCCATGCCGTTTGGCTCGGCGGTCCAGATAATCTCAGGTACCGCTTCCGCCATGGTCTGGAAGTACAGCTCACGCTCCCGGGAGGTACTGAGTTCGCCTTTCCGCGTCCTCATAAGCCTACCAAGGAACGATGAAGCAACAGCTCGCGCCCACCCTGCACATCCCGTGAAGGCCAGCGCGGCAATCAAGACGAGGATCCCAAATGCAATCGAAAGCGCCACAATCCTGTAGTCATAACTAGCGCTGAGCACGGTAATCGAATTCATCGCGGGCAATGATCCTCCGACCACAACTCCCAATAAGGCATTAAGACAAGCCGCGCGGGATTCTCTCGGGCTCCTCTGCAAGTCTCTAGGCTATCTATCGGCAGGAACCACCATTTCCGTGTGAGAAGGCACTAAGTTTCCGGATTCGGAACCGGTGGCAAAACAAAGGCCTCTCGACGAGAGGCCTTGATGAGAATTGGTTCGAAGTCGGTTCGGAATTACGGCAGCGGGCTCGCAGGCTTCGATGCTGCAGCATCTGCGGGCGCGGGAGTGCTGGCAATGAAGAAGTTGTGATCGTAAAGATTCCGGTACATCACCCCGGCAATCTCGGCTGCCTTCGGTCCGAACGTGGGCCGTCCGCCTTCCAGGAAGACCACTACAACGATGCGGCCCCTGCTGGTGTTCGCGTAAGAGGCGAACCAGCCGAAGCGAGTGCCGGCGTGGGAGCAGGTTCCGGTTTTGCCCAGAATCTCTTCCTCATTAAAATTGAGCCCCAGGCGACGCGCCGTACCGTATTGCACGGCTCCCGCCATACCGTCAGAGATTTCTGGAATCAGCGGAGCGATATCAAGCTGACGCTTGATGCGCGGCTGGAAATTCGCGACTTCGTCTGGCGTGGTTGGATGCTGCAGATAGTAAAGCGTGCCTCCGTTGGCGATCGCGGAAACCATCGCGCCCAACTGCAACGGGGTCATCGAAATGCCCTCGCCGAACGAACACATTTTGCCCACACCGCCGAGCTTCTGCGGAATCACCTCGTCAGGATATTCCCCCAACTGCTCGCCCGGTATGTCGTAACCCGCCAACTCGCCCAAGCCATACTGATGGGCATAGTAGGCAACTTTTTCGAATCCCAGCTTGCGTCCCAAAGCCTCGAAATATGCGTTGTTGGAGTGCGCCAGAGCCTCGGTGAGGTTCATGCGGCTGCGCGCGCCAAGCGATATTTCAGTGTCTTTCGAGACCACGCCCTCGTTCAGAGCCGCGAGCGCGACAGAAAGCTTGATGGTCGAGCACGGCTGCGCGCCGCTCGACAATGCCAGCCTCTGATTCACCATAGCCAGCACGCGTCCGCTGGTCGGCTCGATCGCCACTACTGTGCCATTCATGTTGCCCAGGGCATCAATCGCGGCCTGGCGCACAACCGGATCTTCCCCGGCGGTGACATCCCCGGCGGCGATGTCGTCAGCGAACGAACTGACAAAGAAGCGCTCGTGATAGCGGTGATGCGAAGTGCTGACCGAGGCCCGCTTCAGCGTGGCGCTACTGCGAACCGCCGTGCTGCGGCCGCTCGCCAGATGACGCATGCGGCGCCGGGTGCGCTGGCTCTCACTCACTTTCCTGGATTTTGCTTTGCTGGTATTCAGCGCGTGCGGGTTGACGTGCGCCGCCCACATTGCTGGCGCAAACAAAAGCCCACCTACCATCACCACGAGACGAAGACAGCGCGTTCCCCAATTAAACATCTTGTTCTCGTTCCCTCGAATCCCCGGCTTTCCTTACTCCCTGTGGTGCACGAAGCGTACCAGTCTGCCGGTCTTGACTAGTAACTTCGTCCAATTTCGTGATACTACGGGAGTTAGAGCGTTTCAGGCAATAGAAAAGTTTCTATCCCATAAAACATTTGTTTCGATCTAACCCATTATGGAACAATAACTTAAATGGAAATTACCTTGGTTCCACAGCCCACAGTAACGGGTTACCTGATTACTGAAAAGATACGGCCCATTGTGCAAAGGTTTTCTTCCAGCGGCTGGCCAGCAAGACAACCTCATACAGACAGTTTTTACTGACCACTAGCCACTGATCACTGGCCACTGCCTTCACATCACTTCGCCGCGCTTACGCAGAAACGCCGGAACGTCCAGATCATCCTGCTCGAAGTTCGCGACCATCGCGCTGCGCATGCCGTCCAGTGAGATCACTTCGCCGCCAGCGCGAGCCGTTGCGACCTGCGCTATCGCAATCGGAGACGGCTCCGTCATCCTTGACTCGTCCATCCTCATCTCTGCCGTCGTCTCTCGATATGGCTCCGGAAAAGAACTCGCCGGCGCCGGACCTACGGGATCGGGAAAATCCATGTTAGAGAGACCCATGGCATCGTCGTGTGTCGCCGCGAACGAGTGGTGGGATTCCGCCTGCCGGTGATGCGGCCGGCTCACTTCCCGGAAGCCGGTCGCGATTACTGTGATTTTCACCGTGTCCTTCATCTTCTCGTCCATCACCGCGCCGAAGATAATGTTCGCATCGTCATGTGCCGCGCTTTGAATGATGGTGCATGCCTGCTGCACCTCGGCCAGCTTCAGCGAAGCCGAGCCTGTGATGTTGATCAGAATGCCGCGCGCGCCGTCGATCGCGCCGGCCTCGAGCAGAGGAGACGCAATCGCCCGCCGTGCCGCTTCCGTCGTACGATTTTGGCCGCTCGCCGTTGCCGTTCCCATCACCGCATAACCCATGCGGGCCATGATGGTCTTCACGTCGGCGAAGTCGCGGTTGATGATGCCGGGAATCGTAATGATGTCAGAAATTCCCTGCACTCCCTGCCGCAGAATGTCGTCGGCAATGCGGAACGATTCGAAGAACCCGGCGTTCTCCGCCACTGCCAGCAGCTTTTCGTTGGGGATGACGATGGTCGTGTCCACCGATTCCATCAGCTCGGCAATTCCCTTCTCCGCCTGCGTCATGCGCCGCTTGCCCTCAAACGAAAACGGCTTGGTGACGACAGCTACGGTGAGCGCTCCCATTTCGCTCGCCAGCGACGCGATGATCGGCGCCGCGCCCGTGCCCGTGCCGCCGCCGAGGCCCGTGGTCACGAACACCATATCGGCGCCCTCGAGCGCCTCGATGATCTTGTCGGAGTCCTCGAGCGCCGCCTTCCGCCCCACTTCCGGATTCGCCCCCGCGCCCAACCCATTCGTCAGCTTCACGCCGAGTTGCAGCTTCACGGGCGCTCGCGACATGCGCAGCGCCTGCAAGTCGGTGTTGGCGACGATGAACTCGATGCCCTCGACTCCGGCATCGATCATGCGGTTCACCGCGTTGCCGCCGCCGCCGCCCACGCCGATCACCTTGATCTTGGCATCGTTGAGAGGCTCTTCGTTAAAGCTGATGCGAATGCTCGAATCTTTTTTCATTTTATCCACCCGCCTTCTAAAAGGATTCTTCCGGTCTTACATTGACTCAATCGCTCAATGGCTCAATGACTCAATTCCTATCCCACTAACATCGCCTTCAACCTCGATCCCCACCGATCCCCCTGAAACCCGCGCGCCAGGCGCGCCCTCTGTCCGTACGCCACCATGCCCAACACCGTGGCAAACTCCGGCTCCGCAAGGGTAGCCGGCATTTTTGGCAGAGGCGTAGGCCACGACAACCGCACCGCACGCCGTAACACTGATTCTGCGACGTCGAAAATTCCCGGCAGCCGCGACCCTCCGCCGCTGAGCACACTGCCCGCCAGACACGCTTCGAACATTCCGCTCTGCCGCAGAGTTTCGCGCATCATCTCAAACAGTTCACGGGCCCGCGGCTCGAGAATTTCCGCGACCAGCCGCTGCGGCAGCAAACGCGAAGGCCGGTCACCCACCGACGGCACTTCCACTTCGTTGCCTTCGGGAATCAAGGTAACGATGGCATTGCCATACACCTTCTTGATCTTTTCCGCCTCCGCCAGCGGCGTGCACATGCCCACCGACAAGTCGCTCGTGAAGTGGTCGCCGCCGACCGGAATCACTCCCGTATAGGCCACCGCGCCCTGCAGGAAAACAATCAGCTCGGTCGATCCCGCACCGATGTCTGCGAGACAGACTCCAAGCTCCCGCTCATCGGCGCGCAAGACAGAATCAGCCGCCGCCAGCGGCTCATACACCGTGTCATCCACATGGACGCCCGCGCGATTCACGGCCGTAATCACATTCTGCGCCGCGCTGGTCGCAGCCGTCACCAGATGCACTCGCACCTCGAGCCGCGCCGCCATCATGCCCAGCGGATCATGCACCCCGGCCTGATCGTCCAGAATGAATTCCTGCGGCAGCAGGTGCAGCACTTCGCGATCCGCCGGCAACGGAATCGCCCGCGCCCGCTCCACCGCCTGCTTGATCTCGTCGCGGCCAATCTCCCGCGGACGCGTGCCCAGGCTGATTCCGCCATGGCTGTTCACCCCTCGCACATGCGCTCCGCCGATCCCCACGATGGCATGCTCAACCGCCGCCCCCGCTACGTCCTCGGCCGCCTCGACTGCCTTCTGAATCGACGCGACTGCTTTATCCAGTTCCACGATCACGCCTTTGCGCGAACCGCGGGACTCGGCCACTCCGTGCCCCCTATAGCGCAAGCCGCTGTCGGCAACCTCCACCATGAGCGCGCACGTCTTCGAGCTGCCCACATCGATCGCCGTCAGAAAATTTCCTTGCTGATTCGCCATTCTTTAAAAGTCCCCAAGTAAATTCTTCAATCCGAATTTCTAAAAACTGCTGTTACGTCGAAGTCTCACTCCCCTGGCCCCTGACTCGTCTGACTCTTGGCGATTGCCGGACTCGGCTTCTGACCGCCCTTGCCGGAAGATTTCGTCATCGGCCTCGGGGACTTTGCCGGAGCAGGGTTCGCGGCCACCGCATGCCGTGCCCTGTTGTCAGAGCCATGTCCAGCGCCACCCTTTGCGCTCGCCTTGCTAGCTCCAGCATTTTTCGTCGGCGCAGACGCCCCTGGCTTCCCCGGCAGCGTCATCCGCTTCGTGCCCGGTGTTTTCGCTGTCTTCGCCGCAATCCTGCTGACCTTGGTTTTGCCCGCCTTCTTGATTCCCTCAACCCCAGCCTTCGGATCGAGCTTCTTCTCGGTCAATTCAAACGCAGGCTTGGGCACGGTCCGATCATGTGGCGACAGGTCATGTGGCGACAAACGAGTCACCAGTGCCGCCGGTTTCACTCCCGCCGCCGCAGCCGCTCTCGCAGCCGCCGGGCTCAACGCCGGCGCGGCTTTTGCGCTGCGCTGTATTTCGGGATTCACAATGATCTGGT
>JBAWCJ010000212.1:0-2237 GCA_049590215.1 Candidatus Sulfotelmatobacter sp. | reverse complement strand
ATTGCCGACTTCGCGCGCAATGGCAAGTTCATCGTTGAATTTGCCGAGCGCACCGGGATAGTCGCCGCGATCGACCAGCACCTGGCCCGTCACTTCGAGTGTGCTGGCAAAGCCGTAGCGGTCGCCGACCGCCTGGTAGATGCGGCTTGCCTCCTCGACGGCAGTCATTGCCCCGGCGGTGTCGCCCAGGTTCTCGAGGCTCGAGCCCTGCCGATACAGCGCACGAGCCAGAAGCAGTCTTGCGTTCTGGGTCCTCGCTTTCTGCGCTGCCTGCGCCGCAAAAGCCTCGCCCTGCTTGAAGTCTCCGAGCGACGCCGACGCTTCGGAAGCAGCCACGTCGATTCGCGCATCGTCGCCTGCCGTCGGCAGGCGCCGTAGCGATTCCACAGTCGCCAACGCTTCTTTGCCTTTTCCTCCGCGCGTTTCCGCGCGCGCTAGAAGCAGCCCGTATTCCAGGTTGTCGGGGAAGAACCCAAAAAGGGTTCGGTAGATCTCGGCTGCGTTGTCCCATTCCTTCGAAGTTTCGCGGTACCGGGCTTCGGTCAGCAATCGGTCCTCGCGGGAGAGCGATGTGGAGAGTTCGTAGGCGCTCTTTGCCGATAGGCGGGCCTCCTCGTCATATCCAAGAAGAGCCCAAGCGGCGGCCAAGGCAGAGTGAGCTAAGGCATGGTTCGGGTCCAATGCCACAGTTCTTTGCAGCAGGTCACGAGCTGCGATGGCGTCGCCGACTCGCAGCTTGGCCAAGCCTTCCGCGTAGAGTTTTGAAGCTTCCGGAGTCGATGGCAAGGCCGCGCGAACGCCAGCCTGGTCTTGCGGGTTTAGCTGTCCGGCATCGCACTTTTCTCGTAACTGGATTCCGGCACGGCTGACCAAATCAAAAAGATCACTTTCGTCCCCGGTCTCCTTCACCGAAATCAAAGTTTCACCCGCTGCCACGTCTTGCAGATGAAGATCGACACGCAGCTTGCCGCCGGGCAAGTCCACGTAGGAGCCGAGCACCACCAGGTCCGCACCGAGGGTTTTGCCTACCTGGGACAAAATCTGCGCATTCAGGGTGTCTGAGTCGGGTAGCGAAAGATTCATCTTCATTTGCGCCACTTCCTCACCCCGGATGGTCCGCAATTTCTCGCCCGCCGCGAGTTCAGTAATTAACATCTCCGGGAGGGCGGTCGAGAGCCATGCAGCCTCGGGACGAGACGTGGAATTCTTAAAGTTCAGGACAGCAACAGTGCGCCGCCGGCTAACCGGTATAGCAGCAGGTTTCGCTACCTTGAGTTCCCCCCGAAAATGTAAGTACGAAAGCGCTGTAACCACGAGCAGAACGATGACGGCCACAAGAACGGCTGCGCTTCTTACATTTGTCTTAGGTGGAGAGGAAATCGGGGTCGTTCGAATCGGGCCGAGCGGTACCTGCGAAATCGGCATGGTCAGGCGATCCAGATCGACGCGCAGCTCTCGTGCAGATTGATAACGCCGTTCCGGATCTTTGTCGAGGCATTTGAGAATTACCACCTCCAGCCCCGGCGAGATCTTCGGATTCAGGGCACTCGGCATCTCCGGTGGCTTGTTCATGATGGCGTCGATCAGACGCGGAACTTGCGAGAATGGAAATGGACGGCGCCCCGTCACCAATTCATACAGGACCGCACCAGCCGACCAGATATCGGAGCGCTGATCGGTCAACTCTCCTCGCAGTTGCTCTGGCGACATATAAGGAAGAGTGCCGGTAACGTCTTTGCTGTCACTAATGCTCGCGGTGATGCCCAGGTCGGTTTCCTGGCGCACAAACTGCGCCAGCCCGAAATCGAGAATCTTGAGGCGATTGTCCTCGGTTAAGCGCATGTTCGCCGGTTTCAGATCGCGGTGAATGACTCCATGCTCATGTGCGCTGGCCAAACCGTCGGCCAATTGGAATCCCAAACGCAAAACTTCTTTTTGCGTCAGCGGACCGGAAGCCAGTCGAGCATCGACGGCCACGCCACCGACATATTCCATTACCAAAAAGTCGAGCCCCTCCTGGCTGCCGAATTCGTAAACTGTTCCGATGTTGGGATGATTCAACTTGGCGAGAGCCAGTGCCTCGCGACGGAAGCGCTTTCGGGCTGCTTCGTCGGCAAGCATGCCAGGTGGGAGCACCTTGATGGCTACGTCACGTTCGAGTTGCTGGTCGGAAGCCCGGAAAACCAGCCCCATTCCGCCGGCTCCGATTTGCTCGAGTACGCGGTAATGGCCAAGAA
>JBAWCJ010000211.1:0-2437 GCA_049590215.1 Candidatus Sulfotelmatobacter sp. | reverse complement strand
CTTTGCATTTATTTGCTGGTAGGGTTCGCCTTCGCCAGTCTCTACGGCATGGTGTCTGCCATTCAGCCCAAGGCGTTCTATCTCGATCCTCAGACGAATCTGCACGCTGTCCTCAACAGGTTCGATTTCATCTATTACAGCTTCGCTACCATGGTGTCCCTGGGTGCGGGGGGTATCACCGCGGTTTCAGCGCCCGCCCGCTCGCTTTCCGTGATTGAGGCCATTATCGGCGTACTTTACCTTGCCGTGTTGATCGCAAGGTTGATGAGCGCATACCACAACCCGTCGGTTTCCGGGCCTTCATGACCGCCGAAAGGCCGGCAGGTGCAGCAATCCGAGGCCTACACATTGTCAAACCTCTTGATTCGCATCCGCGCAAGAAAGGCGCCCTCCACCCGTTCTTACCGATAGTGCTTCATTCCGTCCCCCGTATAAGACCGGAGGCAGGGAGACTAATAGCTCTCGCCGGGGATGGGGCCTCAGGTTAGAATCAAACCAATGCAGCGGGTATGGATCATGATGGCGGTTTGTCTTCTGGCGGCCATGCCGGCCGTTCCGGCGTTCGCCGCGGATGACGCGACTATCGACGCTCCGATCATCTCCTGCGGCAACGGGATTCCCGGCGGCGTTTACTGCGTTCCCACAAAGAAGGATTTGAAGGAGGCCCGCAACGCTTATGCCCGAGGATTGAAGCTGCAGGCCCAGGATCGTTTGGGAGAGGCGTTTACCCAGTTCGACGAAGCCTCGCGGCTGGAGCCGGAGGATCTGGCGTTCCTTTCAGCGGAGGAGCTGACGAAGTCGCAACTGGTGTTTCAGCACACGGAACGCGGCGATTCTCTCCTTGCCTTGGCCCAGCCGGACCAGGCGGCAGCTGAGTTCCGCGCCGCGCTCAAACTCGACCCCGACGACGCTTATGTGGAGGAGCGGCTCACGCAAGCTCTGCGCGGTCCGGCAGCTTCCCGGCTGGCTGGATTGTCTGCGACGCTGGCCGATGCCGGCGCGATCGAGCTCCAGCCGCGCAAGTATCTCGCAACCTTTCACTACCGTGGCGATGTTCGTGGGTTGTTTGACGAGTTGGCTTCGGCCTACGGTGTGAGGGCTGAATTCGACGAATCGGTCACGGCGAAGCCGGTTCGTTTTTATGTGGATGATGTGAACTTCTCTACCGCTCTTCGGCTGGCGTGTCTGGTAAGCGGGACAATGTGGACGCCCCTCGACGCGCACCAGGTATTCATCGCAAAGGACACCCAGCAGAATCACAAGCAGTTTGACCGGATGTCGCTCGCGACTTTTTCGATCCCCGGAGCGAGCACGCCGCAGGAAGTTACCGAGTTGGTCACATCGCTGAAGACCATTTGCGAATTTCAGAAGATCAGTTCAGGACAAAATGGGACCGTCGAAGTCCGCGCGCCGCAGAATACGCTCAAGGCGTGCACCAGGCTTCTGAATCAGTTGACCAACGAGCGTCCGCAGGTGGCGCTCGATATCGAGGTCTACCAGATCAGCCACAACTTCACGCGCGAAATCGGAATGCACATTCCGAATACGTTCAACCTGTACAACATCCCGGTGGCAGCGATAGCGGCAGCGGTGGCTGCTCTGGGCGGACAGAACCTGCAGTCGCTCGCCAACCAGCTGATTTCTTCCGGCGGCATCAACGCCGCTGGAAGCACGGCGCTGTCCGGGCTTCTGGCGCAACTGCAGAGCCAGACCAGCGGTATTTTCAGCCAGCCTCTGGCCACTTTCGGCAATGGCCTTTCCTTCTCAGGAGTAAGCCTGGATCACCTTACGGCCGCGCTTTCTTTGAACGAATCATGGGCCCGCAGCCTGAGTCGTGTGACCCTGCGCGCAGGGCAGGGCAACGACGCTACGCTCCACGTGGGCGAGCGTTATCCCATCCTGAATGCGTCCTACGCGCCTGTCTATAATTCTTCGGCGATTTCTGCGGTCTTGGGGAATCAGAGCTACGTCCCGCCGGTTCCATCGGTCAGCTATGAGGATCTGGGCCTGAGTCTCAAAGCCAAGCCGGTAATTCATGGCAACAACGAAGTGACCCTGACGCTCGAACTGCAGGTGCGCTCCCTGACCGGGCAGAGCTCGAACGGGGTGCCGGTGCTTTCCAACACGGAATACCACGGCGGTATAAGACTGCGCGATGGCGAGCCTGCCGTGGTGGCTGGAGAAATCTCCACGAACGATCAGCGCTCCATAGCCGGGATTCCTGGCATCGGAGAGATTCCACTCCTGGATCAAGCCGCGAACGATAACAACCGGATGAAAGAAGAAGACGAACTTCTCATCGTAATCACGCCGCACGTCCTGGCCAACCCGGACCGGACCACGGACGAGATCTGGATGAGCGCGAAGTAGCTTTTCCGCTCGCCCGGCAAGGCCGAATCATTTCGCTTCCTTCGCTGCAAAATCCACCAGACCTTTA
>JBAWCJ010000210.1:0-3273 GCA_049590215.1 Candidatus Sulfotelmatobacter sp. | reverse complement strand
GGGACTTCCATCGAGAGCTGAGTTCGAGGACGGCGTGACGGAGAAGCCATCGGCGTTCGCGCCCTCGGTTTTCCGGCCACACTCCTGGTTACGGGGCGGGCATGTGCAAACCCTCGCCGCTTTTTTTCTTCCGCGCCGAATTGATCTGCCATCCGCGGAACAGCGCCTGATCGAGGTAGAGCCTGGCATTCCCGTGCTGTGCCACTGTCACTGGCAGAAAGACCGGAGAGCGCTGACTTTGATTGTGTTGCATGGGCTCGAGGGATCCAGCGAATCACAATACATGCTGGGCATCGCGCGGAACGGGCTGGCCGCGGGCATGAACGTTGTGCGGATGAACCAGCGCAACTGCGGCGGCATGGATCATTGCGCAGCTACGCTTTACAACTCCAGTCGTTCGGCCGATGTGGCAGCGGTGGCGCGCAATCTGGTCGAGCGCGACGGAATTCCCGGCTTCGTGCTGATTGGGTTTTCCATGGGCGGCAATCTGGTGCTGAAGCTGGCGGGGGAGTGGGGAAGCGACAGTCCGGCAGAGTTTCGCGGGGTGGCTGCGGTTTGCCCGGCGGTGAATCTGGCCGCCGGAGCCGACGCGCTGCATGAACCGGCCAACCGGATTTACGAATACTATTTCCTGCTGCAATTATTTCGCCGCTTTCGCCGCAAGGTACGCTTGTTTCCGAGCGACTTCGATGCTTCGCGTCTGCGCGGAGTTAAAACCCTCCGCGAGTTTGACGATCGCGTGACCGCTTACTATTGCGGTTTCACCGGAGCGGATGATTACTACGCCCGGGCCGCGGCTGCGAACGTCGTCAGCCGCATCGCGAGGCCAACGCTGCTGATTCACGCGGCCAACGATCCTTTTGTGCGCATTCTCCCGGAGACGCGGCAGGCGCTGCTCTCGAATCGCAACATTACTTACGTCGAGACTGAGGACGGTGGGCATTGCGCCTTTGTCGGCGAACGTGAGGGTGATCCCGCCTACGATGGCCGCTGGGCGGAGCGTGAGGTCGTGGAGTTCGCGAAGCAGTTCTGCTAGCTCCACGCTCAATGCTGCATCTTCTTGCGAAGTTGTCATATCCAGAAGGTTGTCATCCCGAGCGAAGCGAGGGATCTTGGTGTTTGCTTGCAGCGCGCGATCGCTATGGCGCAGGCAGGAACCAGGATCCCTCGCTCTGCTCGGGATGACGTGTAAGGCAATTCAGTTCGAAGGGGCGGGATTTCGAAACCACTCCAGCATCTCAACGCCGCGGCCCTTCATGCTCGTCCGCAAAAACGCAAGCAAAAGCATGCTGAGGAAGATTGCCAGCAATCCCAGGGACGCCGTGCGGATGCTTTGGCTGTGCTTGGGCAGGATCGAGAGCCGTCCGTATACGAATTCGAGGTGCACCCAGTAGACCAGCAGGGAAGCCTGGCCCAGTTGAATGAGAGGACTGAAACCCCAGTTTCCCGCACCCCAGTGGCACCAGGCATAGCTCGCCGTCAGAATGGCAAGCAGCATTCCCAAACGAATCAAGAAGAAGTTCGGGCTGGTGTGCCAATAGTCGTAGGTCGCGTAAAGCTGATGCGGCTGAGCGTCGAGCCAGCGCGCCGCTGCCACAAATGCCAGGCCAGCGGCCCCAGCCAGTAAGAAAATCGCGGTTTCGCGCTTGCGCGCCCATTCGCTTTGGAAAATAAATCCGGTGGCCAGCCCGGCGAAGGCGAACGCGGTCCAGGGAAAAATAGGAAACATCCAGGCTTGCGGTGTGCCGAGATTGTGCACACCGTTGATGTAGGATTCCAGCGGCCAGGGCAGCCAGTCTGGACGCCAGGTGGTCCAGAGCGGCGGCGTGAGAAGAGAAATCAACGCAGCGGTTCCAGCAGAGGCGGTCACAAGCCGGAGCCGGGCTGGTACACCGTGGGAAGTCGACAACACAAGCCAGCAAACGACGCCCATCAGCATCATCGAGAGGCCGATCGTGTTCAATATGTCGACGCGCAGCAGGTCGCTGAGCGGCGCCCAGCCCCACGCGATGACATATTCCTGCAGGCGAAAGAGCAGTCCAAAGCCAAAGATCTCGGCACCGCGGCGAATGGTGGTGCGGGCAATTTGCGCCGGCGGCAGATTCTTTTTCCATAGTTTCTCGGTCACCAGCGCGAACGAAATTCCCGAGAGAAACAAGAACAGAGGAGCAGGGAAGGTCCCACCCAGTTGCGAGTACATGAAGAATCTGCTCTGCCGCACGCCAGGGCTGAGCCAGGAATCGTAGCAATGGGTCTGAAACATCAGCACGCAGGCCAGGCCCCGCATCCAATCGATGTAGGCCAACCGGAATGAATTCGAAGCCGCCATGCATGCCGTCCGCGGGCAAGGCGGCAGTATACGGCACTGCGACTAACGGTGGGCTCGCGTTACTCCGTGGACTGAATCTGTACGAGGTTTCTAGGACCAGACGAGGGTGCGCCCGGTTGCCAGCGGGTAGGAGGACGCCGGTGACTGCGCATCCGGTTCACCGCCGCGCCGACGGCCAGCGAACTCGTTACGACGTGCCCGACGCGGAGGGGTCCGGCAATTCTCTCGTCCTTAATCCAGTGCAGGGCGCTGCTGATGCTGCATCCGCACTGGCTGCAATCCGGAGTTCCGCCGAAGACACAAGGCTCCACTCGGCTTTCCAGATCGGCCGAGTAATTTAATGACATCCGGGAGAACAGGCAATTCTGCGGATTCGACGGCGGACTCACATAGGCGCGAGCCATGCCTTCCGGTATCAGCAGTTTCGGATATTTCTTCCCCAAAGGCGGCAATTCTCTCGCGATGCGTTCACGGTCGTCGGGCGTGAGCCGCTCGGGGGCTTCCTCGCCAATTTGCGGACTGTACAGGCTCACCCAGATGTGATCGACTTCCGGCCGCGCATTCCAGAAAGCGACGTATTCCTCAAGATAGCCGGCGCGGGCGAGCATCGGCCGGGTAATGACCCAGTGAACGTTGATTTTCCGGCCGACAATGTTCTTCAGGATGCGGTCATAGGTTGCGGGCTCCCGTCGAATGTCATGATGCTCGGGCAGACCGTCCACCGATACGGCGACACGCATGCGGGGGATTTCCATCCAGTGCGCGGGGATCGGAATCACGGCGCTGGTCACGACCATGGCAAAAACTCCCATTTCATTGAGCGCGGGAAGAATGCGGTCGAGTTCGCGATGGCGCATCATCGGTTCTCCGCCCACCAGAGAAACGTGCATAGGCCGGTGGCGGCGAACCAGGTCGAGGACGCCTTCGACCAGTTTGTCTCCGCG
>JBAWCJ010000209.1:0-6170 GCA_049590215.1 Candidatus Sulfotelmatobacter sp. | reverse complement strand
TCTGCGGCGGCCATCGGAGCCGAAGAATTGCTGGAGAGTTGCTCCAGATCATTCTTCAGCAGGCTGATTTCCACGCGCCCGCCGCTGATGTGCTTGGCGTCCGCACCCTCAACCGGAGCGTTGCCCATGCCTACGAGGTAGATGCGGTAAACCGGAATCTCGTGGTTGAGGACCATGTAGCGGACCACCGACTCGGCCATCTTCTGCGAGTTCTGGATCGCGATCTGGCCCCTGCCGGAAGAGAAACCCTGCACTTCGATGATGTAACCGCGCTGTCCCTTGACCGTGTTCGCCATCTCGTCGAGAGCGTCTTTGGCGTTCTTGCTTAACATGGTCTGGCCAGGCTTGAAGCGGATCTCGGTTTGGTTCGAGGCCTTGTACTGATCAATGTTGCTGACCACGGTCTCGACGGTCTGGATGCGGGTCGTGGCCTGCTGCGCGGTCGTCTGCGCCATGGTGGCCTTGTTGCCCGCGTCGATGGCGTGCTGATCGGCTGCATCGGCCTTGTCAGAAGCTAACTTAATGCCGGCCTGAGCGCGCGAGTCGGTGTCTTTAATGGCCTTGCTGTTGGCAGCGGTAAGGTCATCGAGTTCGTTGACGCGGTCGCGGATAGGGTCGGTTTGCCGCTTTACATACGTCTTGCGGGCGAACGGATTCACACGACCCCAGAAACCCTCGCGGCTGGGAGGCTGCAATGGCTGTTTGCCGGTGGCGGTGTCGGTGGACTGAGTTGTGGCCGGCGTGGTTGCTTGAGTCTGGCTTTGGTCCTGGGTAGACGAAGTTTGCGCGAAGGCCGGAAACGCCAGTACTGCGGCCAGCGGCAAAGTAACGAGAATGCGAGTGTTCATAGGAAACTTCCTCCGAGTTGGGAGCGTCTTGGGGGCTCGCTCCGGCACGCCGAAACGGGCGTGTTTCGTGATTTTGATTGCGTCTCCTACAACAAGAACCAATACTAAGAAGCAAGCGATAATCGCCCTGCCGGCCAGCGCTGACGCCACGCAGGCCTGAAAACCTGAACTTCAGGCGCCAGAATCTGGCGACGCCTGCCCTTTCTATTACAGGTTGGATGCCAAACCGGGCTCCGGGGTTGAGGAGCTAAATGCTTGATATCTAAAGACATTGTACCTCTGGTCCGGGGAGAGGGGTAGCGCTGGTCGTTTCCGGGAGGGTAATTTTCACAAACCTGATATAAAAACTGCGTGAATCGAGAGGGTTAGGGGAGGGTACCTTTGGGATCGATCAGGCTAGGGGAGTTGAGTCGGCGGGCGGGATTCTGGCGGAAAGAACTCCGAGGAAGACTGCCGAGGCGAGTCGTTTTGCTGGGGGCGGCAGCGGTGCTGCTGGGTACAGCGTGGCGAGCTTCTGCGGAATCTGCTGATCCGGCGGAGGAGCCGGCGATGGCGATGGCTTCGTCGCGGATTTCCGGGGAGCGCCTGCAGCAGTATTCCGATCTGGCGCTCGAGTGGATGCAGGAGTACTTGCGCATCGACACCACCAACCCGCCGGGGCACGAAATGCGCGCGGTTGATTTCTACAAGAAGATTCTCGATCAGGAAGGCATTGAGAATCGCGTCTTCGAATACACGCCGGGGCGCGGCGATCTGTGGGCGCGGCTGCCGCATAGGACGGTGGAGGCCAAGCGTCCCATCATCCTGCTGAACCATATGGATGTTGTGACCAGCGATGCGGCGCACTGGAAAGTTCCTCCATTTAGCGGCGAGATCAAAGATGGCTGGCTCTGGGGCCGCGGAGCGCAGGACATGAAAGACGAGGGACTGGCACAACTCGTCACGATGGTGATGCTCAAGCGCGAGAAAGTGGAACTCGACCGCGATGTCATCTTCCTGGCAGTGGCCGATGAAGAAGCCGGGGGGACTGGAACCGATTGGTTCATCGCGCATCAGCGGGAGATGCTGGGGAATGCAGAGTTTCTGATTAACGAAGGCGGTGAGAACCTGCTGGAAAACGGCAAGGTGAAATATGTGGGCGTGGATGTGGGCGAGAAGACTACGTTTTGGCTGCATGTTGTGGCGCACGGGAGACCGGGACATGCTTCGCGGCCTATTCCGGATTCGGCGCCGAACCGGCTGGTGCGGGCGCTGAATCGCATACTGGCTTACCACACTCCGTTGACGGTACTGCCGGTGGTGGAAGAATTTTTGCGCGAGATGGCGCCTTACGAGCCGCCGGAGGAGGCGGGGGAGTATCGCAACATCCGCAAAGCGATCGAGGATCCAAAATTTCAGCGGGATGTGGAAAAAGATGAGTCGCTGAACTTTCTGCTGCGCGACACCATTTCGCTGACCATGATGGGCGGGTCGGAACAGACTAATGTGATTCCGCCAGAAGCGTGGGCGAACCTGGATGTGCGGATTCTGCCGGGAGGAGATCCTAAGGCGCTGCTCGAGCAGATACGGCGGGTGGTGAATGATCCGAATGTTACGGTGGAACCGCTGAATGCGGAGTTCCGCCAGGCTAATTATTCGCCTACGAATACGGCTCTGTACGACGCCATCCGCGAAGTCTCTGCGAAATATTTCCCGGGCACTCCGGTGGTGCCGCACATCACCAGCGGCTACACCGAGAATCAACGCTACCGGCCGCTGGGGATTAACGCTTACGGGTTCTGTCCTTATACGGCCACTGAAGAGGAAGGCAACACGGAGCATGGGAATGACGAACGGATTCGCGTGGAGGAAGTGCGCCGGGGGCCGAGGATTTTGTTCGATGTGGTGGCGGCAGTGGCGGGAGCGAAGTGACCAAGGTCCGCAGTATTGAAACGGCCGTTGCTGACTTTTTCAGGGAGTTCAGGGGGTCTTGTGTCTTCCGAGCCCGAACATAACGAAGGCAATTCCGACGGCAAATACAACGACACCGGAAAATCCGTGCCCGGCCATAAAGCAGGCCAGACAGACAATCAGAGCAAGCCCGATAACGGCTAACTTAATCACGGTCTGCACCATTTTTTCTGCTGGTTCCATGCCGACAATATTTACCTGACGTTCGTCTCCGGCAACTGCACGGGTTACTGGCCGCCACAGTACTTTTCGTACGGTTCGATGATGAAATGGTCTGTCATGCCTGCGATGTAGTCGCAGACCACCCGGGGCAGGGATTCCTGCGCTGCTTTCTCCTGATAATAGTGCGGTAGGGCTGAGGGGTTTTCCATCCAGAAGGCGAAGAGTTCGCCGACGATGCGTTCGGCGTCGTCTTTTTCTCCGGCTAGCGACGCACTGTAGTAGAGATTTTCGTAGAGGAAGTCTTTGATCTGTTTGCGTTCGGCTTCCACTTCGGGGCTGAATGCCGCGAGGCGTTCTTTGTGTTGACGCACATCGTCCAGGGTTTTTATCCCAGCCTGCTTCAGCCGCGACTGTGTGTCGGTGATTAAATCTCCCGCCAGCCGGTTCAATACTCCTTTCAGGGCTTCGTTGAATTTCAGTTTGGCGGGGACATCGGGATACGTCCGCTCGGCTTCGCGGAAGAAACGCTCGAAGACGGGTACGCCGGCGCGGATTTGATCGAGCGTCAGCAGATGGGCTTCGTAGCCGTCGTCGAGGTCGGCGGTGTTGTAGCCGATTTCGTCCGTAAGGTCGATTAGCTGGGCCTCTAGCGGAGGGCGCTGGTCGAGAAGATACTCGGCCAGTTCCGGATGCTTTGCCGCGTCGTAATCGCGGGAGTGTTTGATGATGCCCTCGCGTACCTCGAAAGTCAGGTTCAGGCCGGGGAAGGCCGCGTAGCGCTGCTCGAAGTCTTCCACGATGCGCAGAGCGTGCAGGTTGTGGTCGAAGAAGAGGCCGTGGGCGCGCATGGCAGCGTCGAGCGCCTTTTCGCCGGCGTGGCCGAACGGAGGATGGCCGAGATCATGCACCAGGGCTAGCGCTTCGGCTAGATCGCCGTTGAGGGCAAGCGCTCCCGCGATAGTGCGCGTGATCTGTGCTACTTCGATGGTGTGGGTGAGGCGGTTGCGGAAGTGATCGGAGTAGCGGCGAGTGAAAACCTGGGTCTTGTCTTCGAGACGACGGAAGGCGCGGGCGTGGATGACGCGGTCGCGGTCGCGCTGGAAGTCGTTGCGGTAGGGATGCTGGGGTTCAGGGAAACGGCGTCCGCGGGATTGTTCCACCTGCACCGCGTAGCCGGCCAGCATTTCTGAAGTTTAACAGCGGAGAGTACCTGATACCTAGTACCGAGTTGCGAGAAAAAGCGCGTCTATCTTGGTCCGCTCCGACGTCTCACTGGGTACTTGGTACTGGCTACTTCTTGCGGTAATTATTTCTGTAAAGGATCTGCTGTTGGTGACGGCGGGGTCGTCAGTGCCTTCAGGCGCGCCACAACCGTATTCATCGCTTGGTCGAAATTCTTGTCCCGGTTCCCCAACAGCAGTGCTCCTCGCACGTATTCGGTGAGGTTCCACAGCGTGATGCGGGTTTTCGGATCGATGATCACCAGGCGCAGCTGCCCGAGTACGGGGAGCCTTAATCCTGTATCGGTGAGGGCCCAACTGATTTCGAAGATCAGGTCGGCATCGCCTGGCGAGGATACGACTTCATATCGGCCCCAGCGCTTCATCGCGGCATAGAACTCGTTGTAGGGCCGGTCGGGGCCTCCGTTGAAAACCGTCTCATCGATGACCGCCTCAAGGCTTGCGCCGCCAGCGTTCGAAATGAATACCTTTTGGGCTGCGGCGATCTGCGCCGGCACGGGAGCGGCCGCCGTTTCTTTGGATTGCTGTGCGTTCGCAGCCTGGATCAATCCCAAGACAGCGAGAGATAAGCAGAGGACCGGGCCCTTTATGGTCTGCAAGATGCCCTCCGAGTAGCAGCGTAGGTCCGCTAGGTACTGGCTACTGATTCCCCGAGCCTTCCTTGGCTAGACGGACCCTGGCGGCGTCGAGCTTCTTCTGCGTGGCCGCGAACAGATCGCCGTCCTGTTCCGGAGCTATGGTTTTGTTCCACTCTTCGACGGCGCGCTCCCAGTGAGCGGCTGCCAGCTTCAGGCGGCCGGTTTTCTGGTAGAGATCGCCGAGGTGGTCCTGCACGGTTGGATCGGAACCCATGCGCAAGGACGCCTTCGTCAGGTTCTCTTCGGCCAAGTCGTATTTGCCGAGCTTGAAATAAACCCAACCCAGGGAATCCAGATAAGCGCCGTTGGTCGGGTCCAGGCTCACGGCCGTCTTGATGTAATTCAGAGACTCTTCGAGACGGACGTCGCGATCGGCGTTCATGTAGCCGAGATAGTTTAGGGCCGCGGCACTTTGTGGCGTGATTGCGAGAACTTTCTTGAACTGAGCTTCGGCCTCGTCGTATTTCTTCTCGTGCTCGTAGGTATCGCCGCGGAGGAAGTAGACGTACTCCTTGTCGTCGGGCTTGGTGGAGAGCTGCTCGGCTTTGTCGAGCGCCTCCTCGGCGTCGCTGAAGCGCTTCAAGCGGGTGTACATGATGGCCAGCCGGAGGTAGACGTCGCGATCCTCGGGCGTGCCTTTGAGCAGCGAGCGCACGTCGGCGAGTGGCTTCTCGGGGTCACCGCTGTCTGCGAGTTGGCCATCGAGC
The DNA here is from genome assembly GCA_049590215.1 of Candidatus Sulfotelmatobacter sp. Taxonomy (GTDB): domain Bacteria; phylum Acidobacteriota; class Terriglobia; order Terriglobales; family Acidobacteriaceae; genus Sulfotelmatobacter. Next base: position 624 of record JBAWCJ010000209.1, on the reverse strand, counting down.
ACCATGCGCAGTTCGCGGTCATTCGGCAGCTTTTGCACCGCTTCTTTGGCAGTGGCCGTTGCCTGTGACCATTGCTTAGCGTCGCGATAAGTGTCGATGATGTTCTGGTAACCGGAGCGGGCGTTGTCGTCGCCCAGGGCGATCATCTGGCGGAAGGCTTCAACCGCGGCGGGATAGTTTTCCTGGTCACGGTAGACCATGCCGAGGCGTTCTATAAAGATGCCGCGATTGTTGCGGTCCGATTGCGAGTAGCTGCCGTCGGCCTTTTCGGTTTTCTTCAGCAGATCCTGCAAGATCTTTGCGGCTTCGTCGTAGCGCGCCTGGGCCTCGTAAACCACCGCGATGTTGTAGGGAACTTCGAGGGCATCGGGCACCATGGCCTGGGCTTTTTTCAGGCTGTCGAGCGCCTCGTCGTATTTGCCCTGGCGGCGGTAGATTTCCGAGATGCGCAGGTAGGTCTGCGCGTCTTCGGGATTGGCGTCGGCGATCACTTTGTATTGATCGAGGGCGGCGTCGATCTGGCCGTCGTTGAGCAGATTTTCCGCCAGGCCGCGGATAGCGTCGAGGTTGTCGCGATCCAACTGGATAGCGTGTTTGTAGGCGTCGATGGCCAGCTTGTAATCC
>JBAWCJ010000208.1:0-44568 GCA_049590215.1 Candidatus Sulfotelmatobacter sp. | reverse complement strand
TATAGGTCCCGCCACGCCGCACGTTTAAAAAGTCGATCGCTTCTTTTAAAAGAACCGGAACATGATTTGGTGAAAGATGGCTCACTTCCCTTCCACCACCATGCCCAACCCCCTGAGGGGTGTCTGTTAAACCCTCGCCCACTAGATGCCCAATTCGTCGAGCGTCTTCTCATCGTCAGGCGTGAACTTTTCTTCCTCGATCTCTTGCTTGAACAGCTCCAGGTTGCGCACTTCCAGGTACGTCAGATTGCCCAGAACCGCCACTTCGCCCTTGATCTTGGCCGCATCGCGCAGCAGTTGCGGCATCAGCAACCGGCCTTGCCCATCCATCTCCACCTGCTGCCCGTAATAGTTCACCCGGGCCAGGAACTTCTTCTTCGTAGGATTGAAGGTGGAGAGCCCTGCCAGCTTCTGCTCGATCCGCTCCCATTCCTCGAAGGGATACACTTGAGCAACCTTCCCATCCAGACTCGTGATATAGAATTGCTGTCCGTACTTCTCGTCGATCACCCGCTTGAATTCCGCCGGGACCTTTAACCGTCCCTTTTCGTCGACGCGAGTTGGGTGATTGCCGCGAAACATGTGTAAAGCCTCTTCGGAGGCCGGATTCTTTTAAGGGTCTGGTCTTCCTATTAGCCGCTACGACAGCAACGAGGGAGGTAAGAGCAGCGCAAAGTTCGGTCAAACTCGGGTGGTTCGGGCTGTTTGTCGTGCTTTTGGGTCGGTTTCCCACCGGCTCCTCTTTGTCAGCTTCCCGTTCCCACGACCTTAACTGTGTTGACCACTCTGTGCCACTTTCTCCCACATCTTACCCGTAAGTCATTGATTGTCAAGCCTAAACTTGAAGGTAGGGTTCCCACTTCGGGAGTGATCCGGCAAAATACGAGTGCTTGTGGTTAACCAGAAAGACGACCACAAGGGGTTGGGTTTATGCTCCAGGTTCATTCGCTATTTATTCGCTAACATTTTTCTTGCACTCCGCGCCCATGGAGGACTTTCCTGTGGAAAAGAAGTAGCGCCGTCGTCCTGGTGGCTATTGGATGGGCATCCCTACCAGCTAAACACCGGCGGGAGCGCATGCGCTACTAATACACGGCGTTCCCAGTGCGGCTGGTATGAATCTGTCCTGCCTCTACCGTTATTGAATATGCTTCCCCGCCGTCGCCGCTCCAGGCGCGAACGTCGAACCCGGCTCCGGTGGGCGCGCGATAGGCAGCGACGTTCCGCAAAGTTAGCGGTTGGCCAGGCTTGCAGACTTCCGGCGCGTCTGTGACTTGCAGAAAATAAACTCCGAGCCCGGTGCCCACCACTTTCGCCCTTCCGCTGGCTTCCACCAGCAACGCCGACTTCTCATCGATGGCAATCTCGCGGGGCGTTTTCGACCAGCCATCCTGTGCAATCCGTGCCAGGAATCCCAGGCTCCGCCCCATGCGATCGCGCGTGGCGAAATGACTGTCCGTAAGAATGTTTTCGAGGCCGGGAACTTTCAGAAAATCGCGCACCACGGTCACTCGCTTGATGTAAGGGTCAGCAAGAACCTCGCGTGACGAGAGATCGGCGTCATCCGGCTTATCTTCGAGGCACCCGTAAACAAACTGCCCGAGCACCGCCAAACCCGCGCTGGTTCCTCCGATGGGCTTGCCCGCAGCCACGTGCGCGTTGATTGCATCCTCAACCGGGGTTCCCTTCCAGAAGTTGACGTAACGGGACTGGTCGCCGCCAGCAATGAAGATGACCTCGGCTTGCCCGATGATTTCAGCCACGCGCGGCTCCTGGGCCGCTTTCCGGTTGGGAATGATCAGCGTCGCCACCGAATTCATCTGGCACAAGCCGGCAACGTAGGGGTTGTAGTCAGCACCGCCGTGCGCCCGCACGACCAGAAAGTCACCGCCGCGGGCCTTCGCACAGAGCCAGCGAAACGCTTCGTCCAGATCGCTGCCCCCGCCCATCATCGCGATTCCGGCTTCAGTGTGGACCTGCGCGTCCTGTGGGCTGCCCTGGCGAATGTATTTGAAGTCCGCCGCATGGCTGACCGCACTCCAGCACAACAAAAGAGTAAGAAACAAGGATCGCGGAAATTTCATATGCGACGACTATACCCCAGGAAGACAGGAGAAAAGCCGGGGGCTGGATTCGATCGCCATCGCTCTCAAATTAGGTGTACACTTCGTCCGTTTATTCAAAGACGATCTACGGAGGAACTATGCGTCTGAACCGAGGAAGAATCTGGCTGGGCGGTTTGGCAGGGGGCGTAGTGTGGACGATCTGGAGTTTTCTTGTAGGCAAGTACGTCATCACCGATGCGCGCTATCTGGCGGCGCAGAATGCCGGGTTTTTTCTGAAAACTCCGCGCTATCCACTCTTCGCAGTCCAATGGATCGTGCTCCTGTTTATTCTTGCGATCGCAGCCGCACATCTTTACGGTTGGGCGCGTCAGACTCTGGGACCTGGTCCCGGCAGCGCGCTGAAGGTCGGCTTTCTGGCTGGCTTCTTCGCCGGCTTCCCACTGAACTTCGCGCAGGCTACATGGTTCGCCGGCGACCGCGGGCTTCCCTTTGGCTGGATGATCGAGATGTGGTTTGGCGCCATTCTGGCAACGCTGGTTGCAGGCTGGGTGTACAAAGACTGAGAAGCAGTTGGCAATTGGAAGTCGCAATCGACAATGCCTACTTCGCCGGCTCGACAAATACCGCGGTCCCGTAAGCCAGCACTTCGGTGACGCCTTGCATCACTTCGGTCGCGTCGTAGCGGGCACCGACCACAGCATTACCGCCCAGTTCGGCGGCGTGTTGCAGCATCAGGTCGAAGGCTTCGGCGCGCGTCTTCTCGCACAGGTTGGTAAGCAGCGTGATGTTGCCGCCGACCAGCGTCTGTAATCCGGCGCCGATCGTGCCGAAGATCGAGCGCGAGCGCACCACGATCCCGCGCACCACTCCGAGAGTTCGCGTCACGCGAAAACCGTCCAGCTCAAACTGAGTCGTGACCATATTATGCGCCACCATCCGTCCACCACCGGTGTAATTTGTCGCCATCGAGGTCTATCCTTTCTGAATCGGCGATAACCCTCTTACAGAGCAGCTAACTATATCGCGAATATTACCAAGAAGTCGTAGAGGCGTAGCTTGTTACGGCTCTCACCACGGAACTTACTATCAACTTATTCCAACACGGCGGTGATGAAGAACTCTCGCGATGCAGTATCGTAGTCGATGCGCAGCAAATTGGGCTTGCAGCAGACTTGGCAATCTTCTACGTAGCTCTGACGGTATCCCGCGGACTCATCGATCGTGGTGGAGTTCCATTCGCTGCAACCGGCACATTGGAAGGCCGCTTCCATGAAGCAATTATCTCCCACGAATCCCCAAGCGACATATAATGTCCCATCTCAATATCTTTATCTTTGCACGGGGGTTTCATGATCTCGCGGCGACGTTTTCTCGAAGCTGGCAGCGTGGCGGCAGGAGTCACCGCAGTGGCTCGTCCTCTGCTGGCATTCGGTGCGCCAGCCGACGAAAAATCTGCCGCCTCTACCCTGCCGCCATCCCTGGCGCGCTTAAGTTCGCGGAAGAACGACGCCACTCCCATAACCCGCGAGGAACGGCAAGAACGCCAGGAGCACGCCCGCAAGCTGATGAGCGAGAACGGGTTCGACGGCATCGTGCTCATGGAAGGTACGTCGCTGACATATTTCACAGGCATCCGCTGGTGGGGAGGCGAACGCCTGTTCGCGCTGGTTCTGCCCGCCAAAGGCGCGGCGTTTTATGTCTGCCCGGCGTTCGAGGAAGGGCGCGCCCGCGAGCAGATCGCAGCCGCACCCGAGGGTGAGAATCCAGATGTGCGCACCTGGCAGGAAGACGAAAGCCCCTACCAGCGCGTCGCCCAAGGACTGAAGGAACGTGGCATGGCCAGCGGCAGCCTGGGGATTGAAGAGACCGTGCGTTTCGTTTTTGCCGATGGAATTGCCAAGGTCGCTCCCCAGGCCACGCTGACCAGCGCAACTCCGGTGACCGCGGGTTGCCGCAGGATCAAGAGCACGCACGAGCTCGCACTGATGAGTTTGGCTAACCAGGTGACCCTCGCCGTGTACGAAGCGGTTTATCACGCGCTTCGCGAAGGCATGACGCAGCATGACGTCGGAGAGTTGATCGCGGCGGGGTATGGACAAATGGGTTTTCCCGGCGAGGCCAGCGTCCAAGTCGGGGAGTACACGGCTCTGCCTCACGGGTCGAGGACTCCGCAGGTGATCCACGAAGGTTCGATCGTGATGATTGACGATGGCTGCGACGTGGAAGGATATCAATCCGACATCACGCGCACATTCGTATTCGGCAAGGCCCCGGACCAAGTGGGGGACAAGATGAGAAAAGTTTTCGACATCGTGCACCGCGCGCAGGCGGCGGCACTGGCCGCGGCGCGTCCGGGTGCGGAATGCGGTTCGGTCGATGCGGCGGCGCGCAAAGTAATCACGGATGCAGGCTATGGACCGGATTACAAATATTTTACACACCGCCTCGGCCACGGCATTGGCATGGATGGCCATGAGTGGCCCTACCTCGTTCGCGGCAATACCATCAAGCTCGCACCCAACATGACTTTCAGCGATGAGCCTGGCATCTACATTCGCGGCGAGTTTGGCATCCGTCTAGAAGACGATATGCACATAACGGAAAACGGCGCGGCGTTGTTCACCCCGCAAAGTCCGTCGCTCGAAGATCCCTTCGGGAAAGCGTGACGCGTCTCACCAACGCAACTGCCGCAGGTACGTGTAGCTGGCTGTGATGCTGTCGAACGGCGCAGCGGGCTTGTCGTGCTCGACGATATAGTGCTTAATCCCCGCCTCCTCGGATTCCGCAAAAATCCACTTCCAGTCGATGATGCCGCTTCCCACTGCGGTCATATCTTTCAGCGTGTCTCCGAAATCCTGCCCGCCGGCGGCCGAAACGGCTGGAAGCTTCTTCATGTCCTTCACGTGAACGAGCGGGAAGCGTCCAGGGTAGCGGTCAAAATACTTGATCGGATCGCCGCCGCCGACCTCGATCCAGCACAGATCGAGCTCCATCTTGACCAGGTCCGGGTCGCAGTTTTCGAGAAGGAAATCGTAAGGCAGTTTTCCGTTCACGGGGAGAAACTCGAACCAGTGATTGTGATAGGCGAACTGAACGCCAGCCTTCTTGCTCACTTCGCCTGCGCGGTTGAAAGTTTCGGCGGCGCGCTTCCAGCCGTCAGGATGGTTGCGGATTTCTTCGGGGATCCAGGGACAGACGATGTAGCTCTGGCCAATGATTTTGGCGGACTCGATTTGTTCCGGCCACTTGTCGCCAAGCACCTCCCACGGAACATGGCAGGAGGGTGAGACCAGGCCATGGCGCTCGATGGCGGCTCGCACTTCTTTCGGCGAGCGATCGAAATATCCAGCGAATTCGACTTCCTGGTAGCCGATCGCAGCAACTTTGGCCAGAGTGCCATCGAAGTCAGCTTTCATCTGGTCGCGCACGGTATAAAGCTGCACACCGAGCTTATCGATCTTGTGGTCCGCCGCAGCCCAGCCCATGCGGCCGGCGAGCAGCGTGGCCGCGGTGACAGTCGTGGCGCTCTCAAGGAACGTGCGGCGATTCATCATGGCATTTCCTCCAGACCTGGTTCGGAACGACTTGGTTCAGAACGCGGACTATTATACGCAGGAAAGCGCAGTGAGAGGCCGCTTTCGCGCCAAAGTGAAAGCGAGCGGCAGCGGCAGCGCGCACACCGCTGCCCGCGGAGCATTCTACTTCGGCGGAACGGCTAAGTTATTGGTCACCGAGAAAATGCCGGATACGGTGTTGGCGCGAAGTCCCGCAAGGTTCTTGTCACCCTCATTGTCCACCACTCCTTCGAGGGTGACGTGGCCATTCTTCACAATGATGCGAATCGGCTTCTGCACGCCCAGAGCGTATTTTTCCAGCGCCGGGTAGCCGTAGATCGCGCGATACAAGCGGATGCGCAGACGGTCATCCATGGGCGAGGGCGGAAGCACCTCAATCTGGTTATCCACGTTCTCGACCCCTTCGATGCGTTTCACCGCGTTCCCGGCATCGGATTTCAGCGTAGGCCTTACAACCTGCCCGAGTAACGTGACCGTAGAGCCGTCCACTTTGTAAGCAATGTTGTCGAACACTCCGAAATACGGGAGCATGAGAAGCTCGTGGCGAACTTCCCGAGTGATGCGTTCCTGCGACTTGGCTGAGGGCTGTCCGCGATCCTGGGCGAAGCCCAGTGTCGCGATCGACAACAGAGCAATAACGAAAACCGATAACCTGGCCTTCATATTGGTTTCTCCTTTCTCGAAGTCTCTCCCTGGATGGGGTCAGTTTACTCCAAGCTGGGGCGCAACGAAAACGGAGCGCATGGGAAGACTCTTGAGGAACTTGAGGATTTGCAGAATAGGCAGTGACAGGAAAAACTCTGTAGAGCGGCTCGCGGCGTGAAACGTGCCGGTGCAGTAGGCGGGCGGAGAGGGCATGGTTCCCGCGAACTGCACCGCCGTCCTTGCCGTTCAAGCCGAAACGCTGAGGCCTCCGTTTGTTGAGGAGCTGCCTGAGGAATTGCTGCTGGAGCTGGAAGAGGACTCGCCCAATAAATTCAGGACGATCTGTTCGTTGCTATTGGGAGCCAGATTGAACGTAATTTCCTGCGCGTTCGAACCCTGGCTGCCAACGCTGAGGGAAACCTGTTCCCCTCCCCCGCTGGTTGGGTTGAGGTTGATGGTGATCTGCTCGGGGCTGGTGCTTCCGCTGCTGTTGCCCAGGTTGAGGATAATTTCCGGCCCGCTGCTGGAGGCAGCCGCGCTCGAGGCGGAACTGGTAGCGGCGCTGCTATTGCTGAGGTTAAGGATAATCTCCGGTCCGCTGTTGGAAGTGGCACTGGCGCTGGGTGAATTCTGCGTTCCTGCGCCTTTCTCAAATGTGCTTTGGAGCGTACTGAAAGCGGATTGAGCACCGGCCAAGTCGCCCGACTGCAGCGCTTGCCCGATGGCTGTGAAATCCCGCTCGCGCTGGGGTCGCGAAAATGGGTCTCCGCTGGCGAATGGGCCGCTCTGGCCCAGTTGGACGATGTTGTTGTAGGCCGTTTGGGCGTCTGCTAAGTCGCCGGACTGCAGTGCTTGTCCGAGTTGCTGCAGATCGCTTTGCCGAGTTTGAAAATATTGTTCGGTCTGCTGGTAAATGGAACTGCTGGAAATGGCTGCTGTCGACATTGGTATCTCCTCAGAATTCGGTTGATCTGACAGGAACGCAGTAAAGGCTCTTGCCATCCAAGGGCCATATCGGCTCTAGAAAACCAAACTTTAAGAGCTGCCGATGCGACAGACAGCGACTTCTGCCGGGTTTTCTTTCCTATTATCCTCACGAAAGTACAGGGCGTAGCCAGCCGAGATTGGATTTTGTTACGGAACGCTCACCTGCACTGGCAGTCCCCCGTCCGACGCACGGAGAGCACCGTTCCCTTGACTTCAGAGCGAATCACTGCCCGAGCGCTGTCTATGCCTGAATCTTCTTCGTAGGCCCTTCATCCAAAGCACAGTGTGCCTGCGCCATGGACGGCGTCGTCGATTCAACCCCGAGGAGTTGATGGATGTTCGAGAGTATTCTCTGCCAGGTCACGGAATACGATCCTGACGTTCTAGAGTCCCTGATTGAGCTTGCCGTTGAAATTGCTCGCGAGGGTCGGGAGGGAAGGCGTGTCGGCACGCTATTTACGCTCGGCGACGAGATGGCAGTGCTCGCGAAATCCAGGCCGTTAATTTTGGATCCACTGCTGGGGCACCCGGAGTCTTCGCGGCACGTCACCAATCTGAATTTACGCGGAACGATCAAGGAATTGGCGCAGTTGGACGGTGGGTTCGTGGTGAGTCGCGAAGGAATTGTCGTTTCCGCGTGCCGCTATCTCGATGCCGTGGCCACGCAAGTGGACGTGCCGCTCGGACTCGGGAGCCGTCACATTGCCGCCGCGAACATGAGCGCAGTTACCAAAGCCGTGGGAATTGTCGTCTCTGAGAGTTCGGTGGTGCGACTTTTCTGTCATGGAAAACTGGTCGGCGAAATCATTCCTGAGGTCTGGATGATGGATCACGCCCATCTGCGTGGTACCGTGAAGCGGGAACAAATCGGCGAACTGACGGTTCTGACCCCAAATCTGCGACCGGCCTCGATCGCGGAGTGAAGACGATAAAAACCTGATACCGGGCACCCGCATGGCGTCTCTGCAAGTCGCAGGTTTGACTCAGTGTGCACGCCGCCGAAGCGGAATTTTATCTAGCGCGAGACTTATATTGCATGAAGAAAATTGGCTTCCTCTCATTCGGTCATTGGACACCTTCACCGCAGTCACGAACGCAGTCGGCCAGCGACACGCTCCTGCAGTCCATTGATCTGGCCATAGAGGCCGAGCGCCTTGGAATGGACGGAGCTTACTTCCGGGTTCATCACTTCGCGCAGCAACTGGCATCACCGTTTCCACTACTCGCGGCGGTTGGTGCTAGAACGCGAAAAATTGAAATTGGCACCGCAGTGATCGACATGCGGTACGAGAATCCTCATTACATGGCGGAAGACGCCGGAGCCGCGGATCTAATCGCCGGCGGCCGACTGCAGTTGGGAATCAGCCGCGGTTCTCCTGAGCAGGTCATCGATGGCTGGCGCCATTTTGGCTACAGTCCGATTAAAGGCGAAGACGATGCAGATATGGGCCGGCGGCACGCGGAAGAATTTCTTGAGTTGCTGCGCGGCAAGGGCTTCGCCAAGCCTAATCCGCGCCCGATGTTCCCCAATCCTCCCGGCCTTCTGCGTCTTGAGCCGTACTCCACGGGATTGCGGGATCGAATCTGGTGGGGATCTGCTTCCAACGCGACGGCTGCATGGGCCGCGAAGAGAGGAATGAATCTGCAGACCTCAACCCTCAAATTCGACGAGACGGGCGAGGCGCTCGGCATCCAACAAGCTGCCCAGATTCGCGCCTTTCATTCAGCCTGGAAGGAAGCTGGTCACACGCGTACTCCGCGCGTTTCCGTCAGCCGCAGTATTTTTCCGTTGATCGATGACCGTGATCGTGGCTATTTCGGACGAGGCTCTCGCGAAGAAGAGGACAAAATCGGCTTCCTTGACGAAAACACGCGGGCGATCTTCGGCCGCAGCTACGCTGCTGAGCCAGATGTTCTCATCGAGCAGCTTAGGAAAGACGAGGCGATCGCAGAGGCCGACACGCTATTGCTAACCATTCCAAATCAACTCGGCGTTGCCTACAACGCGCATGTGATGGAGGCAATCCTCACAACGGTCGCCCCATCCCTCGGTTGGCGGTAAATAGTAAGGATCAAACTAGTCGAGCGCTTCACCTGAGGTCTTTCTCATAGTGACGCTGATCGTCGTCGCCGCCATGTACGATTGGCTAAGCACGACAAGATGTTGGCGCCACCTACGATTTTAGAACTCTGATCTGTTCCGGTTTTCATATGGAAGGTTCCGATCTATCCTTTGAAAAGCTTCCCTTTTGCATACCACGGCCTGTCTCGTATCAGTGGTATTTTGGCCCGCCGTCGCCGAAGAATGCAGATGTCACCAATGGTTGGCCGAGCACCCGCTTTGATCGCTCGCCCGGCGAACCATCGAGATGCACTTTTTCAATGACCGCATTGGCAACCTGCTCTCCGATTATGTTTCCGGCAATCATATCGTCGCGGAAGTGGACGCCGGCCCACACCCGTGCGTTATTGACCTCCGGAATCAGATATTCGTATTCCGAGCGCTCATCGGGAAAAAACTCTTGTAGCACGGCAAAACCCGCGCCTACATAAGTTCCATGCCCGGCCGGATACGAAGGATGCTTCGGCGTCAGGATGACGGTTGGAAGGCCGGTTTCCAGCAGCGCCGGCCGCGGACGAAGATAACGAAACTTCTCATGCCATGTCGTCAGCAGCGAATCGTACATAGCGGCGTAGAGAATCGCCTCCGCCCGCGCGGTTTTTGGAGCATCCCAATCATACCGGCTCATCAGTCCATCCATGATCTCGGCGGCCCAGCGACCAGGCTGTTCGTTCGCCCACTTGAAGACGATAAAATCTGTGTAACAGCTGCGGTTGTTCAACGCGGCAACAATCTCCTCCATCTCGTGCATGGTCTGGGCAGAACTATTCGCTGGGGGCGGCGGAGCATGAAACAGATCGGTGCTTTCCAGAATCAGCGGCCGCCAAGTGCCTGCAGTTGGGTCCACGGGCAAAGCCTGGTTCCAGGGCGGCAAGTCCCCGTACGTGACGCCTTGCCGCAGGAGGGGAGCCGTCCACTTCACCGAGTCATCGTATTCCGAATGTGCAAGTTGATAGCGAGAGCCGAGACGTACCGTTTCCGGCGCGGCAGGCTGCTCCCAGGGCATCTCCTTCGCGAAGACCAGTTGATTTGGGCGCCGGTCTTGCGCAAGTACTGAAAGCACTTCCTCGGCAACGAGGTAGCCAAGCTGGCGGCCTGCTTCGCAGTCGCTCTTCAGATAAAGCCCTGAACTTTCAAGAGCCCGCATCGATTCATCCACCAGAGCGTCGATTTGGCCGGCAGCTTCTGGCCTGACGAATAACAAAATCCGTTCCGCGGCTCCTGTTTCTGCAGCCAGGTCTGAGGGATAAGCGTATGGACTTAAGCTGGCGACAAGAGGATGAATGCCGGGGTCAAGTTCGCCCGGATGAGGTCTACGGTAGGCTCGTTGTCGATTTCGCGCCGCCACTTCCGCATCGGCAATTGCAATATGCAGGGCGGCATAAAGCCTAAGAGAGGATGGAGCCCCAGCGAGATTGTGTAGCGTCAGCTGATCCAGAACCTGACGCCACACCCTCCCCTGATTCGTTACAACCCATTTATTAACTAGACTCCGCTGGTGCGGCGTAATGGATTGCAGCGCCTCGCGGAGTTGTACAAGTTCCAGTCGGACACCTCTCGAGTCGACCGGCTGCGGTGATGGCACATCATTCGCACTGGCAGATTCCAGCAGGACCGGTTCCCAATCAGCCGGATCTAAGTTCTTCGCGGATGCAGTCATCTGAGCCGTCGAGTGATTGCCCCCGCTGGTGGCCTGCGCAGCCGCCGGAATGGCGTAACAGGCCATCACAAGAGCGAGGGCAAGTCCGAAGAAAAAATTCCGCAGCGGCACCATCATTTGTCTAACCTCCATTCGCCAGGTAATAAAACTTTAAACTGAGCCGATCCGGCGCCAGCCTTCGCCGGATCGTCCCAATTGGGGGTCACGACTCTACAGGAACCGCCAAACGATCGGACAGTTCACAATCAGACCCGTGGATCCAAATGCGCCTCCGTTTGGCCCGGTGATGAAACCTTTCTCGGCGAAGTCGAGGATTTGGAACTCTCCCAGCAGTCTTGAGCGGTAGCCCTTCTCGATCGACTGCCTCGTCCACACGCCAAGATTCAAGTCCCATAGCGGACTGTAATCTGTGGCAACCGTGGGAATGCCTCCCAGTACGTTCAAAGGCGAAAGCCCGTCGCTGAGGGCGCTATCTAACCCCTGACGTTGTGGATTGTCTTTTCCGGTAGGGCCGTTCGCAAAGAGAAAGATTCTCTCGATGGCGCTGAAGGCCCCATCGTCGTGGCCGACGGTGATATCTTTCAACGCGGGGGCCAGGGTCGCTCCCTCCAGCGCGGCAGGAACCGCTTCGTTTGCATCCAGGCTGAGGTAAAGCACGGGGCGCGCGAAACTGAATCCCTGCGTAAGCGCAAGAGTTACGGTCTCGGCCTTTGGACAGATACGAACCACCTTGTCATGCACCAGAGAGTAGTCAGGATTTCCCTCGCAGAAGTCGATCTGGCTGGCTTCCACGTTGAAGGCAACGATGGGCGCGTTGTAGATAGCCCCGCCGGCGTTATCAATCGATATCAGGGGAGAGTAATCCTGATCCCCGACTGAGCCCGGCTCCGCCACTTTCGGGGGAAAGTAATTCGGCGCCTCTCCAGGTACAACGCGCCTCTTGGGGGAGAAGTCTACGGTTCCGCTTTCGAAGGTAAGGGTTCCGTCCTTTTCGAGAGTGGCGTGCCGCGTAGCTCGACCGACTTTCGCATAATTCAGTTTAGCGGCGTAGTTCAAACCCAAAGCTGCGGCATTCCCCGCGTCCGTTGTGTCGGTGAGGACGTACCAGACCTTCCGGCCGTCTCTCATTTTCCCCAGATACAGCGGGATGGTAATGGTTTCAGCCTTCAAGTCGAGTTTGCCCGACTTGAGTAACTGGTAAGGGCCGACGTACTCACGCTGTACGTCGGAAGGGACGGGACCGAAGTAGGTGGCAGGTACTGTCGCACCGACGGAAGGCGGCGGTGGCGGAAATTGCGCTTGAGCCGGTGCGGCGAAGGTTATGCACAGTAAAGCCTCTGCCACCATACTCACTCCGATGCTGACTACAGCACTAATGCTCTTCATGTTTTTTATTCTCCTCGTAGTTGTTGACTATGGCGCTTTTGTCAGAAACTCCAGATCTCCCATCAAGAGCCGACGCTACCTCTGGCGCATCTATACTCATGGGGCAAACGCGACATGTTGTTCCCGGCAACCACATCTGCCCAGAGAGTGCAATCGCACTCTGCTTGGCAAGAGCAAGAACATAGCCAAAATGAAGCGAGCAACGTCCGACGCGCATCGTGTAGCAATTTCAGGAGTGAGCGTGTTTCGGGAAGCTCGGTTGTATGGGGGACCTGAAGTCGCCGTGACGACTGAAAGACTCGACGACGCTCCTGCGACAGGAATTGTTTGGCTGAACTTCAGATCCGCACCAGTATAAGTCCGAAGACCCAAAGGGATGGAAGCAAACAAAAGAGAGAATGTGCTGACCGCCAAATGGAATCCAGCATGCATTCACCCCACGGTCGCGGCGAAGTACACGAAGTAGGTGCATGAGTGGGGTCTATCGGAGCGTTCAACCACTCTCGGTTGTGAAACTGCAGAAGGAGCACACGATGGCAATTCTTCAGGAACGACTGGACGAGTTTAAGAAATCCTTCGAATCCGGAGCTCCGCCTTACAATGCGCCGCATGAAGTGATCGAGAAAATGCATCGCGCTACGGCCGAGCTCAAAGCTACGGGAGTTGAAGAGCGTGCCTTGCGGGTTGGGGATCGCGCCCCCAGCTTCACCTTATTCAACCAGGATCACGTGCAGGTTGCCTCAGCCGACCTCCTCCGAGACGGGTTTCTGGTGATCAGCTTCTTCCGAGGACATTGGTGACCATATTGCAACATGGAGCTGGAGGCTCTACAGCAAATCCATTCCGATGTCAGAGCGTTGGGGGCGCAAATCATCGTGTTGACTCCTGAACTGGAAAGATACACGCGCGCTTTGCACAAGAAGCTGAACCTGACCTATGACATCCTGACGGACCTTCATCTGAAAACCGCTAACGAGTATCGGCTTGTCTTCACGCTGCCGGACTACTTGCGCGACCTTTACAAGTCTTTTGGCAGCACGTTGGACAGATTCAACGATGAACCGGAATACCGATTGCCGATGCCCGCACGGTACGTGATCGATAAGCAAGGGATTATTCGTGCAGCCGATGTGAACGCGGATTACACAATCCGCACTGAGCCTGCCGAAACTCTGAAACAGTTGCGGATGCTGACGATGTAGTTTCAGCTTCGCTGAGGGCGCAGAGAACGATTGGATCCAAGAAGAAACGCAGAGAGGAGAATCTGATGCAACCTGCCGGCAATTACTTCGACGCTTACCACAGTCTGAAGCTGACACGAGACACCAACGGTGTGCTGCTCGCCGAATTTCATACCAACGGCGGGCCATTTACTTTCACGGCACCGGATCATACAGAATTCGTCGAAGCTTTTTACAGGATTGCCCAGGATCGAACGAACAAAATCGTAATCCTGACCGGTGCCGGCGGTGACTTCATTCCGGGCATCGATTTTTCGTCCTTCGGTAACGTCGCCGACCCCGCCATTTGGAGCCAGGTTCATGACGAAGGTGTTCAGATTCTCGAGAACCTGGCGAACGTACGCGTGCCAGTCATCGCGGCTGTCGAGGGGAGAGCCCACATTCACTCAGAATATGCACTGCTCGCCAATGTAATTGTGGCGGCCGAGAGCGCGACCTTCCACGATGTTCCCCACTTCGCGGGAGGGATTGTGCCCGGCGACGGAATCTTTACGACATGGAGTTATCGCGCCGGAGCAGGACGGGCCGAGGCCTTCCTGCTTAACCCACAACCCCTGACGGCGCGCACCGCGTATGAATGGGGAGTGGTTGCCGAAGTAGTGCCGAACGGGAAGGCGCTCAGTCGCGCGCGCGAGCTAGCTGAGCTCTACTTGAGGGCTCCAGAGGTAACGCGCCGCAACACTCGCATACATTTCATTCATCCGTTAAAGGAACGCATTGTACGAGAAGTCGGATACGGACTGTCGCTCGAAGGAGCCTCGGCCGCCGACCTCATCAAATCGATGCAAGCCAGAAGTGATACAGCAACAGGATCAAAGTGAATGTGATCGCCTTAAGCGGTCTCTTTTCATGGGAACGCAATCGGCCCAGTTATCCGCCAGTTGCGCTATAGCCCGGCCCCGGGCGGGACTGTACGCCAAACGAAAGGGCTGCAACACTCGAGCTTCTGGGCCGCGCCAGCCCCAGTTTCTTCATCTTCGAAATGAGGCTGGTTCTGGGCAATCCCAATCGAGCTGCAGCCCCTTCGGGTCCACCGATCATCCACCCCGTGTCTTCCAGTGTCCGTAAGATTATAGATCGCATGCAATCGCTTAACGTCGCTGAGGCAGCGCTCGGGATCGTCGCGTTCTGCGACCTTGTTGGCATCTGCTCGAGTACCGGCAACGGGTTGGGAAGCTCGCCATCATTCGATCGGATGACCGCCCGCTCGATCAGGTTTTGGAGTTCGCGCACGTTTCCAGGCCAGGAATAAGAAGTGAAGGCAGCGATTGTTTCTGGAGCTATGAACCGAATCGGCTTGCCCATGCGCCGACCCAGATTGTTCACAAAATAGGAAATCAACTGAGGAATGTCTCCAGGCCGCTTTCGCAACGGTGGCAGCTCAACGGGAAATACATTGAGGCGGTAATAGAGATCGCTGCGGAATTCTCCTCGCGCTACCATCTTGGTCAGATCTCGATGTGTAGCCGCTACCAGCCGGACGTTGATGCGGTGCGTCCGACCGCTCCCGAGACGTTCGAACTCCTGCTCTTGCAAAACGCGTAGAAGTTTAGGCTGGAGTGCCGGGGGCAGGTCTCCGATCTCATCAAGAAAGAGAGTCCCGCTATCCGCCATTTCGAAGCGGCCAATCTTTTGGGCGATCGCTCCGGTAAACGCACCTTTCTCATGTCCAAACAATTCGCTCTCTAGAAGATCAAATGGAATCGCTGCACAATTCACCTTCACAAATGGGCGTCCGCTGCGTGCGCTTAGGTCATGAATGGCACGGGCTATTAATTCCTTCCCGGTTCCGGTTTCTCCGAGCACCAGCACGGTGGAATCAGTCGGAGCCACGCGCTCGACTTCGGCGAGTGCAAGTTTCAGAGAAGAGCTACTGCCGATAATTCCTTTGAAGGCCGTTTCGTCTTTCACCTGTCCTTCTGATCGCACTCTGCTTCCTTCG
This sequence comes from Candidatus Sulfotelmatobacter sp., assembly GCA_049590215.1. Taxonomy (GTDB): domain Bacteria; phylum Acidobacteriota; class Terriglobia; order Terriglobales; family Acidobacteriaceae; genus Sulfotelmatobacter. The sequence continues at coordinate 28,944 of JBAWCJ010000208.1, read as the reverse complement.
TTCATCGGCACGATTTCTGCAGCAGCATCTTCGAACTCTTCGTATTGCCGTTGAAAATAATTAAGGTTTCTGGTTGCGCTGGTCGTCGGAAAAGCTGCGGTCGTCATTAGATCCCCCTGAAAAACGAGAATCACTCTTGCTTCTCAAACTCGGCCGGATCTATTCAGACCAAGGAACCCATCCGGCGCTGAGAAAACAGTAAAGACTGCTGCAGAAAGACGTAAGCCCAAATAGAGCGGGCCGAAAGTGGCTCGTTCGAGCCAGACTGCTCTAGCCGTACTTTGCTGGCATTGCCGGAATATTAGGCGCCGGGTATGTGGAAACAACGGCCGAAATGTCAGTTGCGACCGCAGACCTACTTCGAACTCGAGTGGACAATCAGGCGACGGCCGAATAGACGGGAATCAACCGAAAATGCTCCCGGTCCCAAGAGAAAGAGAGCGGCAGTGACGCAGAAGGAGAAAACAAATTGGAACGGATCTGATTCGTGTGCCAGCACCAGCATGAGAGCCTGTAGCAGAGCAGAGAGGCTGCAACTGATTGGAGTAAATGCGCCAACGCAGAACGCTCCGGCAAGGATGCCTAATCCGGCCATCCCCCAGATGTGGATTGAAACCGTCGCATCGGCGGCGCCGCGAACCAGCATTCCCGCGGCGCACACGCGTAAAAGCAGGAGTCCCCAGCCTGCCGCGCCCGCGGGGAACATTGAAAACAGTCTTTGCACCACTCTACGATAAGCGCTGCGTGATTGTGCCGGAATCCCAGATAGAGGCAATATCCATTAGCCCTTTAGAGGGGGGCTGAGTTGGCCGAACGGAAGTATGATAGCGATACAAAGGGAAGTTGAGGGGGTTCGGCATGACTGAAACTCATGTCATCCGGGTAATGGCTGTAGATGATCACCCTTTAATGATGGCCGGGATCGTGGGCGAGATCAATGCACAAACCGACATGCGTGTTGTTGCTCAGGCCTCCGATGGAGATGAAGCCGTAGCACTTTTTCGGAAACACCGTCCCGACGTTACATTAATGGATATACGCATGCCCAAGGTAAACGGCATCGCAGCGATCGCCTCCATTCACCAACAATTTCCGCAGGCGCGAATCGTGGTGCTGACCACTTCCGCCGGTGACGTTCAAGCGGTTCGGGCGTTCAAAGCCGGAGCGGTTGGTTACCTTCTAAAGAATTTGCTGCGAACGGAATTAGTCGAGACGATTCGTTTAGTTCACCGGGGCCATAAACGGATTCCGCCGGAGATCGCGCAACAAATCGCCGAGCATGCGGCCGATGATTCGATCACGACTCGTGAACTCGATGTGCTTCGCGGCGTGGCCAATGGTGACTCCAACAAGATTATCGCGTCTGATCTAAAAATTTCTGAGTACACGGTCAAGAATCATTTGAAGAGTATTCTCTCCAAGCTGAACGCGAGCGATCGCACTCATGCCGTCATGATTGCTCTAAAGCGCGGTTTTCTTGATATGTAGGCTGGCAATTGAACGACCTAGCCTAAGTTCTTAAGTGGGTAAGCTTGTTTTCTCGTCAGCGGAATCCCCTTCTTTGGTGCTGGTCCACGGTCGCCGAAGCTTCCCTAACGAGAAGCCATTAGGTTCTGAAGCGTATGCAATGCGGGCTGCAATTCGCAACTCAACTTCGGTGCCTGCCCCGGGCCGGCTCCAAACATCCAGGTGCGCCCCAATTTTCTGTGCGCGCTCTCTCATCCCAGGCATTCCAAAATGTCCTTCCTTGTGTCCTTGCCTAAGAATGGCGGAGTCAATTCCCGCGCCGTCATCCCGGATCCGTATAAGCAATTCGCTCCGCTCGTAGTTGAGTTCTGCTTCGATTGAGTGCGCGCCAGAATGTCGAAAAGCGTTGCTGAGCGCCTCCTTACCAATCTTGAATAGTTCCTCGAAGACTATAGGATGTAGAGAACGAACCGACCCATTGAGGACGACTCTGAAGTCGGACGAACCACCCTGGCGCATCGCCTCGCCAAAATCCGCGAGTGCTGTCGGCAAATCCGATGGTTCGGAAACCGTCGCCCGCAAATCCAGCACCAGTTCCCGCCCTTCGAGCATCACCTGGTCCGACTGCTTCAGCGTTTCTTCAAAGATTCGCCGCGCGGGGTCTTCTTTGTTGAGCTGAGAAGTCGCCGTATGAAAACGCAATAGCAGACCTTGGATTCCCTGGAAAAACGTGTCGTGTAAGTCCCTTGCGATCCGCTCCCGCTCCGCCAACCGCTCGTACATGCGCGTGCGTAATTGTCGCGTCACTTGCCTGACTCGGAGCAGATATGCCGAGTAAACGAAGGCTGCAAAGCCAAGCAAGCAGATCGCTTTGAACCCGGCTCCCTGAGTGAATGAAGGCGGGATTGTAAATGCGAGATCTGCTCCAGTTTCATTCCAGACCCCGTCGTTGTTGCACGCGATTACGTGAAAGCGATAAGTCCCGGGTGGCAGGTCAGTATAAAAGGCCTGACGGCGAACTCCGGCATCCTGCCACACGGTGTCTCTTCCTTCAAGTTTGTAGCGGAATCGCACTTTCTGAGGAACTACGAAACTTAAGGCCGTGTAATCGATGTCGAGGTTGCGGATGAGAGCTGGAAGTTTCAAGTCGCGTTGAATCGGGTAAGTGACACCATTGGCCGTAACCCGCTCCACCAACACGTTGGGTGGCAACTTATTCCTTCGCCACACGTGCGGATCAAAAGTTTGCAGAACGTTGTTGTTGGCGAACCAGAGACGGCCATCGAGCGAACGAGTGGCTTGTGGCTGCAAGGGAGTGATTCCTGGCTGCGCGCCCGAGTAGACGTCGAGGGTCTCAACCTTGACCTTTAAAGATGGATTCTGCTGCCATCGAATCAAGTCTGATGCAGCCACAGAGAAGAGCCCACATCGCGCATATAGCCAGAGCGAACCAGTATCGTCCTTTACAACTGCGTACAATTCGTCGCAAGGCAATCCGTTCCGCGTCGTCATCCTTGCGCTCTCGCTGCTGTTCCACCACACGAGCGCATCCTCGGCGACAGCCCACAAACCGCCGCCAGGCTCTGGCAGCAACTGCCGTATGTTGGTGGCGCTGACCCGGGGAAACACTTCCGAGTGATCGCCATAGTAGTGGTCCAGGGATCCGTTTACGCAACCCAGCCACACTCCTTCTTTGGGGTCGCTCGCAATCGAGAAACATGGTTCCGGCAGGCGAATTTCTTGTCGAATCTTGAGGTTCTCGATTTGAAAAAGCTCCGCGTTCGTCATAGCCCACTCATTTCCTGCAGCGTCCTCCGCGATTCCAAGAATGATTCCGGGCGAGCTTCCGTCGGGCTTGCGAATTGGGAGAAAATGTCCGTCATCCAGAACGGACAGGCTGCTGTCCACTCCAATCCACAATCGACCACGGCCATCCTCAGACATCGTGGTGATATCACGCCCTGGCAGACCATGATTTGTGCGAATGACCGAAAGCTTGTCCTGCCTGAGGAAGCTGAGCGCCTCGGCGCCGCCAATCCACACACCGCCGTTATGCGACGCAAGAACCGTGCTGACGCTATCAGATACCAGGCCCTCCTTAATCGAGTAACTCACGACAGGCAGGTCGCGAAAGCTATCAATCCCCTTGGTTGTCGCAACCCAGAGCGTGCCCTCGCGATCCTGAAAGAATTGCACGACGGAGTCACTGGACAAGCCATCTGCGTTTGAGAAGTGGTCCGTTTTGTCGCCAACTATCCGATATATCCCGTCGCTTGCTGTCCCAATCCACAGAGCGCCCTGCGAATCTCGGAAGATTCGATTTGTACTCGGAGGAGGACCTTGGGCTTTGGGTAAGGGATGCGCCGCCCATTTTCCGTGGTCGAATTCCTGAAGCTGAAGGTTTCCGTCAGGCTGCTGCAGTCCAATCCACACATGACTCTCATTAAACACGGACAATCCACGAACCCCCATCAAATAGCCGCGCTCCGCCAGATCTCGATGGAAGCACACCGCCGGACTTCCGATCTTCCACTTGCAGAGCCCTTCATTACCAGAAATCCAGGAATTGCCGGAGTTGTCGAGCGCCAGTGCGGTAGCAGTTGGAAGAGGGATTCCGTCGGCCTGGCCAAAACAGCGCTGATCGCGGTCTCTTATTCGACACAGCGGACCACGTCCATCGCCGCTATCCCACCTTGCGATCCAAATGTCTCGATTATGATCTTCCACGATGCCCCAAATATTGTTGGGTAGATCGTTGTATGTAGTGAGTGTTCCGCCCTTCCAGCGCGCCAACCCTCCTGCCGTTCCGATCCACAAGCTCCCATCGCTCGCGCCCAAAAGAGAATGGATCTGGTCGCTGGGAAGCTTTTCACCCTTCGGCGAGGCCCAGGGGACGAAACGCACTCCGTCAAAGCGGACCAATCCGGCGGGAGTCCCGATCCAGAGGTAACCATCTGTGGTTTGGGCAATGGCTCCCGGCGGGGCAGGCAAATACCCATCTTGAATTCGCCACATGTTGTGGCCGTACTGGGAGATCTTTCGTGAAGTGTCAAGCGCCTTAGCCGCCGGAGAGACGAGCGCCACCAGCAGGAACCCAAGAATGGCCCGTGGCGCGAGGCGCGGCTTCATGAGCATTCTCCCTATCCCTTCAACGATTGCCTTCGATCGACGCCGGAGCTTTGGTCCACATTCTGCAAGCAATCGGCTCGTGCAACTCATTTCCAGCTTCGGGCTCACTCATAGCTCGCTCATGTCGTGGCCGGTAGATTCCCAGCCTCTTCATCTTGGAAACTAATGTCGTACGCTTCAATCCGAGGCGGGCGGCCGCTCCTTGCGGTCCTCCTATCATTCCTCCTGTGACATCCAGGGTCTGAAGAATCAGGGCGGTTTCGTGATCCCGCAGTGTGCCTTGCGCGGCAACTAAATTGGTTGAATTCGTTGCGGACGGAGGGAGTGGATTGGGCAGCACTCCGTCCTCGGATCGGATGACAGCCCGTTCGATCAGATTTTGGAGTTCCCGCACATTTCCCGGCCAGGGGTACGCAATGAATGCATTCATGGTTGTCTGAGGTACCTGTTCGATATGCTTTCCCATGCGCCGTCCGAATACTTCGACAAAATGCAGGACCAACTCGCGAATGTCCTCTCGGCGGTGCCGCAGAGGTGGAACCAGCACGGGGAAGACGTTGAGACGATAGTAAAGATCACTGCGGAATTCATTACGTGCAACCATCTGCACAAGATCGCGATGGGTCGCCGCAACCAGACGCACGTTGATCCGATGGGTGCGGCCGCTTCCCAGGCGCTCGAACTCTTGTTCCTGCAAAATGCGCAAAAGTTTAGGCTGCAGGGCCAGTGGCAAGTCTCCAATTTCGTCCAGGAAGAGAGTGCCGGTATCAGCCATTTCGAAGCGGCCAATCTTTTGTGCCACCGCTCCGGTAAAGGCGCCCTTCTCGTGCCCGAATAACTCACTTTCCAACAGATCGAAGGGGATGGCAGCGCAGTTGAGCTTGATGAATGGGCGTGCGTAGCGTGCGCTCAGATTGTGAATTGCCCGGGCAATCAGCTCTTTGCCGGTTCCGGTTTCTCCCAGAACCAACACGGTGGAATCAGTCGGCGACACGCGTTCTACTTCAGTGAACACAGATTCCAGAGCACGGCTGCTGCCTACGATTTGGTCAAATTGCCGGTCTCTTTCGTCTTCTTCACCCGCCCGAAGTCTTCCGGGAAAGCCCACGAGTCCTCCTAGAAAAACGGTGGCCGCAACATCCTCACGATTTCAGCGCGACTCGAACGGCTCCAAGTAGCGTTTCGCCGTCGAAAGGCTTGGCGAGAAATTTCACGGCACCCCCCCGCATCGCCTGCAGTCGCATCTTTTCGTCCCCGTGCGCAGTAATGAAGATAGTCGGAATCGGGCAATGATCAGAGTTAAGCTTGGACTGGAGGTCTAACCCTGACATCCCAGGCATTCGGATATCGGCGATCAGACAGCCGGTTTCGTGTTGCTGGTCAGAAGTCAAGAACTCCTCCGCAGAAGCAAAAGCTCGCACTGGAAAACCTGCGGATTTCAGCAAACGTTGCACAGCCTTTCGATACGAGTCATCGTCTTCGATGACAGCAACCAGCCGTTCCTCCCTCTCACTAGCCATATAGCTAAAGGATTGGACCGCGGTCGGCAAAACGCAATTATTGATTGTGATAAGGGAAGTGATGGATATACATAAGGCGTATGGAGGGAGCCGGTGGACGGGGTTTGCGATTGAGCTAGGTGAGCGTTGGAAGTTTGAGCTTCTCTGCCATCCTTCCGAGTTCAGCCGGCGAATTGGCTTCCATTTTCCGCATGACTTGGCCGCGATGAACCGTCGCGGTGATTTCGCTGGTCCCAATCGTCGAAGCGATCTGTTTGGTAAGCATGCCGGAAATCATGAGACGCATGACTTCGCTCTCTCGCGCAGTTAACTTCTCGTAACGTTCCCTCAGCTGTGCGATTTCGTTTCGTTCACGCCTCCATTGTGCGTTGCTCTTGAGTGCCTGGTGAATCGCATCCAGCAGATCCTGATCGCGGAAGGGTTTTGTCAGGAAGTCCACCGCTCCAGATTTCATCGCTGTGACAGTCATGGGAATGTCTCCATGGCTGGTGATGAAAATAATGGGAATCTGCGCTCCCGCTTCCTTGAGCTGGCGTTGCACCTCCAATCCACTCATTCCTGGAAGGCGCACATCAAGCACGAGGCATGTCGGGCTGTCCGGGAGCTTTTGCCGCAGGAACTCCTGCGGCGTGGCAAATGACTCGGAGTGCAAGCCTACAGTCTTCAGCAGACGCTGCATGGCCGCCCGCATGCGCGCATCATCATCCACAATAAACACAGTAGGACTGTCGGGAAGTGTCATGCCCCTCTGCTCATTCTACTGCGCAGGGTACATGAGTTTATCGGATTCCGTCGACGGAAGCGCCAGTGCTCTGCTTAATCACTTTCTTGAGCCTCGTGCGAGCTCTTGCGAGCCGCGCTTTTACCGTCCCAGACGGAACCCCCATGCGATCTGCCGTTTCGCGAATGCTCAAGCCATCCACATCGCGTAACTGGAACGTCATCCGCAAAATTGGAGATAGCCGGGAGGCTGCGAGACCCAATGTGGCCGCAATTTCTCGGTTTTGATACATGTGTTCCGGACCTGGTCGGGTATCCGAGACGAAATCCGCCAACGAAACACTCTGCTCCTGAAATGTTTCGTCCAAACTGATTTGCAGTCGCAGTGAACGTCGACGCAACTTCATACGCGCAGAATTGATCACGATGGTCGTGAGCCAGGTGGACATTTTGGCCTGGCCCCTGAACTGGTCCACGTGCATTAAAGCTGACAACAAAGCGTCCTGCACCGCATCCTCCGCGTCGGCCAGATTGCCCAGATGAGCCAGTGCGATTCGACGAAAGCGAGGCGAATGGTGAGTGATCAGGTCCGCCAGTTCCTGAACGTTTCTATGATTGCGGCCCGTGGGAGTAGGTTCTGCATTTAGCTGTAGTGCCGTCGCTGCCATAAATGGACCTCCTTTCTACCCCCGAGTGCATGCCGGATTCCATTTACGTTCCCCAATTGCTTTTTCTCTGCCTCTTTGATACTCGCTCGCATTCTGATGTGCCTTATAGGTTTCGTACCGGGAAGTTGCGGGACTGGGAAAAGTGGGAATATTTGCAGTCGTCGCGATGACATCTCGCGTCGCAAGATAGTCTTGGAGTCCTAATATCGACGCGGCGCTGATGGCCTCGTGAGTACCAGAGTTTCCATTACGCGCTAACATACGAGTTATCAATGCTGTGGCTCGCGTGTCCGGCATTCGGAATTGGCTACTTTCGTGCTCCACCGAATCACATGCGAGAGTGACAAGCGCTGCATATTTCTCCACAGATATCGAAAGCGGCGCGAGCCCGAAAATTGTTTTAAGGAGACACTAAAATGAATAAATGGAAACTAGCCGTGCCCATTCTTGCGATCGTGCTGTTTGCCGCCTGGTACGCATTTCGACCGGAACGCATCGTCGTTAATCACCGGGTCAACGAAGCTTTTCCGGCCCCCGCCGAAGCCTCATCGGCACAAGTCGTTGAGGCGGGTACTTTCTACGGAGTGGTGCATCCCACCGCCGGTAGCGCAACCATCTACCGCCTTGCGGACGGAGATCGCTTTCTCCGCTTTACGAACTTCGAAACTTCGAATGGCCCCGATGTCCACGTCTACATGGTTGCGAGCGACGACGCAAGAGACAGCGCCACCGTGAAGCAGTCTGACGTTGTTGATTTGGGAACAATCAAGGGGAACATCGGAGACCAGAACTACGCTTTAAGCCACGACATGGATTTGTCGAAGTACAGGACGGTTTCCATTTGGTGCAAGAGATTCTCGGTCAATTTCGGCGCGGCGCCGCTGAGAGCGGATCATATGGCTTCGCAGAATTAAACGTGATCAAGGTCACCTTGTAATCACGTCACGCATGGTGCGTGACTCACGCCTGGCGGAGCATGGCATCTTCGACATTACGCAGCTATCGCCGCTCTGCCAGGCAGGGTGAAATGGAATGTTGCCCCTCGGTCGGAGTTTGCAGTGGCCCAAATACGGCCACCATGCGCCTCCACGATGGAACGGGTAATGGCTAGTCCCAAGCCCGTGCCTTGAGGCTTCGTGGTAAAGAATGGGTTAAAGATTTGCTCGGTATTCTCGGTTGGCAATCCCACGCCGGTATCGGCGATCGAGATCAGTAGCTCACCGTCGTCGGCCAATTGCGACTTGATGTCGAGCTCACCTCTTGTGCCTCGCATGGCTTCAATACTGTTTAGGATGAGATTCATCAGGACCTGCTGCAACTGCACTCGATCCCCCATGACGCTCGGAAGCCCCCTGGCGAAATCCGTTCGTATCGTAACCGAATGGCGATTCGCTTCATTCTGCAGCATCATGACCATCTCTTGAATGACTTCGTTTACATCGACTGCATCCAGGTGCGAAGAACCTTTCTGGTATAGCAAGCGAACTCGGTCAATGATGTCGGCCGCACGTCTCGCGTCTTTGACCATTTCGAGCGCGGCTTCCCGGGCTTCGAGAATATCGGGCTGATCGCGATCCAGTAACCGGAAACATGCTTCAGCATTGGTCACGGCCGCTCCAATAGGCTGCTTGATCTCGTGCGCCAATGAGGCAGTCAGTTCGCCCATCGTACTCACTCGGTTGACGTACGTCAGTTCAGCTTGCGCGCGGCGCAGTCTTTCGCGCTCTTCTTCCGCCCGCCTGCTCTCAGTCACATCCATCACGACGCCTACGAATTGCTGCAACTCTCTCTTTTGACCTAAGACCGGCTCGCCCACCGCATGAAGGAATTTGACTGCTCCACCTGGAACGACAATTCGAAACTCGATGTCGTAATCAGATTTCTCGGCGATTGCTCGATCGCTGGCCGCTCGCAACCCGGCCCGGTCGTCGGGATGAATACGCTGCAGGTATTGCTCCCAACTAGGCGCACCATGTTTAGGGTCAAAATCGTATATGCGATACCATTCTTCGGAGAGGTACAGCGGTCTTCTGCCTGGCGCCTCCCAGGCAAAGGTCCCTATGCGTGACAGTCTCTCCGCCTGAGCCAGGTAGCTATGAGTTCGGCGGAGAGATTCCTCGGCCCGCTTTTGCTCACTGATGTCACGAACAAAAGCAGTGAAAATACGGTGCCCGTCCCTGCTCAATTCTCCCAGGGAAACCGAGATCGGGAACTCTTGCCCGTCTTTGCGGAGGCCGATCAGTTCTATCCCCCGCCAGTTGAGCTGCCGCTTCCCGGTAGACGAATAGCGCCGTAATCCTTCCCGATATGCAGAGCGGAGGAATTCCGGCATTAGCACGGTCAAAGATTTTCCAATCAAATCGTTCGGAGGATAACCAAAGATCCTCATGGTGGAGGGATTGGCAAAGGTGATCGTGCCGTTCTCATCCGCACTGATCACAGCATCACTTGCCGTTTCGATCAGAAGGCGGTAACGCGCCTCGCTCTCTTGTAGTTTGATCTGCGATTGCTTCTGAGCGTCAATGTCCTCGTAGGCGACGAGAGTGCGCAGGGACGGCTGTCTTTCTCGTGTTCCTAGCACGGCTAGCGCTTTTTTGATCAAAAACCAGCGGTACTGGCCATTGGAACCCTGGATTCGCGCCTCGGTCTCAAAGGACCTGCCGCTCGACAAAGCCACGTTCCATTCCTCCGCAAACTTAGCAAGATCGTCCGCGTGAATGATAGACCGCCAGCCCGAATGGTTGAGTTCTTGTGGCGAGTAGCCGGTATATTCTTGCCAGGCGCGATTCACAAACTCAATGGTGCCGTCGGGCAATGCGCATACGACCAGTGCGGGAATGGTTTCGATGACGTTCCGCAGGTCAATCGAGTCGCTGGGCGTTGGCGCCGTATGGTTCATTGGTATGCGCTACAGGGCCCCTTTGTAGTCAGCCGCGAGCATGACGAAGTTTCGCAATGGGATGCTCTCAGACTGCGTGAAGCCGGGAAAATTGCTCAAACGAATGCAGAATCGTAAATATGGGATCCTCCCTATGCGACCTCTTCCGAGCGGGGCGAGGATACTTCCTCACAGTCGCAGTAGGGATTTTGTTTTAATTGGTCATTCCAAACCGCAAGAGGATGCGTCGCAAATCCGCTGGCCAACAAAAGGTGACCGGAAACCGTATTCACATCGTACATACAAACCATCACGCAGGGGTAGCTGGACACGAGGGTCGTCACACCGGTTTCAAGCTCGATTACCTCGCCCGCACCCCTGCCCGGGAGCGCATCTCGGCCGATTCCAAGGTTGCCCAGGTATCGGATCGCCGTGGCTCCTTTCCGAACAGCAGACGAAAAAGCATCCTTGATTTTAGCCAGTGTCGCGGACGCGGAAGAGTCGCGTCGCAAAACAACGAGCCGGTCTTGCTGGAGTGCGTGATCGAGGTTGGGGTGGGTCTTTCGTAGAATTTCCAGCACGCGCTGGTTCGCCTCATCGTGCCCGAAGAGCACGGAATATTCGGTTTGGTTGTCGATCCCGAGTTGGAGGAAGCGCACGCCGGACTCGAATTCATCGTCCGTTTTCCAGAAATGGACGAGATGACTGCCCAGGGCGACATCATCTGCCGTGATGCCGAGCGGAATCTTACGCACCGTCACGCCGGTTCCCCCCTTGGGGCGTGATTCTACACCCTTGATGGGCTGCGATGACACTATACCCGCGTCGCGAGTGTCTTGATTTCGACACTCGTCTTAAGGCCGTCGCGGTTACCGGAAAAGCGACCCGTCCGTCCCGCCAAGGTTGGGTTGGCAAGGTGTTCGAGCCGAAGGAAATTGAGCCATCCCGCCAATTGTGGAGTTTGGCAGTTGCTGTGCAACCTACGACTTGGGAAAACTAAAAGGACTTGCAATCCCACACAATTTCCACGCTATGGGGATATCTCATTATGAGCAAAGCACCTTCTCCGACAAAGCACGCCGCATCCCAGTCTTGCCTGCCTCGCACATCCGTCCGCAAAATCGAAGCCGACGGGGTCGAACTTTTTTATCGCGAGGCCGGTGATCCGTCAGCTCCAGTCATTCTTTTGTTGCACGGGTTTCCAGCTTCATCCTTCATGTTCCGCGAGCTGATTCCGCGTCTCGCCGACGATTACCGCGTCATCGCGCCGGATCTTCCCGGGTTCGGATTTACCCGCATTCCCAGCGAGCGAAACTATAAATACTCGTTCAATGGATTGGCGTCAACAATCGAGGCATTCGCGGAGGCACTCCAACTCAACCGGTATGCAATCTATGTATTCGATTACGGCGCGCCAACCGGCTTCCGCTTGGCAACGGCTCACCCTGAGCGCATAACAGCCATCGTTTCGCAGAACGGAAATGCGTACGAAGAAGGCTTGAGCTCAGGTTGGAATCCGATCCAGAAATACTGGAAGGAGCCTACTGCCCAGAATCGCGCCGCCCTTCTCGATTTTCTAACACCCGAAGCAACGAAGTGGCAGTACACCCACGGCGTAGCGAATCCGGATTCTGTTCCTCCCGAGTCGTATACATTGGATTCCGCTCTGCTGCAACGGCCGGGGAACAAAGAGATTCAGCTCGACCTGTTTCTCGACTACGCCTCGAATGTAAAACTTTACCCCCAATTTCAAGAATACTTTCGCAGATTGAAGCCGCCGCTGCTGGCAATCTGGGGCAAGAACGACCCTTTTTTCCTTCCCGCAGGGGCCGAGGCATTTCAGAAGGACTTGCCCCACGCGACCATCCAATTCCTCGATACCGGCCACTTTGCAATTGAGACGCACGTCGTAGAGATTGCCGAAGCCATGAAACATTTCCTGGCCGCAAATGGCATTTACCGAGGTCACGCAGAACGCATGGTTTCGCGATGACGTCTTTAGCCCAGCAGTGGTTAAGTGAGACGAGGAGGAAGATATGGAACGTCGAAGGTTTCTTGGTGCGCTCACAGCTGCATCTCTAGGTATCGCTCTTAAGAGCTCTTTCACTGAATTTGCGCGAGCACAAAACGCCGCACCAGCGACCGCAAATTCCCACGCTTCTAAGACAAGTAGATTTCCCCCGAACTCAACCATCATTCTGGTGCACGGAGCGTGGGCCGACGGCTCCTGTTGGAGAAACATCATTCTGCCTTTGGAAGCGCGCGGTCTTCACGTCATCTGCGCGCCAATCCCGATGACGTCGTTAACCAACGACGCTGACGCTTTGACCCATGTGCTGGAACGAACAAGCGGTCCCGTAATTCTGGTGGGGCACGCCTATTCTGGCGCTGTGATCGCCGCCGTGCGGGAAGACAGAGTGAAAGCACTGGTCTATATCTCGGCGCTCGCACCGGACGAAGGCGAGACGGTCGCAAAGGTGTTCTATCTCAACCCTTCGCATCCGGAAGCGCCCAAGCTGGCTCCCGATTCCCATGGCTTTATATGGATGCCGGACGACGGCTTTCGCCGTGCGGTTGCCCACAAGGCTTCTCTCGATCAAACCAAGATCGCAACCGCCGTCCAGCGGCCAATCGCCGTCCAGTGCATTCAAGAGCCGGCCCCGGCGCCATTGTGGAAAACGAAACCGGCATGGTTCCTGATTGCCGAAGAGGATCGCATGATCAATCCGAAGACGCTGCATTTCATGGCCGACCGCATGCGCGCGAAAATCCATTCTTATCCTGTCGACCACAGCCCGATGTACACGCAGCCAAAACTTGTGATCAACATAATCCTGGAGGCCGCGCGCGAAACCCTCTCGTCATAGGGCCGGCAACCAGATGACATTACCAATTTAATTTCTGATTCACCTACGAAGGAGAAGTCAGTGAAATGGCCGCTAAATCGGTCGGCATCGTCACCGGCGCCAGTTCGGGGATAGGACGAGCCACATGCATCCGGCTCGCGCGGGACTTCCCGGCGATTGTGCTGGTGGCGCGGGATAAGGATGACTTGGAAAAAGCCGCGGCCGAAGCTATGTCCCTCGGAGCCGAAACGATGGTGTTGGCCCTAGATCTACGTCAACCTCAATCGGCAAAAACCGTCGTCGTAGAGACTCTTGAACGCTTTAGCAGAATCGATGCGCTGCTTAACATTGCGGGTGCGGTGCCGCAGATCGATTTATTTCAAATGACCGACGCGCAGTGGGACGACGGCATGGCGCTCAAGTTTCACGGCGCGCGCCGCTTGACGATGGAGGCTTGGGAGGCTTTGAAAGCTTCGAACGGGTCGGTTGTGTTTATGTCGGGAAGCGCTGCCCTCGACCCCAAGCCCGAATATGCCGCAGTCGCCACCATCAATGCCGCCATCAACGCGCTCGCTAAAGCATTCGCCGAGCAGGGCATCAGAGACGGTGTGCAGGTCAACAGCGTATCGCCCGGCGCGGTGATGACCGGACGCCGGCAGGCGTTCTTTGAAAAGTGGGCGCCTGCCCACAACCTCACAGTCGAAGAGGCCATCAGGAACTTTCCGGAGCGGGCGGGTATAACCCGCCTGGGGAAGCCGGAGGAGATCGCCGATCTGATGGCTTACCTGGTATCACCGGCGGCGAAGTGGATGACCGGCGCTTCTGTGCGCATGGACGGCGGCGAGATAAAGAGCGTCTAGGACCAGAGTAAGGAGGAGCATTGGAGCGTCGCACTTTTCTTGGTGGCCTCACAGCCGCATCTTTCGGTGCCCTGCTGGAGCATTCTTTCGCCAAAGCGGGACGATCCCCGAACTCAAATAAAACTGGAGGAAGTATGGCTGGCCAGGTTTCTTTCGAGTCGTCTCTTGTCGAGGTTTCAGGAAACACGATTTTCGTGCGCCGCTACGGAAAAGGACCGCCCATTCTCATGGTGCATGGCTTCCCGCGCACCAGCCTGATGTGGCGATTCCTCGCACCGAAGCTTGCCGACAATCACACGGTGATCTGCGTTGACCTGCGCGCCTACGGTGGCAGCGGGATACCCGCTTCCACGGGCGACCACTTTCCTTATTCCAAGCGCGCGATGGCGAAGGAATTAGTTGAGGTGATGGACAAGCTCGGCTTTCCGAACTTCACGCTGATTGGTCACGATCGCGGAGGACGCGTCAGCTATCGGATGGCGCTGGACCATCCGAAGAAGGTGGAGCGACTCGCCGTGTTCGACGTGATTCCCATCCTCGAAGCGTGGAGCCGGTCCGATGCGCGCTTCGCGCAGACTTACTGGCCGTGGATTTTGCTGTCGCAGAAAGAGCCGCTTCCGGAGAAGTATCTTCTCGGTGCGCCTGAGGCTGTCTTCCATAATCCCTTCGGCCAAGGTTCCTTCGGGCCAGAGATTCTCGAACAATATGTCTCCACCTATCGCGATCCGGGTCGCGTTCACGGCATCTGCGAAGAGTATCGAGCGGCAGCAACGATTGATGTCGAACACGATCGTGCGGATAAGGAAGCGTCCAGGCGAATCGAATGTCCCATGCTGCATCTGTGGGCAGAGGGTGGTCCGCTCGACACTTTCTACGCGAAAGATGGAGGCCCGCTGGGCATTTGGCGGCAATGGGCGCCGCACGCGCACGGGCAGGCAATGAAGGGCGGCCACTTCTTTCCGGAAGAGAACCCTGACGACACCGCAGTCCTCGTCAAGCAGTTCCTGTCCGGTCGAACTGCGGCTTAATGCGATCGTCCAGTGTCTAGCGAAAAACCTGGGAGGAAAAACAAATGGTGGCATGGGATCGCGTAACCCGTGGTGACGTGTTGCGCGCGATACACGAGTACGACCGGCTGGGCCCAGAACAGTTCTTTTCTGAGCATGGTTTCGCTCCTACCACGACCTATGAATTGGTCTGGGATAAACGCCGTTACCCGCCCAAGGCAGTCTTGGGCGCAGCTTATGAGTTCGCCACGGGACAACAGCTTGGCTCTGCAGACTTCGAGGGCGGGAAGACCGGCGCCGTGAGAGTACTCGGCAAACTAGGGTTTGACATCAAGAAAAAGTTAGAAACATAATGACAAAATCACTTTGAAACTGTCGAAACCTTGCTGTCTGGTGTAGCATCCATTGGGCGAAGGTTAACCTGACCATGAGTACAACCTCGACAAGGGATGCATCTTCTTCGAGAAATGACGGAACCGAAGTGACCTGCCAGCCTCAAGCGGCGAATGGTCTCGCAATTGTGCGGCTGACCATCGGGGCTATGTTCGTGTGGGTCTTCTTCGAGAATCTGGGGAAAGGCCTCTACACTCCAGGAGGCTACGCAAACCTGATTAACTACTACATTAAAGCGGGGCACTCGCCGGCGATCTGGAAAGCCGTGATGGAAGCAGCGGCGAGCCATGCTGCAATGGCGGCTCCAATGCAAGCGCTGGCAGAGATCTCTTGTGGCGTGTTGCTCGTCATCGGGCTGTTTACGCGTCCGGTCGCTTTCCTGGCATTTCTCTACCTTGGCAGCCTTTGGATATCAGAGTGGGGCACCGCCTGGATCTGGGAATTGCTGGTTCCGGTGCTCGCATCGCTTGGGCTGGCAGTGGGGCGCGCGGGCAGAGCGTGGGGCGTGGATGCATGGCTGGCGCAGCGGTGGCCGTCCGCTCCGTGGTGGGTGCTTTGAGCTAGAATCCCGTGCGAGTGTCAGTCATTATTCCCACGCATAACGAAGCGCAGGCCATTGGCCGTGTGCTTGCCGATCTCCCTTCTGATCTTGTGACAGAGGTCATTATTGTCGACAGCAACTCCACGGACGGCACCCCGGAAATCGCGGCGAAGATGGGAGCTCGCGTTGTCGGCGAACCAAGGCGCGGATATGGGCGAGCTTGTTTGACAGGACTTGCGAGCGCAGAAAATCCTGATGTGGTTGTCTTCCTTGACGGCGATTACAGTGATCGTCCGGCGGAGCTGCCGCTTCTTCTCTCGCCCATCGCCGAGGGACGCGCGGACATCACACTGGGTTCGCGTCTTGGGGAGCAACGTATTCCCGGGGCACTGCCGTGGCATGCTGCGTTCGGCAATTGGCTCGCCGCCAGCTTGATTGGCCTTTTGTATGGACTGAAGATCAGCGACCTTGGCCCGTTCCGTGCAGCGCGAGCCGACGTTCTCCGCGAACTCGCTCTCCAAGAGGCCACCTACGGCTGGGCCGTGGAAATGATCTTGAAAGGCGCTGTTACTGGATTTCGCATCGTAGAAGTTCCGGTGAGCTACTACCCGCGTATCGGGAAATCAAAGATCAGTGGCACGGTCAAAGGTACGGTAGGAGCGGCGTGGTTCATTCTCAGCCGGATAGTGAGCTATTATTTTCGCCATCCAAAGAGCCGGAATGCCGCGACGAGCGTGAGGCCTGGCTGAGCACTTCCTATGGGATCCTCCGATCCGACGAACCGTCGCCCACGCACAGGCGATCGCACACTGGTCATCATGGCCAAAGCCCCCAAGCCGGGCATGGTCAAGACAAGGTTGGCGCAGTGTGTTCCTTTACCTGCTGTCACCATGTTTTATCGCTGCCTTCTTGACGACACACTGGCGCTGGCGCAGTCGCTGGGCAATACCGAGATTGCCATTATGTGCCCCGCTTCGGATGTGGACGATCTTACCCGGCTGGCGGGCGACGTCGCGAGAGTTGTCGCACAAACTGGTGAGGGACTGGCTGCCGGCCTTACTTCGGTGTTCGCGTACTTCGCGGGAGCTGGCAGGCGGCGCGTCATCGCATTCAACAGCGACAGCCCACATCTGCCGGCATCCGTGCTGCAGAAGGCATTCGAGGCTCTCGCTACTTGCGATGTGGTTGTGGGACCGACATACGACGGAGGCTACTATCTGGTCGGAACCAAAGCTAACTATCCGGGACTTTTCATGGGCGACGGTATGGGAACGTCAAACGCGCTTGAGAAGCTGCTCGAACGCGCTCGCTCCCTCGGTCTTTCCGTGCTCACGGCAGACGTCTTTTACGACATCGACGTGGCCGCTGACCTGACACGGCTGGCGGAGGAACTGCGACTCTTTCCGTCAAGAGCGCCACGAACCGCGGCCTGGCTGGCACAGTGGAGGCAAGCAGTGGAGCAACTCAAGCCCTCCCTCGGAGATTTGTGAGGTTCACACCATCCGGCAGACTCTACATTCTCGGCGCCGTCATGCTCGTGTCGCTCACGATATGCGCGCGCAAGTTCGGCAGCCTGGGCGCACCCTCTTTTCTCATTCCACTGGCGATTGCCGGTGTCGCGTACCTGCTTGCCATCTTGGAATTCTTCCACACTCCTGCGCTTCCCAAACGGGTCGTCGTCATCGGACTTTTGTTTTCTGCTTTCTGGCATCTTCAATTTCTACGACTGCCGCCCGGCGCTGATGATGACATTCACCGATATGTTTGGGATGGTCGCATACAGCGGTTGGGCTTTAACCCCTATCTCGTTGTCCCCAGCGACCCTGCGTTCAGCAAATTGCATACGACCGAAACTCGCACCCTCAACAATCCGAATTTGCCGAGCCCCTATCCAGCCGGAGCGGAGCTTTTCTTTCGCGCGATAACTGCGATTCACGAGTCCACCTTTGCGCTGAAAGTAGCGTTTGTCGTTTGCGACCTCTTGATTGTTTTCGTGCTGCTCGACATCTTGCGCAGAAGTAGTCAGGGAACGCACTGGGTTCTAGCGTATGCCTGGCATCCTCTGCTCGCCACGGAAGTGGCGGGCAGCGGTCACATCGATATTCTCGGCGCGCTGCTGCTGTTGCTCTCCTTCATGGCGCTGGGGCGGCGCTGGCGCGCAGCCGCAGCCCTGTCGTTTGGGCTCGCGGTCGCTGTGAAATTGCTCCCGATTGTGTTATTGCCGCTTTACTGGAAGCGCGTCCGGGCGCGCGATGCCGCACTGACGGCACTCGTCGTCGCACTCCTCTATGTACCATTCCTCAACCACGGACGGATTCCGATCGGCTCACTGGGTAATTATGTCCATAGTTTTTGGTTTAACGATCCAGTGTTTGCGCTGCTCGAGCGGATTGCCGCTCCAGAGCTTATAGCGGGATTCGCGGTTCTCGTCGGCATTCTTACCGCGGCCTGGTTTGGAACAAAGCTCAGAAGAAAGGTCGGGAAAAAATCAGAGGCAGAGTCAGTGTCGGCGTTTGCCTGGCCGATGGCCGCGTCGCTTCTCTGCGCACCGGTTGTTTATCCGTGGTACCTCCTCTGGATGCTGCCATTTCTGCGGTCGCGCTCGACGCTGCCGATCATCATCTGGAGTGTGAGCATTCTCCCGACTTACTACGTTTGGCATCTGCGCGCGATTGGCCAACCGTTTATCGTTCCTGGCTGGATCTTGCTGCTGGAATATGGATCCGTCGCTCTGGCCGTTGTGCTTGTCTGTTTGCGCCGAATGAGGGAGCCTAGGGACGCCGATGCGAAATCGGAGTAAACTATGCCGCGCCGAAAATTCCGTATCCAAAAGACTTTCTGGGATATCTAGATGGACTGGATTCGATCTTGAAAAGGGGAGACTTCCATGACAGAACTGAGCCGCGTTTCGAAGATTTGCTTTCTGGCTTTCGCCGTGGTGGCCCTTACCGCAACCTCCTTCGCGCAGACCCGGCCGGCCATTCTCGAAGAAATCGCCAAGAACTACGGCCTTGACTCGTGGGGCCAGGTTGAGGCGATCCGCTATACCTGGAACGGGGAGATCACCGGACTCTTCAAAGCTTCCCGCCAGTGGGAGTGGGAACCCAAAACTGGCAAGGTCACCTACGAGGGAAAAGACAAAGACGGCAAGCCGGTCAACGTTACCTACATGCGTTCGGAGATCAACGACGATACGAAGAAGCAAACGGATGCCGGCTTCACCAACGATAATTATTGGCTCCTTTTCCCGTTACATGCCTACTGGGACACGAGCGCCGCTGTGACCGATGAAGGTATGAAGAAACTGCCGGCGGGGACCGGATCAGCCACGCTGGTCTCGGTGAAATATGGATCAGAACTCGGCGGCTACACGCCCGGCGACACCTGGGACCTTTACGTCGGCAAAGACAACCGCGTTGAGTATCTCGTGTTCCATCACGGTGGGGACAAAAAGCCGAGCGTGGTCAAGGCAACCTGGACGGGATACAAAAAGGCAGGTCCTTTGCAGATCTCAACCGAGCATCGCGGCACCGCCGACGGCAAGCCGCTGCACATCTTTATTTCGGGGCTGGCTGTAAAGGTAGCTGGGTCAGATGCCTGGATGGAAGCGAAGTAGATCAAGTGCCGAGAATCGGACGATGTGATCGATCCAATTACCGGGTGATCACGACCGTAGTACATGAACTGTTCACTTTGGGCAGATCGCGATTAGGGGCCATGTGGATCTCAAGCCGCGGGCGCTCCCCACGAACGATCGGACAATAGAAGTCCGGTTGCAGCAGAGCGCCCTGCAACTGTCGCCGTCCGGCACATCCGCCATGGCATGACTCCCGGAAATCGCAAGGCTCGCAGTCGGGCGGAATAGTTCGCACCTGCTCGAAAGGTGTTGAGTTCAGAATGTCAGCACCCGCCGATATCAAATCCGAAAGCGGCTCACCCGATCCCGGCCAATAAACGCACGGTTGTATTGTGGCTCGAGGCGTTGTCCGCACAGTGCTTACACCGCAACCGGTTCGCAGAGGTGGGAGCCCCGCCATTGCCCGAACCAGCGGTTCGCCAATGGAGATCACGTCAGTCTCTGCAAAAAGTTTCCGGAAGCCCTCCCAATATTCTGCGTAGCTCAGCGCATAAACGTCTGATCGCACGGCCTGATAAACGTTCACTCGCAAGGGAGCGTTAAACTGTTTGGCGACTCGCGCCACCTCCGCCAGCCGCAGATAGTTTGGCTTCATCATGACGGCTACGATGGTGACCGCCACTCCCAGCTTCACACATCGGTTTGCCTGTCGATGGATGAGCTCCCAATTTCCGTGCCCACGCTGCTCATCCTGTTCTGCTTGCGTTGGGTAATCGAGAGAGAACTCGATGTCGTGGAAGGCAAGCAGTTCCTGGTCTTCAAGAACTTCAACACTATGACCGTTCGAAGTGATAGTCAGCTTGACGGGCTTCGTTCGCAGGTACGCCAGTATCGCTTTGAAGTCAGGATGCATTCCGTTCTCACCCGTGCCGAGATTCACCGAACTCACGGGCAAAGCTTCCATGACCGCCTTCACTTGATCCAGTGAGAGGCGATCTGTGCGAGCCGGATCGCGGTAGCAGAAGGCGCAAGCGAGATTGCACTCGTTGGTGAGCCCGATCCCGAGCGCGATACCGGCATCTGGCGTCACCACGCGAGATCGGGATGACAAGGACGGAGCTGTGACCTTGCTCATTCGTCGACCTTCTCGACTGGAGCTGCGCGATGTGCCAGGTAATGCGTATAGCGGGCGATCGCGGCGAACTCCGGTTGCCTGCCCAGCTTACGCTCTAGCTCAACAATGCGCTCATACTCATGATTTCGGGAAACACCTGTCGGCAAAAAGTCAGATACGACCCGTATGCCACGCTCGGCACTTGTCGCGAGCGAAGATGCTGCAAGCATGAAATGCAGGCTCTCGGGCGTAAATAGCCGCACCATGCCCCCATACAGGGATTCGTTTACCCACTCAGCAGTTAGGTTACGCTCAGCCGCCGCCAGGTCTCCGTTTAGCAGCGCGGCCTTTAACACCTCGCCACGCTGATTGCGTACCAAAATCGACATTATGCTGGATGAACCTCGCAACAATTGGGCAGCGCTCTGCAAGACAGCACTCGGATCGCCAACGTATTCCAGGGTATTGTGGCAGAGAATGACATCGAATGATCCCACTTCGAACAAGTGCGACAATTGAGCGGCGTCGCCCTGCTTTACGGCGATCTTCTCGGTCAGTCTCGCTTCCTCGGCGGAGCGCTTGGCGAGATCCAGCATCGTGGGAGACGAATCCAGCAACGTGACGTGAAGGCCAAGTTGCGCCAGGCGCAACGCCATGGCGCCGGTCCCGCACCCTATATCCAGAGCGTGCAAGGACTGTCTGTCCTGCCGCAGAAACTCCTGCAAGTTGGCAAAGGCGAGATCGAGGCGCAATCGGCCTTCAGGCGTCTCGAGGTAGGCAGAGTATTTGTCCGCGCCGCTCTGGAAGCGTTCGGCGTCGAGACTGGTGCTTATCTTCTTCATCCACAGACGTCAGCGCCAGATTACAAAGGTGATGGCGGAGAGAGTGGGATTCGAACCCACGTTACCCTTTCGAGTAAACACGCTTTCCAAGCGTGCGCCTTCAGCCACTCGGCCATCTCTCCGGTGAAAATCCGCGCAGCGCGATAGCTGTCCGGTATGCTATCGCGGCACCCCGAGTCGGCTGAAATTAGCGCCAACCTGGCTGCATCTCATTCTATGGTCACAGGCGTACTAGAGCAAATCGGCAGCATCGCAGAAAACAGCAGGCGGTCGGGAAGAATACGTCTAGACGCAAAGCAGAAAACTTATGAGAACTTCTGCGGCGGGGTTTGATTGGGAGCTTCTGAATTTGAAGGCTTCGCAGGCGTACTCGAAGTGGCCGCACCTGCGGCAGCTGCGGCAGCGGCGCCGTTGGCTCCATCGGCATTCTGAGAAGCAGCCGGAATCGGAGGTGGCTTGACTCCATCGACTACATGATGGCTCAGGCAGTAGAGCGCGAGTTCTAGCCGGTCGGCGACGCCCAGCTTGTCATACACCTTGCGCAGGTAGTTCTTCACGACTTGCTCCGTCGTGCCTACGCGAACTGCGATTTCTTTGTTCTTCATGCCCTGCGTGACGCAGGAAACGATCAGCGTTTCCTTGGGCGTGAGTTGAACTTTCGGGCGGGCTCCGGAGGTCCGCAAGTTGTGGCCACGGTACGCTTCCATCACCCAATGAATCGCTTGACTCTCGAGCCAAGGTTCGCCGGCGGCAACCTTGCGCAGGCAATCGACCAGGATCTCCGGCTCCACTTCACGCGACAGGATGCCATGCGCTCCGCGGCGGAACAGTTCAAGCGTGAGTTGTTCGTCGGAAGCGGGCGTGACCACCACGATTTTCAGTTGTGGCGCCTGGCGCAGGAGTTCGGCTACTGCTTCGACTGGATTCGGCGCCAGCGCGGACTCAAAAATCAGAATGTCGGCGGAAAACTTGGTCACGGCAGATTGCGTCTGGGGCAAAGTCTCGGCCTGGCCCACTACGCGAATGTCGTCTTCGAGCGCGAAGATTTTGCGCAGTCCGGCGCGGAAAATAGCCTGGGTATCGGCCAGGATCACGCGAATGAACTGGCCAGTGCCGCCATTCTCGGAAACGCCGTTATTTTCTCCCACGCTGACCGAAGTGCTCGCCATCAGGTTCTTTGCACCTATGCCCGCTCAAAATGGTATTCGTCAATCACTACGCCAACACCGCGCCGGCCCTGGTCTTCAAAGCTGCGGACCACGCGGCCGTGGCAGTCAATCTGCACATCGCGACGCGAACCTACAACTTCTCCGGGAAGCAGAATCGTGAAGTCCACCACCGAACCGACGGGGACGTCGCGATCCATTGCGAAGAGCACGCCGTTGGCGGATATATTTTGCGTCTCCGCGGAACACGCCCCGCCCGGCGAGTTCACTTCCACGGGCAGATGCAGCGGAAACCGCGGAGCACTCTGCATGGAGGCATAGTGCTTAATCGCAGTTTGCTGTGACTGCGGGTCCACCGTCAGTTGCTCCTCTGCCGCTTCGTCAGACACGGTTTCTAACCAGCCTTTTTCCAGTGCGCTGAGGCCGCTGAGCGCATCCGGATTTTTGCGGAACTTATGGGCAGCCTACACCCAGGAATCAGGTGTGCAAAGTTACCGAAGTCATGGAACAAAAGGGTGCTAACTGCTTGTAGATGAGCGAATTAGAGGGATTTTACCGAGGACAACTTAGGCTGCGATAAGTGTAGAGGAGTGGATCGGCGCAAGTGCTTTGTACGCTAGGCCTAAGGCACTTCCAGCCAGATGAATGCCAATGGGCTCTAGAACTTGGTCACTTCCGTGAAATTAAAATCGTGGACCTTCATGGCGGGCACAACCATATCGAATGACTCTTCGCCGCAGGACCGCACGGGCACACTCATGGCCTCGACTCCCGATAGCATGTGGATCAAACTCTGGTTGAAGCGGAAGTTGCGCAGTCCGCGTTGCACCTTCCCGTTTTCCACCAGGAAGGTGCCGTCGCGGGTCATGCCGGTGACGATCTTCTCGTAGGGATCGACTTCGCGGATATACCACAGCCGCGTCACCAGCACGCCGCGCTCGGTGGAGGCGATCATCTGATCAAGAGTTTGCGGATTTTGCGGAGCGGCAAACACAATGTTGAGCGGCATCTCGCCGATTTCGTTGGGCAGCGCGAATCCATGGCCCGTGGCTGCGACCGGTCCAACCTTGTCCTTGAACTCCGAATTCTTCATGCGCGCGGCCGTGCCCCGGGCATAGACAACTTGCTTCACCACTCCGTTTTCAACCAGCGGTAAAGTCAGCCGCCGCATACCTTCGCCGTCGAAAGGAGAGCCGGTTTGCAGCGGATGGGTGACGTTGTCCCAGATCGTGATGTTCTCTCCGAAAAGCTGGCTGCCGATACGGCCGCTAAGGAACGAGCGCTCGTCGAGGATCGCGGTGCCGGAGTAATCCCAGAACATGAATCCGACGATATCGAGCACCGCAGCCGGCTCAAGAATCACCGTGTACTTCCCTGCTGGAATCTCCGCGGGATGCGCGGAGTCGATCGCCTTCTTCGCCGCGATCTCCGCCAGAGCAAGCGGATCAAGCTTGGCCACATCGGGCGAGTTGGCCTTATGCCAACCGGAGGAGTCGGCGCCCAGCATGGTGATGGAAACTTCAACCAGGGTTTGCGTGTGCCAGTCATTCAGCCCACGCGAATTGAAGATACCCTCGACCGATTCAGCAGTGGAAAAAATGCCGGCGGTCGTGAGCTTGTGCTTCTGTGCCACTTCGACGATCTTCTTTACGGCTGCGGCGCGAAGCTGGGGAGTGATGGCCGCAGTTTGTTCGAAGCAGCGGGACGGAGGTTCGGTGGCTCGGACACTTCCGCTCGCGCTGCTGGCAGCTTCGGTCGAGTCCGGCATGGGCAAAAGGTCTGGATCAGGATGCTGCACCCTGGCCAGAGCCTCCGAAGATTCAACCACTCGCCGCAAGCTGTCGTTATCAAACTTGTTAGTGGAGGCACGAGCGGTCCGCCCGCCAAACGCCGTGCGTACGGAGATCGTGTGGTTCTCGTCTTCAACGTTTTGATGAATCGTGTTATTGGCAAATCGCGTGAGTGCGAATCTGCCGCCAGAGATCAACGCTTCAGTTTCATCAGCAGACGAGAATTTCCTGACGCGATCGAAGATGTCGCCGGCTTGATCCCTGGTTAGCATTCAGACTGGAATAGATCTTTCTCTGTGTCTCAGTGCATCTGTGGTGAACCGCCTCTTGAGCTAGCTTCCTTTATAAGCGCTCCCAACCTTGACCTGCCTGAACCTCGACGGCGCTGCCCCGTGACCCGTGCCCATCACCTGTTGCGGCTGACCCTTGCCGCAGTTCGGCGTGCCCCAGAGAGTCCACTCGTCGCGCGAGCAGATCGCGTCGAGCGAATTCCAGAACTCGGTTGTGATGCCGGAATACGAAGGGTTCTTCACCATGCGCACACGCTTGCCGTGCTTGATCTCCCAGCCTATCTCGCAGCCGAATTGAAAGTTGTAGCGCCGGTCGTCAATCGACCACGAACGATTGGTCTGCATCAGGATGCCGTGATCCGTGGAAGCGATGAGTTGCTCGAGCGTAAGCGGCTTTTCTCCGGGCAAGAGGCTGATGTTGGTCATGCGGATCATAGGCAAACGATTCCAGCCTTCGGCGCGCAACGTTCCGCCGGACCGATTCTCGCCGATGGTGTGCGCCGTCTCGCGCGAACTGAGGTAGCCGGTAAACAATCCGTTCGTGATGATCGGCGTGCACTGCGCCGGAACGCCCTCGTCGTCGAAGCCAAAGGTTCCCAGGCCCGGACCGTGCTCCTGGCGAGCGTCCGCGACTACGTTCACCATGTCGCTGCCATAGCGCAGGGTACGCAATTTGTCGATGGTCAGGAATGAAGTGCCTGCGAAATTCGCCTCCATGCCCAGCACACGATCGAGTTCGATAGGATGCCCGATCGATTCATGAATCTGCAGCCCGAGCTGAGAACTGTCAAGAATGATGTCGAACGTGCCTTCGGGGCATTGCTCCGCTTTATGCAGGGCCACCGCTTCTTCTGCGATGCGGCGCGCATTCTCGACCAACTTCAACTCATCAATCAGCTCGTAGCCCTTGTTCTGCCACTGTCCACCGAAGGAATTGGGATAAGACCGTTTCTGAATCTCGTTGTTCGCGAACGCATACGCAGCGTAGCCCGCGCCTGCGGAATACTTCGTCTGATGAATATCGGTGCCCTCCGACGATACGAACCATTGCTCCTCTCGATTGAAGTTGAGATTGCTTTCGGCGAGGGTAACGCCGGCAACGGCACGCAGTTCGGAGTCGATCTTCAGCAGAAGGGCAATATTTTGCTCAACTGAGATTGAGAACGGATCGATCACATGCGGCGTGGTCCACTCCGCTGTGACGGGTTTTTCCGCAGCGAGATGTACGTCTTGTTGCTTCACTTGCGCCGAGGCCCGGGCAATTTCAACAGCGCGGGCCGCGGTAGCTTCAATCCCGGTGCGCGACAGGTCTTCGGAGGCGGCGAATCCCCACGCGCCGCCGGCAAGTACGCGCACGCTCATCCCGGCAGACTCGGCGTCAGACGCGCTGCCGACCTTGCCATTCTTCGTAGTGAGCGCGCGGCTTCTCTGGTTGACAATACGCGCATCGGCATAGCTCGCGCCGCGAATCGTGGCAACATTCAAAACCCAGCTGGCGATTTCCTTCATGCGGAGATTCAAATTTAACACGGAGATGGAGAAATACGGGAAAGGCAGCTGAGAGCTAAGGCGTGGCCCGCGCCACATCCAGCGCTTTCTTCACCGCGAGCAATTCCTTCAACACTTCGCGCAGCTTGGTGGACTCGAGCGCATTGGCTCCGTCGGACTTTGCTTCTTTGGGTCGGTCGTGCACCTCCAGAAAGATGCCATCCACGCCAGCGGCGACTGCCGCACGCGCCAGCACCGGGATGAACTCAGGCTGGCCCCCACTAACGGCGACCGAGGCGTTGCCATCATCCGCTTGAGCAGAAGGCAACTGGACAGAGTGCGTCGCGTCAAAAACCACCGGCGCAAACCTGCGCATGATCGAGAGCGAGCGCATGTCGACCACCAAATTGTTATAACCGAAGCTGGTGCCGCGCTCCGTGAGAAAGACTTGCGGGTTGCCCGCCTGGCGGCACTTCTCGACGGCGTGCCGCATGTCCCAGGGCGAAACGAATTGTCCTTTCTTAATGTTTACGGTGCGGCCGCTGAGTGCCGCCGCTACAACGAGATCGGTTTGGCGGCAAAGAAACGCAGGAATCTGCAGCACGTCGACGACTTCCGCAACCTTGGCCACATCCGCCACTTCGTGAACGTCAGTCAGAACCGGCAACTGAAGATTTTCTTTGATCTTTCGCAGAATGCGCAGACCCTCCTTGATTCCAGGGCCGCGGTAGCTGCGAATCGAAGTGCGATTGGCTTTGTCGTAGCTGGCTTTGAAGATGAAAGGAAAACCGAGCGCCCGGGTCACGCCCTTGATGATCTCGGCCATGCGAATGGCGTGTTCTTCGCTCTCGATCACGCACGGGCCGGCAATGAGGAAGAGATTCCCCGAGCCGATGTGGACATCGCCGACTTGGAAGGAAGAGGGCAACAATCTCACCAAGAATCATTTCACCACAGAGTCACAGAGACACAGAGAAATACAAGACATTGGTTTTGGCTTCTCTGTGTCTCTGTGACTCTGTGGTGAACTTAAAGCTTTTGTGCTATCTACGCGTCACTTTCTCCGGACGATGAAACATTTCGACCGCCGCAGTCTCTTTCTGCGCCCGCCGCTTCGAGCCGTGCTCATACGCCGCCGCAATAAAGGTGCTGAACAAAGGATGCGGCTCCAGCGGCTTCGATTTGAACTCGGGATGAAACTGGCAGCCAATGAAATGCGGATGATCCGGCAGTTCGATCATCTCGACGTATGTGCCATCAGGCGTTGAGCCTGAAATTCGCAGCCCCGCGGCCACCATGGGCTCCTCGTATTCGCGATTGAATTCGTAGCGATGGCGGTGGCGCTCGCTGATCTCAAGCTTGCCGTAAATCTTGTGGGCAAGTGTGCCCGGTTCAATCTTGCAAGTCCACGCGCCCAACCGCATGGTGCCGCCAAGTTCTTCCACGCCGCGCAACTCGCGCAGCTTGTAGATCACTCGATGCGGCGTCGCCTGATCGAATTCGCTGGAATTAGCATCCGCGAGTCCCACCACGTTGCGGGCAAATTCAACGCAAGCGGTTTGCATTCCTAGGCAAATGCCAAAGTACGGAACCTTATTCTCGCGGGCATAGCGAATCGCGATCAGCATGCCTTCAATCCCACGCTTGCCAAAACCGCCAGGAACCAGCAGCCCGTCATAACCTTCTAGCTGCGCGTCGATGCTGCTCTGGTCGCAAGTCTCCAGGCCCTCGGCCTCAATCCAGTTCAACTGAAGTTTCAGATTGTGCGCGAGCGCACCGTGCACCAGCGCTTCCTTCAGAGATTTATACGAATCCTCATACTCGACATACTTCCCCACAATGCCGATCGTGACCGTATCTTTTGGGTTGTAGACGCGATGCACAATGTCTTCCCACTTCGAGAGATCGCGATCCTTCGCTTCCATCCGCAGATATTTGAGGACCAGCGTGTCCACGCCTTCGTTTGCGAACACCAGCGGCACTTCATACACCGAGGCCACGTCTTTGGCCGTGATTACGGCTTCTTCCTGCACGTTGCAGAAGAGCGCGATCTTCGACTTCAGCTCCTTGGCGAGGAATCGGTCGGTACGGCAAAGCAAAATGTCTGGCTGAATTCCGATGCTGAGCAGTTCTTTCACCGAGTGCTGCGTAGGCTTGGTTTTCAGTTCCTGAGCAGCGGCGATGAACGGCACCAGCGTCACGTGGACGAACAGCGTATCTTCGCGCCCCAGTTCCTGGCGCATCTGGCGAATCGCTTCCATGAACGGCAGCGACTCGATGTCACCTACCGTGCCGCCGATTTCTACGATCGCCACATCCACGTCCTGCGCCACCTTCTTCATTGCCGCTTTGATTTCATTCGTCACGTGCGGAATTACCTGCACCGTCTTGCCCAGATAATCCCCGCGGCGCTCCTTCGCAATGATCTGCTCATAGAGCCGGCCCGTGGTCCAGTTGTTGTCGCGAGATAGTTTGGCGTGGGTGAACCGCTCGTAGTGGCCGAGGTCGAGATCGGTTTCGGCGCCGTCGTCAGTAACGAATACCTCGCCATGCTGAAACGGCGACATCGTACCCGGATCGACGTTGAGATAAGGATCAAACTTCATCAGGTTGACCTTCAGCCCGCGGCTTTCCAGCAGGCAGCCGAT
>JBAWCJ010000207.1:0-5799 GCA_049590215.1 Candidatus Sulfotelmatobacter sp. | reverse complement strand
CGCACGGCCCCAACTGCTTGGCGATTTGCGAGAAGGTGTTGGAAAGCTGCTGCGGCGCCGGAACCGAGAGCGGAGTCGCATCCGAGGACTTCTGCTCCTTGCCCTTCACTCCCGATGAAACCACCGTACCGATCAAAATACCGAGAGCAAGAGTAGCCACAATGCTGAACGAATAAACCCACCGATGCGTCTTCAAACGCACCCAAATCGCCCGCGAATCCATATGCCTGAATTCCTCCGAAAACTGTACGAATCACTAATTATACCTGTTTGCCAAAGCCGCAGCGCCACCCGAAACCCCGCAGGAGTGCACGACTACGGTCCCACGAACTCACGAGGTTAGACGCACGAATCCGCCTTTTTGTTTTATGGGATGGAAGGAAATAACTACCGGGGAACCAGTGAAGCGATCGGCCGCCACCACCGTGCACCAACCTCAAGTAGAGACTCGAATCTAATCGCCCACCGCCGACGCCTTGTACACGGACTTCCCACCCACCACGGTCAGCAGCACCTTGGTCGTCAACTCTTTTTCCGCGGAAGCCGCAGTGATGTCGCGATCGAGCACCACAAAGTCCGCCAGCATCCCCGGCGCCAGTTCGCCCTTCTCTTTTTCCTCGAATTCGGCGAAGGCCGAGCCCGTAGTGTAAGCCGCAATGGCCTGATCCATGGTCAGCTTCTGCGCCGGATAATATTCCTGCTTGCCGTTCTCGCTCTTGCGCGTGACGGCCGCATATAGCCCGCGAAACGGCGACACCGGCTCTACCGGATAATCCGTGCCAAAGGCCAGCGTCACACCTTTATTCAGGAATGACGCCCACGCATAGGAATTGGCAGCCCGCTTCGCCCCCAGCCGCTCCTGCGCCCACCGCATATCAGTGAGCAACTGGCTCGGTTGCATGGAGGCAATCACCTTCAGCTCTTTGAAGCGCGCAATCTGCGCCGGCGTGGTGATCTGCGCATGCTCGATCCGCAATCGGAAATCGCTGC
Organism: Candidatus Sulfotelmatobacter sp.; assembly: GCA_049590215.1. GTDB lineage: Bacteria > Acidobacteriota > Terriglobia > Terriglobales > Acidobacteriaceae > Sulfotelmatobacter. The sequence continues at coordinate 4,809 of JBAWCJ010000207.1, read as the reverse complement.
CGCCGTTCGGAGCCTTCACCTTCTGCTCGCGCGCAGCCTTTTCGGCTTCGGCGAAGGCATCCAGCGCCATCTGCACGCCCTTGTCGCCGATCGCATGAAACCCCAGCTGGAAGCCCGCCAGCACGCGCTCCGTGGCCATCTCATTCAGTTTCGCCTGATCGTAGCGCGGCAAGCCCGAATTCTTCGGATCATCCGCATAAGGCTCCAGCAGCGCCGCCGTATGTCCGCCCAGCGAGCCATCCATGAAGCCCTTCAGCATTCCCGTGTGCAACATCAAGTCAGACTTGGGTTGGAACGCACGCTTCACCTTCAACTCGTCGACCACATCGTCAAAAGGCAGCCATTCGGAAATGCGCGCCGTCAGCTTGCCTTCCTTTTCGAGTTCCTGGTAAATCAGGAAATTTCCCCATTCCGGCGAATAGTCCTGCGCCGAGGTCACGCCGTGCTCGGCCAGGTCCGCAAGCGCAACTTCAATTGCATGCCGCCGTTCATCGTGCGTCAGCTGCGGAATCGCCGCCCGCACCGCCTCCTGCGCCGTGTCCCGCAGAATCCCCGTAGGCTGGCCGTTGGCATCGCGATCAATTTTTCCGCCCTCAGGATCGCGGCTGGCCACAGTGATCTTCGCCAGTTGCAGCGCCCGGGTATTCGCCACCGCAAGGTGCCCGTCCACGCGATCGAGAATCATCGGATGCCCATCCGACACTTCATCCAGATCCCATCGGCTGGGTAAAACCGGGATCGGCCACAGCGTTTCATCCCAGCCTCCGCCCACAATCCATTCGTCCGGCTTCGACTTCTCCACCCTCGCCTTGACCCGCTCGCGAAATTCCTCCAGCGTCTTCACCCCGGTCAGGTCAATCGTCAATTTCTGCAGTCCCGCCGCCGCCAGGTGGACATGCGCATCGTTGAAGCCCGGCATAACGAAGCGCCCGCCCAAATCAACAACCTCCGTATCTGGCCCTTTCAGCTTCATGATGTCCAAATTCTTGCCGACCGCCTGAATGCGGTCGCCGCGCACCGCGATGGCTTCCTCGCGCAGCGTGGAACCGAACGGCGAATTCGAAGGCACACCCGTATAAATGTTCGCGTGGAAGTAGATCGCATCGGCTCTGGGCTTGACGTCCTTCTTCTCAGGCTCGCTGCTAGGCTTCGGTGCCGAACTCGCGGCGGGAGCCTGCGTAGTACTCGAACTCGGAGTCGGCGCAGCGGCTGGCGCAGGCGCCTGTGCGCCGGAAATGATAGCGATGAACACCATCAGAAAAGCCGGGTGCCCCATCTTTCGCGTTCTTTGCGAAAGGCGGGATTCCACTGTTGCGTGCAGCTTCAGGGTGGCACAGCTTAGCTTTTGGGTGGCGCAGCGCTTCAGCGCTGCGAAAAGACCCTTCCCCAGGTCGAGGGCTTTAGCCCCCGAGGTCTTGGGTCTCCGGATCATTCGCCCACCCCCGCTCCCGCGAGCGCCATCATGGTCAGCAGAATCCGCTTCAGGCCAAGCTCGCGTCCGTTGCTGTCAAACCATTCCTGCAAGGTGTGCGCCCCGCCGCCCGAACCGCCGCCGCCAATGGCAATCGCCTCGAGCCCCAGCGACAGCGGAATATTCGCATCAGTCGACGCCCGCTGCACCTGCGCCGCGTTATTCAGCTGCGTATCCACCGCGCGAATCACATGCAGAATCCGCGACCCCATTGCCAGCTCTCCCGCCGGACGGTTGCCGATCGCCACCACTTCGCAACTCACTGCCGAAGGCCGCTTCTGCTGCGACGACCGCATCTCCGCCGCCAGCGTCTCATCTTCCACCGCGCGATTCAGCGCCAGCCGCAGCGCCTGCTCCAGCCGCTCCATCTCCGTCATCGAGGTTGAGCGGATATCCACCTTCATGCTCGCCGATTCCGGAATCGAATTCACCGAAGTCCCGCCGCGAATGACTCCGATGTTGAAAGTGGTCTTAGGGGTTGTCGGCACCGGCGTCGCAGTAAACGCATCGACGGCGCGCGAAAGAATCACAATCGGATTAGGCGCGCCAAAATCGCTCCACGAATGCCCGCCCGGACCGCGCACGATCACTTCAAAGCGCCGGCTGCCCAAAGCCTCAGCCACAATCGTGTCCGCGCCGGCGCCGTCGAGCACTACGCTGTAAGCAATCGAATCCTTCCAGCGCGGCGTGGAAAAAATGTGCCGCATCCCGCGCAGATCGCCCTCACCCTCTTCGCCCACGTTGCCGATAAACACAAACGGCAGCGCATGCCGCAGGCGCACCGCACGCAGCAGCGATGCAATCGCAAGCATCGCCGTAACACCTGCGCCGTTGTCAGAAACCCCCGGCCCATAAATCCGGCTGCCCTGCTGCCGGACGTTCAGCGGTGTGTTCGCGGGAAACACGGTATCAATGTGAGCACTCAACGCCACATAGCGCTGGCCAAATCCAGGATGGATGCCGAACACGTTGCCCACATCATCAATGCGAACATCGTCCAGCCCAACTTCGCGAAAGCGCTCCGCCAGCCAGGCCGCGCGCGCCGACTCCCCAAAGGGAGGCGCCGGAATCCGCGCCATCTCCATCTGCCACTGCGCCAGTTGCGGCTCCTGCGTGCGCAGCCAGTTGTAAGCCGACCGCACCTCGGGCGCGGCCGCCAGACGCGCCACATCCTGCTGCACCGTAGGCGCAACGTCGGGCAAGTCCGCGCGTGGGGGAACGGGGCTCACGGGGGTATGCGCCCATCTTACAACGTACAGGAAAGAAAGGGGATTACCTAGGACGGGAACCGCACAGCGCCGTAGACCCAGCGGCGTCTGCCGCCCGGCGTGACAAGAAATGGACGTTGGTAACGTTCGCGGTTTCCGCCTCTCGAGCTCTCCGTCATCCAAAACGTTCTGTCATCCTGAGCGGAGCTGCTGCTTCGCGAACCGAAGCAGCGGCGCAGTCGAAGGATCCCTTGCAGTTTTGCAGCACCAGCGGCCGGGCAGGGAGTTCTCTCCTCAACTGTGCGTGTCGTGAAGGTAGCCCGAATAACGTTCGGGATGCGGGCAGCGACGCGGGGGAGCGGCGCTTCAGCGCCGCGAAAACCTCGACGACGAATGAGGGGTTCGGCCCTGGTCGCGGGCGCCCCATTTCTGGCGTTCCTTTGCGAGAAGTCAACCCCTGCGCCGCGCCTCAGCCTCCGCCAACCACCCCCGTCGCAGCCTCTCAGCCGGAATAGCCGAAAGCAAAGGTTTGATATCAAGAATAGCTGTCCCATCCAGCATATCGACCCCGCGAACGTGCAACTCGCTACCCTCGCGGCGAAGCAGTTCGACGATCGTCAAAGCAATCGGGTTCGGACGACGCGGCGACCGCGTCGCAAACACTCCATGCGGCCGGTTGTCGGATGGCGGCGTACCCAGCAACTCAAACCCCTGCGCCCGGTCAAACTCCCAGAGAACGATCAAATGAGAGAAGCCCTCAATGTCCGTAAGCCCCGCCTCAAACTCAGGCAGGATCTTGAGCACGCCATCCGCCGCGTGCTTAGCGCCCAGCCCCTTGGGAACCTCGCTCGTGTCCCGGTAAGGACCACTCACAAATCCGATCGCCCGCGATGTAAACATTTAAGAAATGCCTCCATTTCCCGTAAGCATCTGAGTCGCAAAGCGACGGCATTCATTAGCCCAGCGCGCAAGTGCTGGGAAAGCGCGGGTGAGACGGATTGGGTCCCACCGGGACGACACAGGCACGCGGGCTCAATACGTTCTTCCACAGCCCCATGTGACATCCAACCTTGCCCCCGCCAGTCAATCGCGAGATGATGGTATGGCGGACGCTGTGCCGCGGTGTATCGGCTAGAAAGTAAGTTCTTTGACAATCGAAATTTCAGCCCCGCTAAACCATTGATTCCAGAGATTTTACAGCTAAATTATTTGCAATCAATATTTTAGCCAGATCTCGCACCAGATCGGACTTTCTAAGTAATTGATTCGAGATATTTTACCCGGTCGATCTGTGATTTTTTTGATCCAGATCTAGGCCAGCCGGCTCTCCACATACCCAGCTCGCTGCTCAACCGCGGCCACAAGTTTCTTAGTCGCCGGAACCTCTATCCCGTGCCGCCGCGCGCCGCGCAGAATCGGCCCCGCGATTGCCTCCAGCTCAGGGGTCTTCTGTTGCTCTACATCTTTCTGCATCGAGCTGCGCATGTTTCCCGGCATCTTCATCACTCCGGCGATCGCCGCATCCGCGTCAATTTTTGCGCCTTCGGCAACGGCAACGGCACAAGCCTCCCGCAGACAGGCCAATCCCAGCGGACCCCAAATGGGATCAGCGAGAATCTCGCCGGTAGTTTTATCCGAGGCAGTTGTGGTCAGCGCAAACGGCGCCAGGAAAACCAGCTTGCCCCACATCAACGTCGGCTCATCGTCGACAAACCGGCACTCGAAACCGATTTGCTGCAACTGATCGACGGTGCCCCCAAGCAGAGCGCGTCCGGCTGACAAAACATTGAGACGAGCAAAAGGCGAGCGATGAACGATGTGTCCGGGGCTGACGCGTTCAGTTTCAACTGCGATCGTCGCCGGGATCACACGCCCAGAGCCGTATCTCGTGCGCAGCAGCGAGATGTGGTCAATGCCATTGAGCAAGGGAACGATCGCTCGCACGTCAGCGGGATTCTTGAGGGCTGCAAGCGCCGGCTCCAGCTGCGTTGCCTTCACCGTAATCCAGAGCACGTCGACGGGAGGAACTTCTGCAGCGACCAAAACATTCACCGTGAAATTGCCGAAGGGACTTTTCAGATGAAGTTGTTTGGGATACTGCGCCAGCGCCTCGCGCCGCACGATGAGCGT
>JBAWCJ010000206.1:0-43668 GCA_049590215.1 Candidatus Sulfotelmatobacter sp. | reverse complement strand
GGAAGCGCTGTAATGCGAGGGATAATCCTCAATAACTTCAATGTCACTAGCCAGCCCTGCGCGCGCGTACGCGCCTTCGATGAGGTCGTGACTCAGCAGCGCATTTTTCGGGAAGCGCTGGTCGAGCACCTGATGCACAGTGTCGACTTCATAGATCCCTTTGCCGGTATAACTGCCTTCCCCGTAAAGGTCCTGGTAAGCGTCAGAAAGCGCTCGGGTGTAGATATCGAGACCGGTTTCGCCTGCATAAATGGCGGCGAGCCGCGAACGCGCCGTGCTTTGCACGCTAACCGCGACTCGGGGCTGCAATATGCCGTACCCCGCAACCACGATGTTCTTCTTGGGATCGATGATCGCCTGGTTCAGCGGATGGGTCATGGTCCCGACCATACGGTGAGCCGCTCCGCGCGGCAGCTCGGTGTCGGAATCGAGCGTGAGCACAAACCGCACCTTGGGCAGGATGGAGAGGTCTCCAACTTTAACCGGGAAGCTGTCATACTCTCCGCGCAAGAGATTGTTCAAATCGAGCAACTTGCCGCGCTTGCGTTCCCAACCCATCCATCCCTTTTCACGACGGTTGTAAGCCCGATGCCGGTGCAGCAGAAAAAACGATCCCATCTGCTTTCCGCTGTATCTTTCGTCCAGTTCGCGAATCAGGCCGGCACACAGGTCGATCAGCGGATTCGCTTCCGGGGACGGTTCGTCAGAATCAGGCAGATCGGTGATGAGCGCGAAATGAATATTGCGGTCGTGGTTGCCCAGAAAGCGAACCTCCAGATCTTCAACTAGGCCACGCACTTGCTTCTCGCTCAACAGAAGGGTTGGGATCGCAACCAGGGTCACACAGTCTTCCGGAATTCCTTGGGAGTAGTCCAGCTTCGGCAGAATTTCCGCCGGAAGCAGAGCCGCGACTAGATAATGCATGAGTTGCACGGCAGACTGCGAACAGGGAACCAGCAGTATGAGCATGGAAAGCAGCAGCAATTGAGGCGGGCTGTCGGCAGGAGTCAGCCACAGCAGGATTCCCGTAATAATGGCGAAAGTGAGGACCGCGATTCCCGTAAGGAAGAATTCGTCAGGATGACGACGCAGGCGGGCACGCAGGCTTTGTAGGAAATCGGGCTTGAACCCGACTTTCTGACAAAGCAGGTCGCGGCCTTCACCGATAAGGTAATAGCCAATGTGAGATTGCCGCGAAGCGGAGCGAGCATCGCTGTGGGTTCTTGCCATGGCCTGTTGGGCCAATTCCACCGCCTGGCGGGCAACGTCCATCTCTCCCAAGTCAGACCGGCGGGCAATTTTCGATAACTTTTCCCGGTACAGCCTTCGACTTTCAAAGTCCATCTTCGTATATACACCGGCGGGGTCGCGCCGAAGGATGGCATCGAAAAGAATCAGCGGTTCGAGAACTTCTTTCCAGGAAGTTTGCGTAACATCACGCAAGCTCCGTACGCATATGCCGAGGCCGTTCGACGCCGCCGCAGGATCTCGGAGCAAGCACCGGCAACGCGCAGCAATTCGCTCCAGCAAAACAAGCTTCATAGCTGAAACTGCCGCAGACAGTTCAAGTAACTCGAGGACCGTGTTTTCCTGAAATGCCTGGAAGAACGCGGTGAATGTCGTCTCGCTGAACCGATTGCCGGTGAGATCAAGCAACGCCTGTGCGAGCGCCAGCACCCTGGGCACGACCTCGTCTTTACGCCCGCGCACATGGGGCAGTCGCTTCAACGGCTTTAGCTCGGCGGAAAGGCTTCTCAGTTCCCCATAGATCAACTGGTCATTGTCGAGGAACCAGCGTAAATCTTCGGATTCCGGGTTGAGCCTCCCTGCCGCCTCGGCACCTGCGAATAAGGGTTGAAATGCCTTCTTCAACTTGCGGGAGCGGGAGGAAAACGTTTTCGAAGTGCGAACACCGGGCAGCCAGCCTAACCGGGAAGCGAACTCGGTTGCGGCGCCGCGCAACTCCGCAAGATCGCTGGTCGAGTCGGAAACAGGATCGGAGAATTCTCCGGCTGGCGTCTGCTGGACTTCGTCTGCGACGATGTCCTCGGCTTGTGGGTTACGAACCATTCTTGTCCTTGGTCTTCGTACTTTGCCTAACGATAGCTGGCTGCCTGCAGTTCAAACATCTCTGCATAGCGGCCACCGAGACGAGTCAACTTTTCGTGGTCTCCGTCCTCAGCAATACGGCCATTTTCCAACACAACGATTCGGTCGGCCATGCGCACCGTGGAAAACCGGTGCGAAATGAACAGCGCCATCTTTCCGGCCGTCAGCTCGGCGAAGCGCTGAAAAACCTCGTACTCGCTGCGCGCGTCGAGCGCCGCTGTCGGTTCATCGAGGATCAGTATCTGCGCGTCACGCAAATAAGCCCGAGCCAGCGCAACCTTCTGCCATTCTCCGCCCGAGAGGTCGACCCCACCGTCGAAGCGCCGCCCCAGCATCTGTTCATACCCGCGTGGAAGCCTGCTAATGACCCCCTCGGCCATACTTTTGCGGGCGGACTGCTCGAGAAGAGCAATGTCCTCCAATTGCTCGATACGTCCTACCGCGATATTCTCGCGCGCCGTCATCTCGTACCGCATGAAGTCCTGAAAAATAACGCCGACCTGCGTGTAGAGGTCTTCCAGGTTGTACTCGCGAAGATCGACACCATCCAGCAACACCTGCCCCTCGACCGGATCGTAGAGCCGAGTGAGCAACTTCACGATAGTTGTTTTCCCCTCGCCATTTTCTCCGATCAGCGCAACCCGCTCGCCCGGCCGGAAATGAAAGTTCAATCCGTCCAGAACCAGGCGAGAACTTCCAGGATAGCGGAATGAAACGTTGCGGAATTCGAATCCGCGAATAATCGGCCGCGGCGCAGGCAAGGCGTTCGGCTTCGAAGCGATCATCGGCCGCATCTCGAAAAAAGCGATAAGGTCGGTCAGGAACAAAGCTTGATCGGCGATCGACGAGACAGTAGAAAACATCTGCTGGATATTCGAGCTGGCTTGTTGGATCGCTCCTGCGAGGAAGGTGAAAGTGCCGATACTGAGCACCCCAATCACCGTCCGCCAGATCACGAATACATAGGCCAAATAGTAGCCGGCGGTACTGATCGTCGATAAAAACGAACCTGCCACAAGCCGTCTTCGCGCCAGGTCGACATCTTCGTCATAGATTTGGTCGGAAAGTCGAGAAAACCGTTCGGTGAGAAACGGCGCAAGCCCGAAAAGCTTCAGTTCTTTTGCCGCTTCTTTGCTGCCGCCCAATACCCGCAAGTAGTCCAGTTGACGGCGAACAGGAGTCTGGCGGAAGTTCTTGGCATATCCCAGAAAAGCAAAATGACTCTCTCCCAGAAATGCTGGAACCACGCCGGCGACGAGCATGAGCAGAAGCCAGGGCGAAAACAGCATGATCGAGATAGAAAGAGAGAGGGTAGTAATAACCTGCTGAATCAGCCGCCCGATCGACTGAATCATGCCCAACCGGTCCGTGGCCTGGACGCGGGCGCGCTCCAGGCGATCGTAGAAGACCGGATTTTCGTAGGCCGTGAGGTCGAGCCGTGCAGCGTGTTTCATCACGAGCACGCTGACGTGCCGCGTATATTTGTCGGCCAGCAGAGCGTCGAGAAAATCGGTGCCTCGACTCAAAACGCTGCCGAACACCGCCAGCGAGAATTCGCCCGCGACCAGCCACCACAGCCGCGTGCCGACGGATTGATGGGTCGTGTGGGCACGCACAAGGATGTCGATGATTAGCTTAGTGATCCACAGGAGGCCGAGGGGCAGAAGAGAAGCGATCAGACGAAAAACAATACCTAACACCACAACCGTGCGGCCTGAATCCCAAACGATTCGCAGGACCGCGGGCACGTTCCGCAGAGCGGAAATGCGCTCGCGCCATCCGTTCCACGAATCCTGTTTACCGGCCATGGGTGAGTCCTAAGGGGCGTTAGCCCCGGGAACATTAAGCTGAGACCACGCGACGCGACCCGCGCCAGACCGGGCTACGCCCGATTCATTGAGTGTAGCCCAATGCCTTCCGGGCAACAAGATCGGAGCAATGGCAGCCGTGAGCAGGTATTGGATGAGCAAAACAGATCGCAGGGTTGGTGCGTATTGCCATAACGAGCGGTCAAGGGACCACAAGTCCGGCTCGGTAGTATTTGTTCAGCCCGGCGCGCCGCATCCCACGCTGGGCTTCGGCGGTTTTCATGAACGTGTTCCAGACGAAACCAGTCCGGAGGTTCTCGGCCATCAACATCGTAATGCCGGTGTCGATTCCGATCACATCGGAATCGTACCAGTTGGTGAGAGGATTGAATGCGTTCACGAACCCATACTTACTCCAGGCCGCACCGTAGCGGTTCCGAATGTTTTTCAGGACGCGTAGAGTGGCCTGCGGCTGGAAGGGTAGTGATCCGCCAGCCGCGCTCGGTACGACCGTGCCGTCGATCGGCCCCGTGGCCGGCGGTCCGCCCCAGATCACGTAGCCGTGGTTCGAGTCCGAAGCTGTGATTCCCCACAAATCGTTGCTGTAATCGGGATACTGTTTCCCCAACTCCAAACAAAACCGCCGGTGCACATCGGTTGCGATCACCGAATTCTGGAAGTAGTCGGCGAACTTGTCGCGCCTTCCACGAAAATCAAACCACGCCTGGGAATATTGATGCACGAATAGAGGCGCGAAAGAACCGATATACCGCAGGCCGTCGTATTCAAAGACAAGGCGTTTCCACGCTGTCCAGGTTTCATCTTTCAGGGGATGGGTCGACGACCCCAGGCCCAGCAGATACATCATCATCAGTTCGCTGTAGTAGTCCCAGCGGGAAGGCAGGAACCCAACTTCCGGGGTCCAGCCGTGGGGCAGTAGTGACGTGTCTTCCGAAAGCCATGTCCAATCTACGCGCCCGAAAATCAAGTCGGCAAGTTCCACCACCTCAGGATGGCGAAAATGCTCGCGGCAGGTAAGGATTCCGCACAGCAAAATGGCAGTGTCGACGGAGGAGACTTCGGAATCCCAGACTCTTTCTCCATCGTTAATGTTGGCGAAGTGGTAAAAGAACCCGCGGTGGTTCGGCAGCTTCTTCCACAGGAACCGGAGGGCGACAAACACACGTTCCAGGGCATCGCTGGTCGGAATCAGTCCGCGCTGCTCTCCGATACAAAGAGCTGTCAAACCGAAACCGGTGGCGGCAATGCTGGCTACGATCCCTTGATCATTCCCGTTGACGTGGCACCGGTCTTTCACCATCCCCGTCTTGGGGCTAGCCTGATCCCAGAAATAGCTGAGGTTGGCGATTTCCAGTTCGTTAAGGAACCAGTCGTCTTCGGGCGACAGAGGCGCCAAGCCGGAAAGAGACGCTGGCCTCTGCGATTGCTGGCTTATCGATTGCTGGCTCAAGGCCAGGGCTGGCATGAGTCTTGTCAAAGACAGGCATCCCCCGGCGCCCAGCATCTGGCGCATCAACTCCCGGCGGGAAAACAGATTGGACCGCACATCAGGCATTCGCGTGCTGTGATCAATCTTAAACGAAGTCGCCTCGCGCAGGCATTGACACAAGGATTACGCGCGCGGGATGTCAGATTCCCGTACCGCCGAGCTTCGTCGTAGAATGTTTGAAAGATTGTGGACACAAACCGCACCCCTAAAGTGAATCTGTGGATCGGCTCGACCGTCATCCTTGGGATTGTTGGCGCCCTGCTTCTTCTTCCCTGGTACACCCACGGATCGATATCGCTGCGGGGGGCAGTCACGGTGCAGGACACGGACACAAGGAAAGAACAGCCCATCGCCGATGTCGAAGTGACCGCTGATCTGGCGACGATGGCGGCGAAATCTGACTCAACCGGCTTGTTCACGCTCCCGCTGCGGGGTTTCGTGCGTAGGGGTCACCCACTCGTCCTTCACTTCCGCCATCCGCACTACCTTCCTCTCGACGTGAGTGATTTTGTCGGGGACAAGCTGTATATCGTCCACATGTTGCCCCTCCCTGCGGTGGCGCCTTCCACCACTCGACCTGCGGTGAAAGTCGCGAACGTCCGCGTCAGATACTCCGGTCGCGTGATGACGGAGTTCAATATAGGAAGCGCGGTGAAAACATTTCAGATAGAAAACAAGGGTAACGTACCGTGCAAGGGTCAGCGGCCCTGCTCACCCGATGGCAAATGGCACGCCGCGCAGGCCTCGGCGTCTCTCGACGCGGGAACGGGGAACGAGTTCCGAAGCGCTCGAGCATCATGCATCGCCGGGCCGTGTCCGTTCACCAAAATCGAATCAGACCATTACTCGCGCGGCGAACAGACTTACACAGTCTCTGCCCGCGACTGGTCCGACACTGCGACTTTCTTACTGGAAGCGGAAGTGGTCCACCCTATGGTGAGCCAAATTGTTCACGAATCTTACCCGGTGATCTTTGGAGAAGGTCTGAACTTTACTTTGCCGTCGACCGCCGAAGGCGTCAGCATTGAAGCGGAACTCGATGGACAGATGATTATTTTTCCACTCGGCCCTGAGCTGTTCTTAAGCTGGGCGAGTTGCAACGCCAGAGTAAATCCCGATCAAACCAAGGTGTACCGTTGCGACCTCAAGCCTGGATACAGTTTTCAGTAAGGGCGTCCAAATGGCATTCCGCGTAGAACATCATCTTCGCTGAGGACAATCATGTTAAGAATAGTCATCGCTTCCCTGCTCCTGGTCATTTTGCCCAGTGGCGTGTTGTCCCAGACCGCGGAGACAATCGTGATTGATGGCTCTGCTCGCGCGCACGCTTTTCCTCACTTTTGGGAACAGATGTTCGGCTCCGGGCGCGCCATTTTAAGCCTGCGGGAAGATTATCGCCAAGACTTGCAAACTGTGAAACAGATCACCGGCTTCCAGTACGTCCGCTTCCACGCCATCTTTAATGATGAAGTAGGCGTCTACGACGAAGACAAGCAAGGGCAGCCGGTTTTTAATTTTTCCTACGTCGATCAGATCTACGACGGTCTGTTAGCTAACGGCGTGAGGCCATTCGTTGAGTTGAGTTTCATGCCCAACAAGCTGGCCGCCAAACCGATCCTGCAAGCCTTCTGGTACAAGCCGGATGTGGCCCCTCCTAAAGATTGGGCGAAATGGGACAACTTGATCACCCAGTTCACGAAGCATCTGGTAGACCGCTATGGCATCGATGAAGTCAGCCAATGGTATTTCGAAGTTTGGAACGAACCCAACATCGATTTCTGGGGAGGCGATCCCAAACAGGCGACCTACTGGGACCTCTATGACCACACTGCACGCGCCGTCAAGGCGGTAAGCCCGCGCTTGCGAATTGGCGGGCCGGCGACAGCCCAGGCAGCCTGGGCAGATGCCTTCATTCAGCATTGCGCGGCCAACCACGTTCCAGTTGATTTCGTTTCCTCCCACGTCTACGGCAACGACAGGGCAAAAGATGTATTTGGAACGGACGAAGAGATTCCGCGCGACAAGATGGTGTGCCGCGCCGTGAAAAAAGTTCACGACCAAATCGCCGCCTCCGCCATGCCCACCCTGCCGCTCATCTGGAGCGAGTTCAATGCCAGCTATTTCAACGAACCTGCGGTCACAGACGCCTCATACATGGGCCCCTGGCTGGCGAACACCCTGCGTCAATGTGATGGTCTGGTGGACATAATGAGCTACTGGACTTTCTCCGACGTGTTCGAGGAGCAGGGCGTGGTGAAAACGCCATTCTATGGCGGCTTTGGTCTGTTGGCTGAAGATGGAATTCCGAAGCCGGCCTTCAACGTTTTCAAAATCCTGCACCGGCTGGGGGAACAGCGAATCGATGTCAACTCAGATTCGGCGCTGCTCACGAGAAAGAAAGATGGCAGTCTCGTGCTCGCCGTGTGGAACTATGCGCCACCAGAGCACACCGGCGCTGCCAAGACTGTTACTTTGCACTTCCAGGGCGGACACTATAAGCACGCGTTCGTCTCGACGGTCGACCCCGATCATGGAGACGTTCACGCAATTTACGAAAAGATGGGATCACCGCGCTACCCTTCGCAGGCGCAGATTCAAGAACTCAAGCGAGCTGCAGAGATTCCTCCAGCCGCGGAGCGCAACCTGAAAGGCGGGGATTTGACTCTGACCTTGCCTTCGTACGGGCTGGCGGTGATTGAAGCCAGGTAGGTTCACCCAGGACACGCGATTTTCTCGTGGCTACTTTGGAACTGCGGGATCGTTCCGAATCGTCAACCCGGCTACCGTCGCGCTTGCCAGAGACAGCCCCGCGCAAGCGAACATGACAATTCTGAATCCAAACACAAATGCTTCCTTGACGGATTCTTTGATTGCGGCACCGGTGCTGGGGTCGAGACCAGGCGGAACCTGCAAGCCCGCAAGTTTGATCTCGTCGGAGTGAAGCTCCTGCAAAATAAAAGGCGACAGCGAGAGATGAGCCAAGCTGTGGTTCAGTTCAGAACCAAAGGCTTTCACCATCACAATCCCGAATATCGCGATCGCAACCACCCCGGCTACGCGCGCCACGGCGTTGTTGATTCCAGAAGCCGAGCCGATGCGGTCCAGGTCAACCGAATTCATAACAACGGTGGTCAGGGGAGCCACCGTTACTGACGTTCCAAACCCCAGGACAACGATCGCCGGGAGGAATGTCTTCCAATAGCTCTCTCCTACGGACGGCACCGCGAACAGAGCGAACCCAATGGAGACAATAAATGGACCGGCGATCAGCGGAATTCTAGGACCGTAGCGGGCCACGAGTCCGCCGGACCACCGGGAGAGAACGAACATCAGCAAGATGAACGGAAGGAGAGCAGCGCCAGTGGCTGTGGCGGAATAGTTTTGGACTTGGATCAGGTTCAATGGGAATAAAAAAAAGAAAATTCCTGTCGCGGCGTATAGGAAGAGCGTAAGCAGGTTTGCGCCAGTGAAGCTGCGGGAGTCAAACAGCGCGAGCGGGAGCATCGGCGACGTGACCTTACCTTCGACAACTACCAGAGTGATAAGACAAGCGACGCCCAGGATTAAACTCCCGCCGACTAGAGGATTTCCCCAACCCAAGTTGACTGATTCCATGAACCCGGCGACCAAGCCACCTAATCCAACGGTTGCGAGCAGCGCCCCTGACCAATCGATGCGGCCCGCGCCGGCGATGCGGCTCTCGGGAATATGCCAAAGAGAAATGGCTATCACCGTCACTGCGAGCGGGAGATTGATGAAGAATACCCATCGCCAGGAAGCATGCTGAACCAGCCAGCCGCCGAGAACCGGTCCTATGGCGGTAGTGATCGCCGTAAAGCCCGACCAGGTACCAATCGCGCGGCCACGACTCTTCTCGTCAAAAGCTGCGCTGATAATCGCCAAACTGCCGGGCACCAGGAGCGCGGCACCGACACCTTGAATGCTTCTCGCGATGATTAATTGATGAATGTTCAAAGCGGCGCCGCAAGCCGCCGAAGCCACGGCGAAGATTGCTATACCGGATACGAATATCAGACGTCGCCCAAACAAGTCGCCGAGCGAACCTCCCACAAGAATCAGCGCGCTTAAAAACAGCCCATAAGACTCGACCACCCATTGCACATTGACTACGCTTGCATGAAAGTGAGCTTGGACCGCGGGCAGGGCGACGTTGACGACCGTGCTGTCGATGAAAGCCATGCTGGAGCCAAGAATGGTCGCGACAAGAACCCAGATCCTCGCCTCTGCCGGACAAGGTACTTTGGCGTTTGTTGATCGAATTATGGCTTCATCGCAAGGCGTCCTCATGATGGCTATGGATGCCATACGGAGTGGATTCGGTTCTGTAGATCGGCGGCAGTGGTACTCACGGTGAATTGACAAAAGCCTTACACTGAAATGCTCGGGGAGACAGGTCAACTATTCTGTGTTCCGCAACATTGACAGATTCGAGATCTATCGGCGACGATCGACGCAAAGCCAATGACTTCTCTGGAGGTACAACTTCCGCATGCCGTTCCTGCTGGCATTGCGGCGCGCGGAGAGCACTTGCATGCGGCGAAACCACCCTCCCGGGGACGGCTCGTGCTGGTCCTGGTTTTGCTTCTGAGTGCGCTTTACATGGCGCTCGAATTAAAGCGCGGCTGGGTTCCTTCGGACGAAGGCACTCTGGCGGAAAGCGCCGAGCACGTGCTGAAGGGAGAGCTTCCTCATCGTGATTATCACGAAGTATATACAGGAGGATTGAGCCACCTGAATGCCGCGGCGTTTCGCCTGTTCGGAACGAACCTGGCCAGCATGCGTTACATGCTGTTTCTGTTTTTTCTGGCCTGGGTTCCGGCGGTTTATTACGCGGCGTCGAGGTTCGTTTCCGCACCCGTTGCCGGCGCGCTGACCCTCCTGGCGGTTGCCTGGGGACCGCCGACTTATGCTGCCGCGATGCCCTCCTGGTACAACCTGTTCTTCGCAACCTTCGGGCTCGCGGCCTTGTTGCGCTACATCGAAACCCAAACCGTCCGTTGGCTGGTGCTGGCCGGGGTTTGTGGCGGCATCTCGCTCCTGTTCAAACTGCCGGGTTTGTTTTTCGTCGTGGGTGCCTTGTTCTTTCTTGTTTATCGCGAGCAACTTGCACCCAGCGCCAAATCGAGCGATCGCCGCGAGACTCGGGCGTACCGGGGTTTCGTTATAATCTCGATACTTTTATACGAAGCTCTGCTCTTTGCACTCCTCCGAAAGGTGGCCAATAGCGCCACCTATTATTACTTCTGGGTGCCGGAGCTTGCGATTGGCGCGGCTGTTCTCTGGCACGAAATCTTCTCTTCCGGAAGTCGAAGCCAAAGATTTCATTTTCTTCTGCGCGAACTGTTGCTGTTCGCAGCCGGTGTTGCCATTCCCATCGCAGTATTCCTCGTGCCCTACCTTCTCACTGGAGGCGTCGGTCTTCTGGTGCGTGATATTTTTGCCCTAACCGGCCGGCATCTTGTGCAGGCGAGTATGAAGCCGCCCGTGCAATGGTTTCGTCAGGGAATCGAAGTGAACGTAGTGCTGATCGCACTCGTGCTCTTGACCCGATCGAAAACCCCTCCCAAGCTTTGGAAACAGGTCCTCTTCGCAGTTTCCATGATCATCCTCATCCCTTCCCTTCTGCTTTTGGCTCGCCGGTCGCGCTATTACTATCAACATGTGTGGAGCACGATTTGGGTTTTTGCGCCCGTCGTGGTGGTCGTTGGTGTCGCACTGCTGGCGCGCTGGTCTTGGCTGAACCGACTGGAATCCATTCCCCGGCAGCGACTATTCCTCACTCTTTCGGTAACGGCCGCGTGCAGCTTGATTCAATTCCCCTTCAGCAACACCATCTATTTTTGCTACATTGCGCCGCTAGTTTTACTCGCCATCACCGCCGTGGTCAGTTCGATGGATCCGCCGCCACGGTTAGCCGCGGCCGGCCTGATGTGCTTCTGCTTGGTGTATGTCGTGTTCGACTTGACGCCGGGGTTCGTTTATCACTTGGGCGCGGAATATGCACCTGACACCCAGAAAGTTCGGCTTGCCATGCCTCGCGCAGGGGGTCTGCGTGTCACCGCTGCGAGCGCCCGCGAGTATGAGGAACTGAACAGTCTTATCCACCTGCATGCCCGTGGCGAATACATCCTGGCCAAACCCGATTCTCCCGAGGTCTATTTTCTCTCTGGCTTTCCCGATCCGACTGGTATCTTTTTTGATTTCTATGAAGACCCGTCGGAGCGAACCCAGCACGCGTTGGCGGTCATTGACTCGCACAATGTCAATCTTGTAGTCCTGAACCATCGTCCGCCGTTTAGCGGTCCGCTCGCGGACGAGTTGAAAACTGCGCTGGAGCGCGAGTTTCCCAATCGCGCCGATGCGGGCGACTTCGAGGTGAGATGGAGGCCATGAAGCTGAATTTCCGAGCCGGGCCTTGTACCCTTCGTTAGGAGTAACGCGAAAATGCATAGAAGTTGCGATGACAACCTGAGCAGGCGGACGACTGATGCGCGGCCTTGCTCCAGTTCAATTGGGGACGGCTTCCGGGTGAAACTCGTATGAGCCTTGCCTCAATCATGTTGGAGCGCACCTTTGTTTACCGGACGTGGCAGGCTCCTTTTGTCGACCAGAAGTTCGCGCCGGTTCTTGCGAATAACGACCTGCGCATGGTTCGGCGAGTGCTTGATATCGGGTGCGGTCCAGGAATAAACACCAGGCACTTTGCTCACGCGGACTATCTCGGAATCGACATCAACGAGCGCTACATTCAGAACGCGAAGCAGCGTCACCAGCAAAATTTCATAGTTGCAGATGTGCGTACCTATCGCCCTGTGCCCGAACGTCGCTTCGATTTCGTGCTGGCCAATAGTTTCTTACATCACCTGAACACGGAAGATGTATTGGGAATCTTGTCACACGTGCGGTCTCTCCTGACGGACGATGGCCACATTCACTGTCTCGAGCTGGTGTTGCCACGCCGGGCATCGATTGCTCGCCTGCTGGCTCACTGGGACCGTGGAAATTTCGCGCGCCCACGCGAGGAGTGGCGAGAGATCTTCGAAAAGTTTTTCGAACCCGTCGTCGTCCAGTTCTATCCGCTCGTTGGGATGGGAACGACGTTGTGGAATATGGTGTATTTCAAAGGGAGGGCGAGGGCATGACGCCTGGAGTGCGTACCCAGGATCGTCGCGTTAGCTACTTGTCCCAACCCATGCCTGTCAGGATGGGCGATTGGTGGTTCGACATTGCAACAACGGATCATTTCTGGGTTCGGCGCCGTTTCGATGTGATGAGGCAGCTGGCAGATCCCGTGCTCCGGAAGGCCAGGCATGTTGCCGACATCGGCTGCGGCAACGGCTTGTTGCAGCGAGAACTGGAGGAGTGTTACGGAATCTCCGTCGCCGGATTCGATCTCAATACGGTCGCACTCCAGAAGAACGTTAGCCGCGAGAGTCCACTCTATTGCTACAACATCCATGATCGAAATCCGGAATTCCGCGGTCATTTTGATGTCCTGTTGATGTTCGATGTGTTGGAGCATATCGAGAACGAATCCGAATTTCTTCAATCCGCGAAATACCATTTGGCCGAATCCGGTACCCTGCTGATCAATGTGCCAGCTCATCAGTTCTTATTTTCCGACTATGACCGTGCGCAGGGGCATGTTCGCCGATATTCCGCAAGGCAGGTGGAAGCGGTCGCTGAGCAAAATGGTTTTAAGGTGCGCGCGCTGACTTACTGGGGGCTGCCGCTCGTTCCTCTTCTACTGGCGCGAAAAGCGCTCAACTTGCAGAACGGCGACGGCAAGGCGGGCTTCGATTCTAGAGGCAAGGTGATAAATCGTCTTTTATCGTTGCTCGCTCGGTGCGAACCGCTCCAGCAGAAGGTTCTGGGCACTTCTGTAATGGCCGTTTTGGAGAACCGGGCCTAGCGCGTCAAGGGACTTCAAGCATGAGCGACCGACCAAACATTTCCCTCGCAATTCCCGTTTACAACGAGCAAGCAGTAGTGCCGGAACTGCTTCGCAGGACAATCGAGGTCATCGACGCAATCCCGGGCGGCCCACATGAAATCGTTTTTGTGGACGACGGCAGTTCCGACCGCACGTTAGAGCTTTTGGAGATAGCCGCCGAGAAGGACGACCGGATCGTTGTCGTCGCGCTATCGCGTAATTTCGGGCATCAGACCGCCTTGGCGGCGGCGCTTGATCATGTTTCTGGCGATGTCACCATCCTTATGGATGGAGATTTACAGGATCCGCCCGAGGCGATCCCTGTTCTGCTGGACAAGTATGAGCAGGGATATGACGTCGTCTATGTGCGTCGCGTGAATCGCAAAGAGCCTTGGTGGCTCCGCGCTTGCTACTACATTTTCTATCGATTGCTAGCAGCGCTTTCCTCGATTCCGCTCCCGCTCGATTCTGGTGACTTCTGCCTTATGTCGCGCCGCGTGGTCGATGAAATCCGTCGAATGCCGGAGCATCACCGTTACCTTCGTGGGATGCGGACGTGGGTTGGGTTTCGCCAAATTGGAGTTCCAATCGAACGCGCAGCGCGCCCGGCCGGCGTTACAAAGTACAGTCCACTGAGTTTGCTGAAACTCGCTTCCGATGGGATCTTCGCTTTTTCGATTGTCCCGCTTCGTGCGGCTGCGATCGTTGGAGCAATGGCCATAGGACTGTCAGTCCTATTCTCACTTTATTCGCTGTATGCAAAGTTTATGCTGCATTCTCCACAGGGGTTCACCGCGTTGGTTCTGGCCATCACCTTCCTCTCTGGCGTGAATCTTTTTTTCCTTGGGATCATAGGGGAGTATATCGGGCGAATCTACGAGGAAGCCAAAGACCGTCCGCACTACGTGGTTCGCAAAGTGCTCTCCCACCGTTCTGCCGCTGGGAAAAAACTCTGATTGTCCCCTGTCAGTCTTCGCACCCGACTCGCCAAGACCGAATAAGGGGGCGTAACATGGCCATCGGCAAAGAGGAACCCATTGCGTTCTCGGAAATCGACGGCGAGCGATTCGCGCGGCGAGGGCGCGGGCCACCCAAACCCAACAGGCGCTGAACCCTTCGTCAGGCATGCGGAGGAATACGTGGCACTTGCGTCGACTTCTTTTCCGACAGTCCGTCACGACATGCTGCGGATTCCATACAGCCATCTCATTCTGGAATGCAGGCGCTAGTCCATACCATCGTCAATTGAGCCCTCCTCCGGCAAGCACTATGCCCCTTTACGGAAGACGGAGCGGGTTCGCGATTTTTCTTTTCCACAGGCCGCCGAGGTGTAGGGTTTGAGCCCCGTCGCCACTCGAAAAGGCTCGGCCCGCCGGCCGAAGTAGAGGGCTTCGCCTCGCACAGCGCCGACTGACTGAGGCCGGTGTTCGGGTTTCTGGACAAGCCGCAGTTACCTTCAGCAATTCCGATCCCGCGTGGTACGAATCATTCGAGCCCTCTAATCTGCAGGGGGCGGTCGGGATCATGGGCATCGTCCGGATAGCCTCCCGTTAGCAGCCGGTCTCTCGGTGCCTGGAACCGAAATCATCAGGAGGGGTTCATATGCGTACGAACAATCGCTCTGTGCTCGTAACGGTCCGAGTCATGGGCTTGGTCTTGGTGTGTTTTGCATCCGTCCTCACGCACGCCCAGACACCGGCAAGGCCAAAGCATCCCGCAGGAGTGCCAGACGAGTATGTGATCACCCCATTCGGCTACTTTCACCCATCCTGCGTCTTACACGTCGCGGAGGGAGAGACTCTGCTGGCAGATGGGCGCGTCCTCCGACATGCGAATGGAATTCTCGAAAACATTCCGGCTTGCGCTCACCCGCATTACAACGCCAGCGGGGAGATTTTAGCCGCAGGTGCCGAAAAGGTGGGGTCGCCCACGGTCAGCGGCTGGGTTGAAAGCGCAAGCGTCTTCACGAGCACCTCGTACGGCGAAATTGTCGCAACTTGGACCGTGCCGCCGGCGCCCACTTCCAACAACGGCCAGACCGTGTATTTCTTTCCCGGCTTGGAGGACGTCGACGATGTTGTGAGCATTGTTCAGCCTGTGTTACAGTACGGATCCTCGGACGCAGGCGGCGGGAACTATTGGGCTATCGCCAGCTGGAACTGCTGCCTGTCGGGCACTGCAGATTATAGCTCGCTAGTAAGTGTTAGCCCTGGCGACACCATCCGGGGCACTATTGAGTCCGCCTGTGGCGCTGGGACAGAATCATGCTCCACGTGGAATATTAGCACCGAAGATGTGACGTCCGGCAGGAGCACCACGTTGAGCAACACCCCCAGCGACGGACAGACGTTCAATTGGGCGTTCGGCGGGGTGTTAGAGGCCTATGGTATAACCCAATGTAGCGACTACCCCCCCAACAACTTACTTAATTTCTCTAGTATAGCCTTGTATGATTACAACTTCGATCTAGTCTCTCCGGATTGGTTGGCGCTTTATTGGGCCCCGACCGAAACGCCGCAGTGCGGCTACAATCTAAAGACCACGGCCGCGCAGGTGACGGTCGACTATGAGCCCATATGGAGCGATCAAGATCTGTCAGCCATCGCCGGCGGTGCCTTGGCTGCGCCAGGCAGCGCGCTGACCAGCGCGGCCGCCAGCTCCGCGGAGGACGCGTACTACCTGGGCGCGAACCAGCACGTTAACGTTCTGTATTTCCCGCTCTCGCAGACCCCCACCAGTTGGAATTCCGCCGACCTAACGGCCCTTACCGGCGGTGCCCTGGCTGCAACAGGCAGCAAACTGACCAGCGTAGCCGCCAGCTCCGCGGAGGACGTGTTCTACCTCGGCACTAACCATCACGCTTACGTCCTCTATCTCGCGCAGGGCAGCACCAGTTGGAGTTTTGCCGACCTAACGTCCCTTACCGGTGGTGCCTTGGCTGCATCAGGCAGCGCGCTGACCAGCGTAGCCAACAGCTCCGGAGAGGAGGACTTGTACTACCTGGGCACGAACCAGCATGTTGACGTTCTCTATCTCTTGCAGGGCGGCAGCTGGAGTTTTGCGGACCTCACGGCCCTTACCGGCGGTGCTTTGGCTGCATCAGGCAGCGCTCTGGCCAGCTTTGCCGACACCACTGGCGAGCATGCTTTCTACTTGGGGACAAACCAGCATCTGTACCAGCTGTACTTTTGACTGAGGCCGGCGGGCCAAGCCTGTTGAGTTGGGTGCGAAGAAGAGTCTGGACCTCCGGTCAAGACTTCTTCGCTTTCGCGGGAGGAACCAGCGCCACAGAGGCTTCCGTTGTGAGCAAGAGGAAAGTGAACGTCTCCTGCAGATACAAGCGGACCGCGGCATCGGTGTGGCTCAGATAACCGATGGAGACGTCCTGGCCGATGCGCAGGTCAAAGTCGCCACCACGAGTGGTCAGCACGAAGGCGCCGGCAATGGCGGGTGCCCAGATGATTTCATCCTTGACCAGACGCTTGACGTGCTCCAAGACGGGGTATCCGTGGTCGCTGGTTTCGGCGAGCGCGGTGTAGCAGTCGGCGCCGAGCAGGACGGAGTAGGGGCCGTTGACGCCGACGAGTCGCAACTGGCTCAAGCTTCGGGCGATGGCATCCGGGTACTCGCGCACATCGGCGGGGAGCGTCATGATCGGATTGCTGGTTCCTTGACGGATGCCCCCAATACCGGCGGCAGCGTAGCCCTCGAATATCGCGCCGTCCTCGGCAAAGGCAACCTGTCGTGCCGCGTCTTTCGCCGGTTGCCAGTCGGAGTCGTTCGCGCCGCGCTCGACATCGTCGATCTGCTGCCGGTCCAGTTCGAACGGAACACGCAGCTCGACCATCGCCTTCACCTCGCGCTGCCTCGCGAGGATACCTTTCGCCGGAGCTGTGATCGTGCGCAGGTGGCCAGTGCCGACAGCAGAGAGCGCAGTGCCGGCCGGCCCCTGTAGATCAACGACGCGCCGGCCGGCGAGGTAGCGCTTGAACGTCCGCGACGTCTCTTCTTCGATCTGGGCCCATGCGGAATCGGAAATGGGAGCAAGTTCGCGATGGAGGTTATTCATGTCGTACGTCTCCTTTGAGAGAACCGATGCCGAGCGAACCCTCGCGCACCGATAGATTAGATGAAGATGGCATGGATGAAGAGGTTTCCCCCTCGGCCGGCGGCGCAGAGGGTTCCGGCGCAGTCGGGTCTTCATTAGTTTGGTCTTCGGTTACGCTGTCGAGGAATGTTGCCGACGGCACGAAGAACAGGCATCCCGTGACGGCGCGGCTGAAGTCGAGTATCCGGTCGTAGTTGCCGGGCGGCTGGCCGATGAACATATTCTCGAGCATTTGCTCGATCGTGCGCGGCGAACGGCTGTAGCCGATGAAGTAGGTGCCAAATTCACCGCGCGAGGGCTGGCCGAAGGGCATGTTGTCGCGCAGGATCTTGATCTCTTTTCCATTCTCAACGATCGTCGTCAGCGCATTGTGCGCGGACGTTGGTTTGACGGAATCGTCCAGTTCGATATCGGACAGCTTGGTGCGGCCGATGATGCGCTCCTGCGCCTCGGTGGAGAGCGAATTCCATCCTTCAAGATCGTGGAGATATTTTTGCACGATAACGTAGCTGCCCCCGGCGAATGCAGAGTCCTCCTCGCCGATGAGCGCGGCTTCGATCACTGCTGCGCCTCTGGGGTTCTCCGTCCCATCGACGAAGCCGAGGATATCGCGGTCGTCGAAGTAACGAAAGCCCTGCACTTCGTCCACTGGCGAAACGGCACTCCCCAAACGCGCCATGATTTGCGTTGCAAGTTCGAAGCAAAGATCCATGCGCTTGGCACGGATGTGGAACAGCAAGTCGCCCGGCGTGGAAACCGCATGCCGCGTTTCGGCGCGAAACTCCCGGAATGGATGCAGCTCTGCCGGTCGCGGCGTCCCAAAGACGCGGTCCCACACGTTGGACCCAAATCCCATGACGCAGGAAAGGCTTCCTTCCAGGTCACGAAACTCCACCGCGCGCACCAGCGCGGCGAGGTCTGGGCAGAATGAGCGAAGGGTAGCACGATTCTCCGGGCCCGCGTTGAGATTCGCGACCAGGAAGATCGCGGCGCGAGTAAGCGGGGCGGACACTGCCTGCGCGATGGCAGGAAATCCACCTGCCGTTTCGGAGGCCTTCATCGGATCGGGATCGAGCGGAGGTGTCATCCTAGCGCGGTGCCAAAGTTCGGATCACAAGTTTACCATCGCCGAACGATGACCACGCAAGCGTTCGATTTTTCTCAACGAGTTCTCACCCCAGTCAGCACGCATTTACACAGATCAGCCGGATCCGATAAGGCTGTAAGCCAAGACTAGTAGCACGATCGACGCTACGACGACATACATGCGGTCGTGCTCCTCGGCGAATCCAAAGATCGAGAAGGCGACCCGCGCAACCGGAGTTGCGATAAGCAGCAGCAGCCCCAGCTGGATAATGCCCCTGCCGTTCAAACCGACCGCGTAGCGGAGGATGCCCCCGACGCTCCGAAGCTGTGAAGGTTCGCCACGAAACACGCGGTAATCGGTGGGCGAGTGTCCATTCCGCGCAAGATACAGAACGCCACCAAACAGTACAACGAGCGCAGAAACCAGAACGCCGGCGCGGAGAAGGTTGCCAATGACAACATCCATCCGTCTATCGGTCCAACTGCGCTCGGCGGCCATATCAAATCCTCCCTGAAAGCCCCTTGTAGAGCATCTCGATTCCCAGTAGCACGATCACCAGGCTGAAGACGCGCCGCAACCATGTTGTGTCCGCTCTAACGAGAACCCTTGTCCCCAGCAACGATCCGGCAAGAACCCCCAGCATTATGGGCATGGCGAGCCCGGGATCAATATATCCACGAGCCAGATAAATCCCAGCGCTGGCCGCGGCTGTGACGCCAATCATGAAGTTGCTGGTCGTAGTTGAGACTTTGAAAGGGATTTTCATTGCCTGGTCCATGGCAATAACCTTCATCGCCCCCGAGCCGATGCCCAGCAATCCCGACAGCGTTCCTGCACCAAACATCAGAGTCCATCCTAGCGGCACACGCTGGACGTTATAGTTTCGAATGCCGTCTACATCAGGAAAGCTGCCATTCAAGCGCAATCGCGTGGCCAGGGGGTCGGGTGGAATATTTCGCTCACTTTTCGGACGAGGCTTCCGAGACAGGTATGCTGAGCCCATCAGCACCAATCCAAAAACAATCGAGATTGCGGAAGTCGAGATGTGTATGGCCAATGTTGCGCCGGCCAGCGCCCCCAGGGTGGTAGCGACTTCAAGAAACATTCCGATCCTGATGTTGGAAAAGCCCTCTTTAACGTAGGTTGCCGCGGCCCCCGAGGAAGTGGCAATCACTGAAACTAGTGACGCCCCAATTGCGTAACGGATGTCCACTCCGAGAAGCAAAGTGAGCATGGGAACAAGTACAACCCCACCGCCGAGCCCGGTAAGCGCTCCCAGGAAACCGGCCACGAATGAACCCGCGCAGACGAGCAGGCTAAACTCCAAGATAGTCATGAACTTTTCTGCAGGCCTCAAACCGAGCCAGCAAGTGCACCAGACAGACTACCCTAAGACAGGCGATTGATGCGGAGCGTGCCCTCTAGAAATCTGCGTTCACCGAACGACGACTTTGCCGGTCATCTTCGGGTGAATCGTGCAGTAATAGGGATAGGTTCCCGCCTTGGTGAACGTATAAGAGAACTTTTCATCCGTATCCAGCACCCTCGACTTGAACACTCCGTCTGTGCTGACCGATGTATGGGGAATGTCATCACTGTTTGTCCATGTGACTGTCGTTCCGACAGGTACCGTGAGCGTCTGCGGTCCGAAAACGAAGTTATCGATCTTGACTGCCGCGTTCGCCCCGGAGGACTGTTCACTTGCCTTAATGCTCGGTGAAGCGAACAAAAGTAGCATCCCGATCAGTACAGGCATCGCCACACCTGCAACCCACAGATTTTTCCTCGCCATTGCATTGCTTCCTTTCTGTTTAATGTTCCCGCTGGATCTTTCTTGTTTCTCTTGTCGGTCTCTAGCCGGGGATCGATTCAACGACCGTCAAGGGCGCTTCTGCATTCCTTGAAGTTGAGGCGCGGGAGTCCGCGAGTGAGGAATCGATGACCGCCAAGCTACGTCCGCTCACCAGATAGTTCACATCAGTGATACCCAACACTCGCTGTAACTGGTCGGCTGGAACCTTCATCGGTCCGGCCGAGGGGGCTGTTCCTGGCGCAGGTTGCGGGAAAGCGGTCGACATCGCGGTGTGGAATGAAACCTTGCCTTCCACTTTCTGCATGATCTGGTGAATATGCCCGTTTAACACCGTCACCGAACCAAAACGCTTGACGTAAGACAAGGCTTGCTCGCTGTCGTCGGTTCCCCAGCCCCAATCGGGGTAAATCGTCCACAGTGGAATGTGCGCAAACAGAACAATGGGAGTGCTGGTGGAGCGACCCTTGAGATCTTTCTCCAGCCACTCCAGTTGTTCGTTGCCGAGCGATCCCATGCCTCCGGCCTTCAGATTGGCGACATTCACGAGGCCAACAAAATGCACACCCTTATGATCGAAGCTCGACCAACCGGTGCCCTTTGTACCCTTCCCATAACGCTCGAGATATTGCTCGCCGTTGTCGGTCAGCATGTCGTGCTCGCCGGGCACAAAGAAGATTTGTTTTGCGGAGGAGCCTTTTAACACCTGGTCGAGCGTATCGAATTCGCTCGGTTTCGAGAGCTGACTCAGATCGCCGGTGTGAATGACGAAATCTGGCGTGTGCGGCATAGTGTTGATCTTGTTGATCGCCGTCTGCAGAGTGGCGGTTACGTCAGGATTCGCCGGCTTGTTAAAGCCGATGTGGCTGTCGCTGATCTGCACGAATGTGAAGTCCGCGCCTTTACCGGCGTCTTTGCCGTGGCCTTTGGCAAAGGCCCGAGACACCGGAACGCCGCCGCTCATAGTCCATACCAGGCCAGTGCCCGCCCATGCCATGCATTTCAGGAACCCACGACGGTCGACTCCGTCGTTGTTGAGGTCTTGCAATTTCTGATCAATGAGATCGTGCTTATTCTCAGCCATCTTGCGCCTCCTTGATTTTGCTGTGTTCTGAGGTGATAACTGGCACGAGTCGTCTTTATTCCCAACAAACTCCGGGTGCGGAAAAATATCATTCGTCTAACTGGGTCCGTTCACGCCGCTTAGAAAACCGCCCAAATGCCCGGTCACCGCAAGAACAGCAACTGCTGCAAGCTCGACCATAAGTCGGTAACTCGGTAGGAAGACCATTCGTCTTCGCGAGCGGAAATGAAACCACCAGACCAGCCAGATCATGGCCGTCGAAACACACGCCAGAACAAGGTGCAGCAACAGGGTCCCCCTCAGCTTCTGTCCCTCGAGCTGAAACTGCCACGCGAGCAGCCCACTAGCAAGAACTGGAACAGTCGAAATCGCTGCCACGAGCAGGTTGTAATACGCCGCGTCTGCCAGGCCGCGCCGCTTCGTCCATAGTGCGATAAGGTCGAACGCCACTGCCGTGATGAACAGCGCGATTGGAAAATGGACCAGGACGACATGTTGTGCGTGCTTGGCCAGAAGTGCCGTCTTAAGATCAAAAGGATTTGCCATCGAAATGCCCCTTGCAAGATGGAACGAATTGTCCTGTTTTCACGAAGAATTCGTACGTTGGGTGGCTCAAGCTCCCTGTTTGACTCGTTGTGCAGAACCAGCGTTACCCAGTTTTTATTCCGCGGTATTTTTTTGTGGGGGACGGGAATAAAACGCCTATCCGCTGGTTTACCCTTGTGGGCATGTCGGAAGAGAGCCTGCCATCGGAGTCGTTCGAGCAGCTAGCCATGCCTCACTTCGACCGGCTCTATAACTTTGCCTGCTGGCTGACGCACGACCGGCAAGAAGCCGAGGATCTTGTGCAGGAGACCTACGCCAAGGCACTCAAAGGTTTCTCCTCGTTCCAGCCGGGTACTAATTTCCGCGCCTGGATATACAGGATCCTGCGGAATGCGTTTCTGACCTCCCGCACTGGGCTGAAAGCGGCTGCTACCCTGCCGCTCGATCTTGACGGCGAAGAGGAA
This sequence comes from Candidatus Sulfotelmatobacter sp., assembly GCA_049590215.1. GTDB lineage: Bacteria > Acidobacteriota > Terriglobia > Terriglobales > Acidobacteriaceae > Sulfotelmatobacter. The sequence goes on along the minus strand of JBAWCJ010000206.1, from coordinate 21,188 downwards.
GCTCTGCCGATAGACAAGGAAACTCCCGAGAGTATCCTGCTGCAGCGTTCCGACAGCCAACTCGTGAAGCATGCCCTGGAGGAACTCCCAGTTGCCTATCGCGAGATCCTGTTGCTGTGTGAAGTCGAAGAGATGTCCTACCTGGAAATCTCCACCACTCTCGCCATCCCGATGGGTACGGTGATGTCGCGCTTATCCCGTGCCAGAAAAGCGCTGCGCGGCAGCCTGCGGCAGTTTGCAAGTAGGACGGACTAAAATGGTGACGCATGGTTTGTGAGTCTTGGAAAGCGAAACTCGACACTTACCTTGACGGTGAAGTTTCGGAGGAGGAAATGCGCACCTTAGACGCGCATGTGCGCGGCTGCCCCTCTTGTTCGGCAGATGCTCTTGCGCGCATGCAGCTGAAGCGCGCGATTCAAGCCGCTGGGAGAAGTTACATTCCTAGTGCTGAGTTCCGGAAGCGCGTGCAGCAGAAGATTGCTGCAAAACCGCAGCGCAGTTTTGGTCTGGCATGGGCGTTAGCCGCGGCAGCCATCATTCTCGTCGCTGGGACGTTGACTTCAGCTTATCTGGGAATTAGATCCGGCAGAGATCAGGTTTTCAGCGAAATCGCAGACTTGCACGCGGCGACGCTGGCGAGCTCATCTCCGGTGGATGTCGTCTCCACTGATCGGCATACGGTCAAGCCCTGGTTCCAGGGGAAAATCCCCTTCGCATTCAATTTGCCGGAACTCCAGAACTCCGAATTCACGTTGATAGGCGGCCGCATGACCTATCTTGATCAAACGCCGGGGGCACACCTCATTTACGATATTCGGAAGCACCATATTTCTGTGTTCGTCTTCCAGGAACGTTCATTACGGGCCAAGTTAGAAGGCGATTCTCTTTCGCCCAGGCAATTGCCGTTCAACCTGGAAACGTGGAGTCAAGGCGGGCTTCGTTATTTCGTGGTTGGCGACGCGAGCGCTGCAGACATCGATAGTCTGGCGAGATTATTCAAAGCCTTGTCATAGATTTGACGGCGGTAATCCTGATGCTTCGTACGGTTGCAACTAAGGAAACAATCGAGAGGTCCGATGCTCACACGACGTAGGTTTCTTACCGCCACAGCTTGCACCTTGGCTGCAACACGTCTTCACGCCCAGAGTCGAAGCAATGTCCGCGTTGCCCTCAGTATCCCCGGGGAGTCGGCTGGTCCGCGTATGCCAATCGATTTTGTCGGTCTGTCTTATGAGGTCCAGCAACTTGCGGATCCTACTTTCTTTTCAGCGCAGAACAGCGGGTTGATCCGCGAGTTCAAAGCACTCTCGTCGACTGGTGTTCTCCGCCTCGGCGGCAACACCAGCGAGTTTGCTTACTGGAAGCCTAAGCCTGACTCTCCAGAACCTGAGCATCCTCAAGTGCGTGAGGTCGTGGGCGAGCCGAAAGCTCGGTACTATGCGGTGACGCCCGGGGCAGTTCGAAACCTGGCGGAGTTTCTCCAGGCCGCGGGATGGAACTGTATCTACGGCATCGGTATGGGCACGAATACTCCGGCGCGCGCCGCTGAGGAAGCGGTCTTTGTAGCCGGGACGTTGGGCGACCGCATCCAGTATTTCCAGATCGGCAACGAGCCCGATCTGTTTGACCATCACCTGCGAGATCCGAAAACCTGGTCCGCCAAGACATACCTAGAAGAATGGCTCGCCATGGCGCGCGCTATCGCAGTTGGGGTGCCGACTGCAAAATTCGGCATGCCCGATGTAGCCGGCGCTGTCTCATGGCTGACTGAGATTGCAGACGAGTGGCCTTCCATCCCGACCGCGCCGCACGTAACGACACTCACTCATCATTATTACTTTGGCGGCCCGGCGACGAACCCTGATGTCAACATTCCGAACCTGCTGAAGCCGGCGACGATGCAAAAGGTGCAGAACACAGCGAATATCGCATCGGCCGCAGCTGGCGAGATGGGTGCGCGTGTACGTATGACCGAAGGCAACACTTGCTATCGCGGAGGCAAACCCGGTGTCTCCGACGTGTTTGCAGCAGCGCTTTGGTCTGCCGACTATTCGTTGCTATTGGCGAGTAATGATTATTCCGGCGTCAATCTGCACGGTGGTACGGGCAAATCCGTAGCCAATTCCGTTGGCGGATCTCTACCCGGCGACGCACTTTTGCAAGCGAATGGCGAAACTCCCGGACAGATTGCCACGCATCCGCATCCTTTCTATACACCCATTGGGACGTTTGGCTCGGACTATGTGTTGGAGCCCGTCGCCTATGGGCTCAAGTTTGCGGGTTCGTTCAGTGGAGGAACACTGTTGAACTCCGAGTTAAAGACCGACTTCTCGACGAAGCTGCAGGCTGCGGGAGTCAATGCGACGGCGTATGCCGCGAAACTCCCTGGCGGGCACACATCCGTGATTATTCTAAATAAGGACGCGGCAGCCGACCTTGAAGTGGAACTCGACTTTGGTCGCGACGCGAGTGGACCGGTGCAAACCGAAACACTACACGCCCCGGCACTGGACAGCCGCGAGGCGCACATCACAAAGTCAACGAAAACCGAATCGCTCAAGCAGGGCAAGTGCTCCGTCGTTGTTCCGCGCGCAACGGGATTACGCGTAACAGTGGTCTGAATCCCTGGCTGGTTCCACTTTATCTGTGAACCCGTTTGAAGTCGAAATAAGCGAGATTCATGTTACCGTTGGCCAAAATGCGCACCGTCAGAACATTTTTCCCTCCGCTCAGACGGACTTTGAAAAGTTGCGAAGCCAGGTTCCAATGGTGCCATTGACGCCAGGCGACCGGGTCTGCAGGATCATTTGTTGTGATGATCTGCAGAGGTCCGGTCGCGTCCTTTCCGTTCACATCCACTGATATTGTGCCGCCGCGGTTCGATGTGTAAAGGAAATCGGCAGCATATGTTCCCGACCTTGCCACATCTACAGTGACGTTGAACCACTCTCCTGGTTCGGTCCAGCCAACGTAGAGCAGGTCTGCAGGAGGCACGACCTTGTTGAAGGGGTTGTCGTCAACCGGATCCGGCTTCCGATGAAACTTCGTGTATGAAGTATCCACTCCCTCATGGATGCGAAATTCATTCAGATAGGTCCCATCAGGCGGATTCAACTCTCCGCTGCCGTGATTTTGTGGATCGGTGTCATGATAAGCAACTCCTTCGCCGCCCAGGTCGTAGTAGGCACACAAGACCTTCCCCGGTATTTTTTGCGGACCGCCGCTATAGCGGCTGTCGCGATAAGGCAGGCCTTCATATTGGCTCGAGAACGATTGGGAGAACACAATCGTCGGTGACATCATTGCGGCCACGAAGCAGAACGAAAACACTCGACGACTCATTCTTCATCACTCCCGAGCTCCGATCGGTCGCACGAATAAACAATCGGATGCTCTAACCAACGATGAAACCGACTGCACAAAACGCGCCCAGAGGCAGAAGCACAGAAGACAAAAGATTGACTGGTTCGCAAAGAGAAAACTATACTCGCGGTCAACGATTGGCTCCTAAGAAAATCGTTATTCCATTTCGGATGACCTGGAGAGATGGACATGAAAACGAATGACACACCGCAAGATGGCGCGAACCAGAATCGGCGGGGGTTCCTTAAGACAGGCGCAGCATCGATAGCAGCTGGCCTGTCTGCGGGCGTCATCGCACCGTCCGCATCCGGCGAAGTGGCGTCAACGGAAAACAGTCCAGTCGCGGCAAGGGCCATCCAGGAAATGATGCCGACGCGCAACCTTGGTAAGACCGGATTTCGAGTGGGAATTTTTGGCCTCGGCGGCCAGGGAGCGCTGGAGAAGGCCAATAACGAAAGCTTGGCCCTGCAGATCATCCAACGCGCGCTCGACTTAGGAGTGAATTATTTCGATACGTCCGCCATTTACGGAGGGCCTGACAGGTGGAGTGAACAGTATCTTGGAAAGGGTCTGAAGGGCAGCCGGGACCATGTTTGTATCGCAAGCAAGACCAAAGAGCGAACCCGCGATGCCGCGCTTAAAAACCTTGACGTGTCTCTCAAGCTGCTGGATACAAATCACATCGACACATGGCAACTGCATGATGTTGGAATTCAGGAAGACATTGATCAGATCTTTGGCAAAGGTGGTGCGATCGAGGCCCTGGTTCAAGCGCGTGATCAGAAAATGGTGCGCCATTTGGGCGTCACCGGACGCTTTCGTCCCGAAGCGCTGACCGAATGCATCAACCGCTTTCCCTTTGACACCGTCCTGATGGGCGTCAACGCGGCCGACAAATACTATTACAGTTTTGAAAAGGATCTCCTTCCGCTGGCTGTCGAGAAACAGATGGGGATTATCGGGATGAAAGTGATGGCACGCGGCCGCATTCTTTCCAGTTGGACACCGCCCCCTGTCGAACAACAAAAGCGTTCATGGGAAGGCCGGGGCGCAATCGCCACCACTCCAGGTACGCTGACGAAACGGGAAACATTCTTCTACACGCTCTCCTTACCCATCAGTGCGGCAATCATCGGATGTGACTCGGTGGAGCAAGTCGAGGAATGCGTGGAACTCGCCCGTTCTTTTACCCCATTGAGTCAGGCCCAGATGGCGGCCCTGGAAGTGAAAGTAGAACCTGTTGCCAAGCAGGCTCTATTTTTCCGGCTTATGCCCCGCTAAGGTTCCGAACGAACGGCCGAATCGCGTTCAGCCTTGCTGAGACTAACGTTTCATTTCTGCAAGACTCTCAGCACGCTTACCGATCTTCTTCAGCAGCACTTCAAGTCGTTGCAGCTCTTCTGCAGAGAGGTCCTGGAACGCACGTTTAATAAGTGCGCCGTGCCTGCGAAAGACTGGGACGAACATTTCCCGCCCCTTTTCAGTAAGAGATACCGTTCTGACCCGGCGATCGCCCGTGCTCTCGACGCGATTGACTAACCCCTTCTTAAACAGCCGATCCACTGCCACGCTGACCGAACCTGAGTTGAGATGCACCTTCGGGCCGATGGCGCTCACCGGCATGGGCCCCTTGTGCAACAGTACTTCGAGAACCCGAAAGTCAGAATCTCCCAAACCTCCTTCAATCATGGTCGGAAGGACGTAGCGGGAAATCGATTGCCAGGCTTTCAGCATGATCAGCCATGCATGTAGGGCTTCCGGAGGCCTCTTGCGATCTTTCATAAAAATGTGAATCTCCGCCATTATACTCGACATCATATATCTCGATATCGATATACATGATATCGATATGTCTTTGCGAAGACAGGAGATTTTCCAATGAAACTCGCTTTCACCGCGGCTCGTTGCCTGCTGGGGCTCATCTTCCTGGTATTCGGTCTGAACGGCTTTCTGCACTTTCTGCCGACGCCGACACCCGCCGGCGTGGCAGCGCAGTTCTTCGCCGCTCTCTATCTGTCTCACTATCTGGTCGTGATTTTTTTGCTGCAGGCAGGGCCAGCTGTCCTTTTGCTTATCAACCGCTATGTACCTTTAGCCCTCACGCTACTCGGCCCCATTGTGGTGAACATCCTGTTCTTCCACTTGCTGATGGCACCACGCGGCCTGCCTTTGGCCTTTACCGTCTCGATCTTGTGGTTCGTAACAGCACTTTCTGTGCGCTCAGCCTTCCGCGGCCTGTTCCAAAAGACCAGTAACGAAATCGCCCAGGCCGCCTGACTGAAAAGCAAGAGAGACTCGCAAAGCAACTACAGACAACCGAAAGGAATGAGGACTATGACAAACACGACACTAGCTACGCCGCAAACTTCAATCACCACCTGGAAGATAGACCCGTCTCACTCCATGGCGGAGTTCAAAGTCAAGCATATGATGATCGCCAATGTGAAAGGCCAATTTTCCAAAATTTCGGGGGCTTTGGTCTTGGATGAATCCGATCTGGCGAACTCTCGCATCGAGGCCTCAATCGAGGCTACCTCCATCCATACTCGCGATGAGCAGCGCGACACTCACCTTAAGAGCGCCGATTTCCTTGATGTGGAAAAGTTCCCCACTCTGCACTTCAAGTCGCGGGGCGTCAGCATCGTCCGAGATGGAGAATTGTCTGTCGAAGGCGACCTGACCATCCACGGAGTGACTCGCAAAGTCCATTTCGTGGTCGAGGGGCCAACGCTGCCGACCAGGGATCCCTGGGGCAACACTCGGGTTGCGGTCTCGGCGACAACAAAGATCAATCGCAAGGACTTTGGCTTGACCTGGAACGCGGCTCTGGAGACCGGCGGCATTCTGGTGGGCGACGACGTCATCATCACTCTAGACGTTGAATTCGTGAAGGCCTGACCGTGTCCGCCGGACTTGCGGCCAGACGGCACCGAACTTGTGGGGAAACTTTGCCTCTTCCATCTGAGGAAGAAAATCGAGATCTTTGAAAACGCGCGTGGAAGAAGGGACCAGCGACTCGCCGACGTGCGGCCGCGGAAACAGCTCGCGCTCAAACACTACACAACTGACGCCGGCCCTGGCCAGGTAGGCGCCCATGGAGGATCGCGGCCCGCCTCCAATAATCGCGACATCGAAATCCGGCTTCGTAATAACCAACGCTTCAGTCCTGGCTTGGTTGAATATGAGCAGTGGATTGCTTTCGCGACGACCGACTGCCCGAAGCATTATAGGGCGCATTTCGGGTCAAGGGGCTTGACCTTCCCTACTGCCCTGCTTGTTCCAGCCGTGGAAAGGCGATAAGTCGCCCGCGTTCCATGCCTCGCGGAGTCCAGGTTTGCTCAGATCCCAGTCGGGGCGGATTTCACTCGTCACGACGCGCAGGTCGTGCCAAAGATCGATCACCGATGGACGCCCCCAGAACCAGTAGCCGTTATAGATGCTGTAGATCACGAGGCCCGGCTTGAGCACGAGCGTATGCGGGATCATTGGATTATGCTCGGGGTCGGTGTACTCCTGGATGTCGAGATCCTTCTGAATCTTTCGATCGGGGTCCGAAAGAAAGGGCCACTGGGCTCCGACTGATGCACGGAATTCCTGCAGAGTATGGTGATCGTCGGTGGCAATCGTGGCGATCTGTGTGTACGCCACCGCGATCTTCGGATAGAACGCGGCCAGTTCCAAATGTTGCTGGTGCTCCTTTGGGCAATAATGGCCGCGCGCGAGCGTGAGGATTAGCGGATCCTCGCCCTGTAGGTCGCTCAGCTTGCGCGGTGTGCCCGTGTGATCGGGCAGTTCGTAGTTGGGGAAAATGCCTCCGGGCACAATATCAGAACGCATGAAATCAACTCCTCTTGTTTCTCTCAAACATCTTCTCTTAAAGATCCAAAGTAACACCGGCGTTTGGCTGGGAGCAGCATACCAGCACGTTCCCGGGAGCGGGCCGCTCCAGCGGCTCCGGGTTATAAGTAATCGATCCGTCAATCAGACCCGTCATGCAGGTATGACAGACTCCAATCCGGCACGACCATCTGACTGGAACATCGCATGCTTCGGCCAACTCGAGCAAACTGCCAAACTTCCGGTCCCAAGCGGCGGTAATCCCGCTTCGCGCGAATGACACCGGGGGGCCGGATCCGGGCGGCCCTGGTGGCAGGTGAGGAGTGTGAACAACCTGCGCCATACCCGGGGTAATGGGATCGAGTGAACCGAAGATTTCCGTGTGCACATTCCCGGCGAGCACACCCCAGTCTCGCAGCCCATCGCGCATATCCCGCAAGAATGAAGTAGGGCCACACAGATAGAAATCACTGCCCTGCGACACTCCGATTTTTTCGAGCAAAGCAGTGTCGATGTGCCCTAGAGCATCGAAGTCTGTCCCGACTCGGTCGATTGCAGCGGGCCGGCTGTACACAATGTATCCTCGTCCACGAGAGAGCTGTTTCAGCAATGAACGTGACTCTTCTGCAAATGGATGCTCAGCGCCATTGCGCGCTCCATAGATCCACCAGATCTCTCGTTGCGATTTTTCAGCGGCGAGTGAGTGCAACATCGACATCACGGGCGTCGCGCCCACTCCCGCGCTCAGCAGAACCACAGGACTCTGGCCAGGGCGCAGAGTAAAGCTGCCGCGCGGCGCACTCACATCCAATGCATCGCCTTCTCGCACGTGGTTACACAAAAAGGAACTTCCAATCCCATTCAATTCGCTCTTGATGCTGATGCGGAGATAATCAGTTGCCGGCAAGTCAGACAACGAATAGCTGCGAAGAACGGGCGGTTTGCCCGGATCGACGAGCAACCGCAAGACGACAAATTGACCTGCCTGGAAGACAGGAAGAGTCTGCCCATCGATCGGCGACAGAATGATGGAAGTTACGCTATCACTTTCTTTATGAATATTCGCAACTCGCATCTGTCGAAAGCCGGGCCATGCCGGCGCTTGTTCCTCATCGGCGAGTCCGGGATTCCCCACCGCGGTTTTGGGGCTCAAGTCTTCCTGCAGCATTGCCTGGAACGAACCCTGCCAACCCTTGCCAAGCGCCGGAATCCGCAGCACGCGTTGCAGTTGCTCGCTGGAATGCCCGGGCAAATACAGGAGGGCGTCAGTGTCGGCCACCGTGATCCTTTCTGGACCATCGGCAAGTTTCACAATATCGTCGTCTGCACCAACTTCCCCCTCCTGCAACACGCGAAAGTAGAATCCTGGTCTGTGATGGGCTACGAGCAGCGCTGGCATACGAGGCTCGTTCATGCGGATGCCGACGCGGAAGCACGTCACGCGTGGCTGTGTTACCTCAAATACAGCACCGCCGATGCGGTAGCGATCGCCGATGCACACCGCGTTGTCAGGAAGTCCCTCGATGGTGAAGTTTTCTCCGAATTGACCGAAAGTAAAATCACTGCGTCCCAGAAAGCTCTCCCAGTAATGGTAAGAATCCATCTGGTAGACGAACACGGCGCGCTGCTCTCCGCCGTGACCGGCGAGATCGGCTTGCGCATCACCATCGATATCGAGTTTGCGCACCATTCGCCGCCCGATAACCGGAGATTTCCAGACCGACGTCCGGACCGTTTTGCCGTTCCATGTCACGTCGCGCGGAAGGCCGACATTTACTGAGAGCAATCGGGGCATGCCCACCTCGTCGAAGTCCAGCGTGTCGTTAGAGTCCTTATATTTTCTACCAGCGCCGAGCGGGAGCGGCGCCGTCCACATGGAGAATCTCTCCGCTCACATGACCTGCTTGTGCCAGATAAAGCACGGCATCGACAATATCCTTCACCGTCGCCTTTTGCACCGCCGACTGCAACGCCGGGTCGTTGGGATCATTCTGGCGCATCGGTGTAGCCACTTCCCCGGGGGCAACGGCATTGAAGCGAATGCCGTCTTTTGCATACTCGACTGCGAGATTCTGCGTTGCCGAATTCAACCCACCCTTGGTTATCATCGAAACGGAGCCATTGACGCCCTCGATTGGCCGATCGGCAAGTGCCGCACTGATGCTCACAACGCATCCCGATTTCTGCTTCAGCATCTCTTTCACTGCACGCTGAGTCATGTAGAAGAATCCAAGCAGATTAGTGGAGACGAGGGCGTCGAAGTCCTCGGTGGTGAAGTCAGTGAAAGGCTTTTTCAGGAAGATGCCAGCGTTGTTCACCAAAACATCGACGGTTCCGAAGCGCTTGATTGCTGCTTCGATAGCATCCGTAGCGGTTTGCTGCTTGCCGATATCGCCCTCGAGCAGAACCAGCCTTGGTGAATTAGCTAACTTTCGATTGGCGCCGAGAGAGGTCGCGACGACGTTATAACCTTCTCCCAGAAACCCTTCGACTAACCCTGTCCCAATACTCCCCGATGCTCCGGTTATGATTGCTGTTTTCTTGCCCGGCATCAAATGACCTTTCGTTTTAAAGGTTCGAACCATCATGCGATGTTAGCACCATCAGTATTCTCATACTTACCAGCCGGAAACGGCACGTCGTGGCCTTGGTGGGAGCGGGCAGGCCGTCGGAATTGCCACAGCGCGACAAATCCCGGTTTTCTTCATTCAGCCGTTCGTTTATGCTTGTTTGTCCACCTTGGAGGTGAATCATGAAAGCAATCGTTGTCCACCAATATGGCGGTCCGGAAGTACTCAAGTTCGAGGAATATCCTGACCCGGTTCCCGGTCCGGGCGAGGTGCTGGTGCGGGTCGCCGCCGCGAGCGTGAATCCGATCGACTACAAGCGGCGTGCTGGATTAACCAAGGATTTTTATCCCCTCAAGTTCCCGGGCCTCATAGGAGTCGATGTAGCGGGAACTGTGGTGAAGATTGGGCCTGGAGTGGAGGGCTTTTCCGTCGGCGACCAGGTGTTCGCCATGGCGGACAATACTTACGCCGAACTTTGTGTTGTCAAGGCAGATGTGTTGGCGAAGGTCCCAAAGGGGTTGGATTTGATCCAGGCGGCGGCGCTGCCGCTGGTGACGGTGACCGGCAACCAGCTCATGTCCGCTACGGAAATCAAAGCGGGCCAGACGGTTCTCGTCGTAGGTGCTGCGGGAAATGTCGGGCGTTCGGCTGTATTTACCGCCAAGCAACGCGGGGCGACTGTGATCGGGGGGGTTTTGAAGAGGCAGATCGATGAGGCGAAAACTGTCGGCGCAGATCAGGCGGTCGCAACCGACGACGACACTGCGATTGCGAATCTTCCGCCGCTCGATGCGGTTGCAGATACGGTCGGCGGAAAAACCGCCGAAAAGCTGATTGCAAAGGTCAAGCCAGGAGGAGTGTACGCATCAGTGGTCGAGGCGCCGCAGAACGCCGCCACGTACCCATCTGTAAAGCTGGTTCACGTATTCTCGAAATTCGACAGGAAAACGCTCGAGTTCATGGCTGAAGCAGTGCGCGATGGCAAGCTGGTAATCCCGATCAGCGAGAAACTGCCACTTAGCGAAGCCGCCGAAGCTCAAGCAGAGGCAGAAAAAGGTCGCGTCGGGAAGATCTTGCTGGTGGCTTGACATTACTTGTGAACTGAGGACACGAAAGGAGAATCGGAAGTGAAAAAGGCTCTCCGCGGAATCAACCCCGCTTCGAAACCAAGCGGTGACGGATGTGTGGAATGCCTGGCGTCGCCGAAAGGTTGGTGGTTTCATCTCCGCCGGTGTGCCGAGTGCGGGCATATCGGGTGCTGTGATAGTTCACCAAGTCAGCATGCGTCAAAGCATGCGGCGGCGACGGGGCATCCGATCATTGCCAGCTTTGAGCCGGGTGAGGACTGGTTCTACGATTACGAGAAGCAGGCGATGATCAAAGGTGCGGAGTTGCTTCCCCCACATTCGCATCCGAAAAGTCAGCCCGCACCTGGACCCGCAGGAAGGGTGCCGGCCAACTGGGAATCGCTCTTACACTAACTTTCCCGGACGCATCCCAATTTATCGACAACAAGAGCAGCCCATGAATCTGCCTGACGCGCCAATTGCACACGAAGGCTTCTTCGCAACCCACTTTTTCACCGTGAGCGACCTGGACAAATCAAAGGACTTCTATGTCCGAATTCTTGGCGGGAAAATCATCAAGCCAGATAATCCCTGCTACATCAAGGTGGCAAATACTTGGATCCTTCTTAATTCCGGCGGTGGCCCCACTCCCGACAAGCCAGAGGTCATTCTTGAAACACCGTCAAATCCGAATCGAGCAACTAGCTTCCTAAATTTGCGTGTAGCCGACATCTGGGCCTGCTACAAACAATGGGGCGACAAGGGAGCGTTCTTTCTTACCGAGCCGTTAAACAATCACGGTTGGGAATGGCGTTGCTACATGCGTGATCCTGACGGCTACCTCATCGAGGTCGGTCAGTATACTCAAGTCGCCCTCGACTGGTTCAAGAACCACAGCTAATTTGGTCAGCGCGGTGTCTCAACGAGTGGTTGCCAGAGTTCGACGCGGTTGCCCTCAGGGTCGGTGATCCAGGCGAAGTGGCCGTAGGAGGCGGATTCCTGGTGGGGATCGATGGTGACGTTGGCGGCGCGCAACTGGGTCAGTAGGGCTCCGAGATCGTCGACGCGGTAATTGACCATGGCGCGCTGGGAGGGGGTGCCGAAGTGGTTGGTGGTGTCGGGGAAAAGCATCCAGGCAGTCTGGCCGGTACCGGCGGGGACTTCGTCGGACCAGAGGAGGGTGGCACCACCGTAGTCGGCGATCTCGATGCCCAGGTGCTTGGCGTACCAAGCCGCTAAGGCTTTGGGGTCGCGGGCTTTGAGGAAGACGCCGCCGATTCCGGTGACTCGTGCCATGAGGGTCTCCTTATGAGTGCGTGAGAGGGGCAAGCACAGCAGATCTCTCCGCTGCGCCACGAGATGATACCAAGAAAGCCAAACGCGGTGACGGAAAAACGTGGTGCGGGATGACGAAACCTTGCCACGAAAACCATCAAGCTGTTGTCCAGCAATAAGCCTTGCTTCGTCGATCGATCACCCCAGCAACTTGCCGGCGAGCCAGTAATCGACACTGAACTTTCCCGGACCAGCGCAGATCAGCCAGATAAAAAAGAGCACATACAAGACTTCCGGAAGGTACAGGAAGTCGTCGAGCCAGTTAAGAGGCGAAAGTCCTTTGGGCAGGGTCGAAAGCGAGCTGGTCAGGACCGCGACAGTCATATCGATCAGTAAAGCCACGCAGGCCGGGCTCGAAAGAAAACCCACAGTGATCAGGGATCCGCAAACAAACTCGACGCCCGCCACGAAATAAGCAGTCTGGCGGGGAAACGGAACTTTAGCCTTAACCAGCGTGTCGTAAACAGGTTTCGTGCCGCCGGCGACAAACAATTTGTTTGCCCCCGAGATGGCGAAAAACAACCCGATCGAAACGCGCACCAGCAGGGTGGCGTATTGTCCGAAATCGCCGCTACCCAGCAGCGCGAACTGGACCAATTGTTTCCAATCCATCTCTTATCCCTTCGTCGGAGGATTAGCCGCAATCCGTTCGACCCATTTTGCGCGAAATGCGGGAGCCGCGAATGGATCCGCGAAGTACTGCGTTTCCCGCGCAACCTTGTCGCCCGTGAACTCCATGATGCTCACGGTGTAGCTCGGCTTGCCATCATAGGTCAGGATGAGTTCGGTGACCCAAAGATCACCGCCGCCTATGATTCGTTGGACAGTAAACCGCTTCTTGCTCGGCTGACTTGCACGTTGGCCCTGTATGTTGCTTCGACCGCGGGTTCGCTCGCCTGACTGCGGGTAATCGAGCACCGCGTCCTCGCAATAGATGAGGTGCTCCGTTACAAAATCGTTGGCATCGGACGCGGCCCAATGCTGATCCAGTGCCGCACGGATCTCTTGTTCCCGCGCTCTAGAATCCTGCTCCGTCTTTTGTTGATAGTTTTGTTGATCGTCCACCTTGAGCCCTCAATTTGACAGGAAGCTAAAACTCCTCCTACGAGTTGTGGTTTCGCGGATCATCTTTTGCGCTGAGGTATTCCAGTCCGAGCGGCCCGATCGCGGTAATTTGCGTGACGTACTCGCCGGATTTCGCCCAGTGAAAATGGTGCGTGTTGCCGGGGAGAATGATAACGGCGCCGGGCGGATAAGCTTGCAACTTGCTCGCGTCAAATTCATCACCCAGTCCAATATAAAAGACACCGGAAATCACGGTATAGACTCGATCCTCCGGGTGCTTGTGAGGCATCAGCTTCGCGCCATGCGGCGACTTGACCCTGATTGTGTACGGGCCGGGCTCCGAGGGCTGACCGACGAGGACGGCCAGCCGGACGGAAGGCGGGAACGCCGGGAACGGTTTCCAATCGACATCTTCGGGCAGGACGGTTTTGAAAACCTCCTGCCCGAGTTGGTGGAGCCGGACTTCGCTCTGCTCAGCCTGCTCCGCATCACTGGCATTCTGAGACATACAAACCTCCTTGGTGGGAAATGTTACAACACCAGCACAGGCTTTCGAAACAGGTCCGCCCAGATTTGCCTCGAACGCTGGTTTCGAACGCCTCCCATCGTCAACGTCCCGGGTTTGGGAACCGCGTCGGGCTCCGGCCTAGCGAGCGATTTGGCTCAGGTAATAGCCCAGCCGATTTTCGACATCCCCCGGCTTATGGAAGCCGCGTGCCATCAGCTGTTTGATCCCATCCTGCGCGGCAGGTCGGCCGAGCGAAGCGATGCACGCATCCCATCCGGCGCCGAGCTCGACATCAGGCGGCAGACTGGTGTCGACGAGGCGTTTGGTCTGAGCGATCGCCCATTTGTCGAACTTGGCGATTCGCGTCGCGAGCGCCTCTACAAACGCATCGAGATCGGCGTCGGGAAGGGCGCGATTGATGTAGCCGTAGGCCTCGGCCTGGTCCGCGCTAATATCTTCCGAGCTCAAGAGCACCTCGAGGGCGCGGTTTCGACCGATGAGTCGCGGAAGCCGAGCCATGGGACCGCCGCCGGCGACCATTCCAACACCCACCTCCCATTGCGAGATGATGGTCTTCTCGCGGCTGGCAAAACTCATGTCGCAGGCCAGCGTGATCTCGCTGCCATTGCCGGTCGCACGGCCGCGGATGAGAGCGATGGAGGCGACGGGCAAGCGGGTCAGACGCACAAGAAAGTCCGGCCAGGGCGGCAAGCCTGTGGGACCCTCCGGCAGTGAGGTCAGATCTTCAAGCTTGGCCGTGAAATCCGAGTGATTCAGGAAGTAGTCGTCGACCGCGCTGTCGAAAACCACGACCCTGACTTGCTCGTCGGCCTCGAGCGCATCGATGACTTCCTGGAACTGCTTGACCATTTCCGGGCCCATGACATTGATCGGCGGGTTGTCGATGGTGACGCGCCAATAGGCGGGCGACCGCCGGGCCAGGCGAATCTGTGCGGGTTTCGTAGGTGCGTTCATCTGTGTGAGTTTGGCCGGTGCCTTCATAGTTGCCATAGGGTTTTCCTCCGGGACCATTCAGCCACAACAAAATGGGTCTTGCAATTGGACGATTGCCCGTGCCTTCCTACCGACTGGGGTGTCTTCATGCCTGAGACATTCAGAACGCTCGATACGGGAGTATAGTCGATACCATCGTCCAATCGCTTTACTCCCTCAGGTCTGTCTTAATCGAAACCGTTCGAGATGCAGATTGGTCGGCTTAAACTTGCGAAGGGGAACACATGTCTGAACTTGTGACGAAATCTGTGGCGCAACAACAGAAAATAGAAACGCACACCGGCATGGGCCGGATTACCCGCTTTACGATTGTTGCAACAGCCGTGGCAGCGCTCGCCGTCCTTGGAGCCGCGGCCCTTTTCGCGCAAGGCCAAAACCAAGACAAGTACTCACTGAAGTCTCCTAGCGGAATCGCGTTCTCCGACTTCAGGGGATACGAGGACTGGGCTGACGTCTCCTCCGCCCGGACCGACGAAATACTCAAGGTGATCGTCGCCAATCCGAAGATGATCAATGCGTTCAAGTCCGGCGTTCCGCGAAACGGCCAGCTTTTCCCGGATGGCTCCATGATCGTGAAGCTCCAGTGGAAGCACAAGAAGAGCACGGAGGCCCCTTTCGTGGTGGAGGTGCCAGACGTCTTTTCCCAGGTCTTCGTCATGGAAAAGGACAGCAAGAGATTTGCGAAAAGCGGCGGGTGGGGATACGCAGTGTTCAACTACGATGCCGCATCAGACAAGTTCGCAGCCGATCCCAAAAGCCTCTCGGATTGCGGATTTGCGTGCCATACGCCTGTGAAGGCGAAGGACTACATCTTCCACCCGTACCAGAAGCGGTGAGCGTTGAGCCGCGCACCAACCCCGAAGACGGAACCGTCGGCCAGGTTTCAACGCTTGGCTTTGAGCGCGCAGGGTGACGAAAAGACTGTGGCTCGTCATTCGCCCTCGAATCCAAATTGACGAACTTGACTCTAGCCTTTCTGGAATTCGAGCATTACGATCTCAGGATTCGAGCCCAGCCGCAGCGGCGGTCCCCAGGTTCCGGCTCCGCTCGAAGTGAGAACCTGCATTTTCCCGATCCGGCTTAAGCCATACACAAACTGCCGGTAAATCCGCCGCGCCATCCAACTCCAAGGTAAGAACTGGCCAAGGTGCGTATGCCCGGAAAGCTGCAGGGAGACGCCGGCCGCCTCCGCGATCTCCGGATGGTCAGGCGCATGCGTCAATAGAATACTCGCGCGGTCGCGATCCAAGCCGATGGCATGCAGCACTGACGCAAGCTGCCCATTCTGCGTCGCATTCCGGTAAGGAACGCCGATAATCTGCAAACCGTCTACTTCCACCTTCTCATTGCTGAGCACACGCACGCCGGCCGCCGTGATGGCATTCAGGTATTTGCTGTCGTCCCCGAATTGTTCATGATTTCCCGCGACGAAATAAACCCCGCGTGGCGCGATGAGTTCGTTTAGTGGTTCCGCTGCTCGCCCCGCGTCAATGGCCGTCCCATCATACAAATCACCCGCAACAAAGATCGCGTCTGGTTTTTCCCGCAAGATCTTCGCCACCAGGCGCCGCAGAAAACTGCCGTTGCGCACGTGTCCAAGATGTACATCGCTGATCAGCGCCGCTGTCCGCCCGCGCCACGCCACGGGCAAGTTCGCGAGCCGCACCGTGGTTCGCGTAATCCGCGTCCAGCTTGCGTTGAAAACTCCGTAGAGTCCGGCCATTGCCGCTGCCCCGAACAGCACCTCCACGGTCCGATGAAAGTTCATGTTCAACCCAGTTAGCCGCGCAACTCCGAAAATAATCCAGGAGGAAACCGCGGCGAGAAACAGGAAGCTCACCAGGCCCATCCAAACCGCAGCCGCCCTGTAAAACGCGCGGAGAGCTGCATTGGTATAGCGAAACGCAAGCAGTGAGGCGGTAATAAAGCTCACCGACAAAAGGGTGAGGACAAGTTTGATCCAGAACGCGCCCGAGGTTTCGCTCCCTGCCGGCGAAAAAGTCCACGTCTCATAAAGAAGATAATGGGTCAGGAAAAGAACTGACTGAATCACTGCGATGAAACCGATTAATTCTCTTCGTACGCGCATGGTGCATTAGACTCCCCAACCCGCCATTCGGATTCTTGGCACAGGCTTCAAGAAATTCTCTTTCAGCTTAGCCGCGCGAAATGTCTTTGGAGTCTGCCTTCATAGCTCATTTGCTAATGCTCTTGTTCCACTCTGTTCTTGGATACTAGGCCGGAGAGCGCACGCCTCCCTGGTGCACATAGCGGATTACCTCCACCTCGGACATCGCGATCAACCCTTCGTCCACCATTTCATCCAGAGCCGGAAGCAATTTGTTGATGTTCTGTTCCGTGTCTATCACCGAGACCATGATTGGGCGATCGGAAGAACGCAGCAGATGCTGCTTATGAATGAGCGTGCTGGCTCCGTAGCCCTCGATCCCGCGAAACACTGTAGCGCCGGCGATATCGAGTTCTCGGCACTTGACTACAATGGCCTCGTATAGTGGGTCCCCGTGCCACTTGTCATCTTCCCCAAAATGGATGCGCAGCATTTTGGCTTTGCCTTCTAGTTTCATATTCGCGTCTCCTGGCGCCGCTCGGCTTTCTCATAGTTATGCGTGTACTTGATGACGTCAGCGTCCGATAGCACGACCAAACCCTGCTTGATCATCTGGTCAAGAATCGGCATAAAGGCATTCAGTTTTTCTTCTGTATCAACCACGGACAGCAGGATAGGCCGATCATGGGAAAGGCTCAGCGCCGCGTCCTTGTGAATTCTCCGGTTGGCACCATAACCGAGTATCCCGCGGTAAACCGTGACCCCAGCAATGTCGTTGGATCGCAGACCATTCACGATGGCTTCATACAACGGCTTGCCATTCCACTTGTCATTTTCGCCGATGTAGATCCGCATCATCTTGGCTTTGCCCTGACTCTTCAGGGCAGGCTGTTCAGCCGCAGGATGTTTTTGTTTCTTCTCAGCCGGTTTGACGATTGTGGTGTCGTGCATCTCAATCAGTCCAGCACCTGCCATGGCTTGCAGCTTGGGCAGCAGTTCTTCAACTTTCTGCGCAGTTTCGATAAACTCGATCTTGACCGGCAGATGCACCGCCAGGTCCACGAGACTGATCGTTTGCATGTGATGATCTGCCCCAAATCCGGCAATGCCACGCGTTACGGTTGCGCCCGATACGCCATGGAAAAAGAGAAAATCCAGTACTACTGCATAGGCAGCACTCCCGTGATACTGCTGGTCCTCAGCTACATAAATGCCGACCTTCTTCCCCGGCCCTGGTGTCAGCACATTTTCCTCCTGTGGTTAGAGTCCTCTTTGACCCACCAAAAACTCAGCGGCACGACCCAAAAGTCCTCCGCCCTCATGAATTCCGTGTTTTAGCCGTTCCAGGAAGCTTTCAAGCTCATGCTGCAACTCCGCTCGATTTCGCTCTACGAGTTCGTCAACCAGTTTCCAAGAAGACGGTTGTGACGCTTTCCCCAGGTGTGGAGCGCGAAAGCTTCGCCCTGGATTGAACGAGCGCCCAGTCGTGAAAATTGCACACACGCAGCTCCGATTGGGGCCGAGTTGATTCAGCCAATGTCCACTGAAAATCCTTCAGGATCGCACAAATCGGACATGTGCTCTTGGTGATTTCCCGGCTTACCTTAGCGCCGGCTGCTAAATCTCCCGCCTTCATGGGATGGCCCTCCCCGCCACAACGCCACCCCACACTGCAACAAATCCAACGATCACGCTCAGCGCCACATAAAGAAAGCCCAAGCCGATCTGCCCATCTTGGATCGTGCGCAAGGTCTCATATTCGAAGCTAGAGAAGGTCGTGTACCCTCCGATGAAGCCAATCGGGATCAGGTATCGCCAGTTCGGGCTCCAATGAGTTCTGCTTGTCAATAAGGCGAAGACCAGGCCGATCAGGAACGAACCCGTAATGTTAACCACGAGCGTCCCGTAGGGAAACCGCGTTGCCATTCTGCTGCCGATATAACTACCTAGCCAGAACCGCAATATCGAACCTAGACCACCTCCTACACCCACCAGCACATATTTCAGCAAGTCGCCTCGCTCCTTTCCCTTTCAAAATGCGCTCTCACCAGACTTACCCGTGCAGGTCGGCAATTGCGAACAGCAGGAACACTAAGTACTTCGCTTCCAGTTCGGAGACACAAATCGTCGATAGAGCGACGCCCACCAGCCGACTGGCACGGCCACCCCAGTGCAAGAGGTAGTGGGCAACCGCCGTACGCCCCCAAAAAAGGTCCGACGAAACCCGCGAGTATTACCCCAATCACCAACTCCGCCACGGTGCCCCCGACAAGCTCACTCAGGGCAGAGGAGATCTCAAACCAGTTCGCAACCAGCATTGCAACCAAGGCCACGCCGAGCCACACGGAGGCGCACACCTTCTCCATCTACGTACCTCGAACTAATTTTGCGGATTCGTTGCCGGGGCACAACTCCGCGACAAGGATTCATCCGCTTGTCAGGAGTCATCAGCTGTACCCGGCTTAAAAGAAAGGGACAGCGGTTTCGGTGAACTCCTTCACCGTCGATAACACGTTTAGTACAGCAAAGATCAAAGGTGAAGTCAACCAGATTTGCGCACGCTTTCCACTGCCGTGCTCCAGGAACATATCTGCCGGCTCCTACGATTTACCTCGTCACCTCGAAACGGGATATAAAAAGGTCGGGTCGACCTTCAGGATGGCGAGTCGTTCGACTTTCTGCAGCCGAGAACCAGATCGACAGTCGGCGTGTATCCCTTCAAAGGGCGATTCGTCACTGACGGAGGGAGAAAGTTCTGCGTGTCAACAGATAACAGCCTTACGCCGCTCGTCGACACTACCGCAGCAATCGCGGATGGTGAATCAGCTAATTGCAATTCATTTGGAGCCACTTGCAGCAAAACTGGGTGGAACGATGGAGCTAAGTCGTTGAAAATGTGGTGGCCAGGGACGGAGTTGAACCGCCGACGCCAGCCTTTTCAGGGCTGCACAGAAACGCATTTACAATGACTTGGAACGCACGGACGACACCGTAAGTCATTGAAGGTCACCCGAGTCAAGGGTTTTGTGGGCTTTGTTGTGGGCTTCGCCACAAACAACGAGGCACGCCAGGGCCGGGATGGTCGCCGGCATCAGGATTCCGATGTAGTCAGGCGCGCGCGGGGGTACATGCCATCTATGCGTGAGAATCCGCAAAGCGTGCAAGCCTCCGCCGTATACCGGGTTGCCCAATCTTCGATGAGTGAAATCGAGATATTTCAACAGTTAAATGTCGGTCATCGACTTCCTCTTCGCTATCGCATTCCAGATGCTTAGCACACAGGCCGCCAGAATCAGCGGCTGTGTTCAGCTTAGAAAGCATGGAAACCCAAGGTGAATCTATGTGAAAAATCCAAGCAGAAACCATGTACACCACGCCGGATATGCCAACAGCGATGACTGGCATAATGAATGCCGCGTGGAGAGCGGATCTCTTTCTTAGCTGGAGGTATAACGGGTAAATCGGAGCGACGCCGAGTATCAGAATGAAACCGACGATCACTGGGTTGCCCGAGATGCCAGCAGGGTGGAATGCCATCCATGACAACAGTAAGGAGATAATTGCTGCTGCGACCAATACGAGAATGAATCGGCTCTTGTGCGACATTGAGCTCATACGCCGACGGCATGGCTGTTGTCAACATCCCCATTACACTCATTGACCCCAAAGGCCATTTCTCAGTGAGTGTAAATGACCTGTTTCAGCAGTCATCGGCGGTTATCCAGGATTAAATCGGGGGTGATTTCAGGTACAGGCCTCTGGGCCGCGCCTCAAACCAACCGAATCCCGCTATCGCATCCTCATGGCGAACCAGAACGAAAAGAAATTATCCCCAACGCCACGATGCTCAGCACCAACAAGAAGTTGAATCGGACCGGGCCTTGGGTTCTAGGCGAGATTCCCAAGGCAGCCAGCCAAGCATGCGGATCAATATTCCACAAAGCCCCAAAATCGCTAGCAGCAGTGCTTTCATTCCTGTTCCCAATCCACAATCCTCAGTTCTGGTAGGCGCGGAAACTCAGCGGAATGTCTGGGTCAGTCCGGGTCAGCCGCCAGGCCAGAGCAATCAACCAATAATCTGTATGGCATATCCCTCAAAGTATGCGCTAACGGTGGCTCAGTAGAAGATGACTTTGGTGACCGTGCGACCGCTTTGCACGGTGCCCAAGTTAGTTGGCTGACGATAAATCCCCATTACACTCATTGACCCATGGTGCCAGTTCTCAATGAGTGATAACGCCTTCCATGAGAAGGCCGGTCGGAGTCAAGTGGATTCGTTTTGGTTTTTATTGGTCACGATGTTTCTCCCGCCGAGTAGCCACTGTCGCCATGCTTCCATCCGCACTCTCAAGGAGCGATTG
>JBAWCJ010000205.1:0-4960 GCA_049590215.1 Candidatus Sulfotelmatobacter sp. | reverse complement strand
CCGGAGTGCGGATACCTCGACGCGCGCGCCAGTTGCCAGGCGGTAGTCGACGACTTCGTCGCGCAAGGCGGCGTGTACCGGCAGCTCGCAGTCTCACCCGAAGGTCTGGAGAATGCCGCGATAAGCTCGTCCCTTCGCAGCATCACGCTTTCGAATGGCTCGCATCTCAAAGCCGATTACTACGTCTTCGCTTGCGGGCCGTGGCTGGGCAAGCTGTTTCCTGAAACTCTAGGCTGCGTCATCCGCCCCACCAAGCAGGATATTTTTTTCTTCGGCACACCCGCCGGAGACCCCCGCTTCACCGACGCGCATCTTCCCGTGTGGGGCGATCACGGCAAGCGTTTCTTCTACGGCATCCCTGGCAACGACCGCCGCGGCTTCAAGGTGGCCGACGACACGCGCGGCGGCTCGTTCGATCCTACGGACGGCGAGCGCGTGGTCAGTCCGGCGACGCTCAAGCGGGTTCGCGAATATATCGCCTTCCGCTTTCCTGCGATGAAAGACGCTCCGCTGGTCGAAACCCGCGTCTGCCAATACGAGCAAACTTCCGACGGCGACTTCGTCGTGGATCGCCATCCCCGCAGGGAGAACGTGTGGCTTTTGGGAGGCGGTTCTGGACACGGGTTCAAGCACGGGCCAGCACTGGGAGAGATGATGGCGGAATTGATCCTAAACGATGGCGAACCCAACGCCGTTTGGCGGGTGTTGCGATTCTCGAAGCGACGAGCAGGTTAAAGACTTCCCTATTGAATCTGTATCACGCTGGCCGTCTCGCCCGCCTTGATCTCTCCCACCCGCTCCACCACCTTCCGGGCAAAAGCAAAGATCGATTTCGCATGCGGCGAATTCTCGCCTTCTAATACGATCGGCTTCCCGCCGTCTCCAGATTTACGCACCTCAGGATCAAGTTCAATGCTCCCAAGAAACGGCACGCTGAACCTCTGCGCCATGTTCTCGGCACCGCCACGGGAAAAGATATCGATCTCGTGATGGCAGTGCGGGCACGTGAAAAAGCTCATATTCTCGACCACGCCCACCAGATCCACTTTCATCTGCCGGAACATTTCGATCGCCTTGCGCGCGTCCTGCAAAGAAACATCCGACGGAGTTGAAACCACCACGGCGCCCGTCAGCGGCACCGATTGCACCAGCGACAGCGCGATGTCGCCCGTCCCCGGCGGCAAGTCGACGACCATGTAATCGAGATGTCCCCACTCCACCAGGCTCAGAAACTGCTTCACGATCTGGTGCAGCATCGGACCGCGCCAGATGATGGGCTTGTCCCCGGGATTCAGAAATCCCACAGAAATCACTTTCAACCCAAACGCTTCCAGCGGCTCGATGCGGTTTTCCCCCACCATCTTCGGCTGCCCGCTCACGCCGAGCATCAGCGGGACGTTCGGCCCATATACGTCGGCGTCAAGCAGTCCGACCTTGTGCCCCATCTTGGCCAACGCAACCGCCAGATTCACCGACAGCGTGGTCTTGCCCACGCCTCCCTTGCCCGAACCCACGGCAATGATGGCATCGACTCCCGGCAACGGCTGCGGCCCCGGCGCTGGCTGCCCGGGATGAGACGGCATATGTGCACTCAAGGGATCACACTCCAAGAATAAAGTCAGGATGGATCGAACACTCAGATTATACAGGGGGCCTGCGATTCAGATGTGGAGACGGCCGCCCCGGCTGTCAGGCCAGAGCGAAGCCCGGCCGCAGGAGAGTCAGTGCTAGGGAACCAACTCGACGCGAAAATCGTTCAGTAGCCTTCCCCTTCCAACCGCACCTTCCCCCGAAACATGCGGAACAGCATTGTAAAATACCCGAGAGCCAGCACCATCCCCAGAATCCACCACCTGAGGCCGACCGTCAGCCCGTGCCGCCCCGCGGCGGTATTGTAAATGGTCAGGCTTCTGTGAGCAGGATCAGTGCTGGCCGGCAGCACCACGGGATACAGCGCAAACGCCGCTCCCACCAGCATCCCCACGATGTAAAGAGCCGATCCGACGAAAGCAACTTTGTCTTGCCCCTTGCGGATGGCATAGACCATGACGGCAAGACTACCAAACACAATCAAAGGAATCAGGAATCCGACGGCATGGTGCTTGTAGTTGTCGAGCACACTCGGCTGCACGTAGCAAGTCGCTACCAAACCGACGATAGTCAGAATCAGCTGTAGCGGCCACGCCCACAGGGCGATGCTGCGCGCACGCTGATTCAATTCGCCATCGGTCTTAACCGCGACATATAACGACCCGTGTGCGGTTAATGTCACGAGCGCAATCACGCCAGTCAGTACCGTATACCAGTCGAGGATTCCGGTATTCGCGCCCACGCGGAAATTTGTCCACAGCGGCTCGAAGAAATAGCCGTCCACGCCCAGAGGCACGCCGCGCACCACGTTTCCTAGCGCCGCCCCAAAAAAGATTGCCAGCAGCACACTCGATGCGCAAAAGATCAAATCGAAGAAACCGACCCAAACCGGATTCTCCATATGCGCGCGCAGCTCGATGCCGATCCCGCGCAACATCAGCAGCCACAGCACCATCATCAGAGGAAGATAGAAGCCGCTGAAACTCGAGGCATAGAGCAGCGGGAAAGCGAAGTAGAGCGTCCCGCCGGCGGCAAGCAGCCACACTTCATTGCCATCCCACACCGGCCCAATCGCGCGAAGGATCTTTCGCCGTTCGTCGCTTGTCTTGCCCGCGCCCAGGTAAATCGCGCCGGCGCCGAGATCGAAGCCGTCGAGCACCACATAAGCCGCTATCATCACGGCGACGATTATGAACCATAGGGTTTCCATCATGTCCTCGGGGGCTAAAGCCCTCTCATGTGAATCTCTTAACGCAGGCCTTGAAGGCCTGCTCCACCCTCTAGTGCCCCGCGCTCACCTCGCCCGTCGGCCCGTGCTCAATCTCACGCCGCACCAGAAACAAAAACAAAATTCCCAGCACCGTGTACATGCCGAGAAAACCCAGCAGTGTGAACATCACATTGCCCGCCGAGACCATCTTCGAATATCCCTCTGCCGTGCGCATCAATCCGTAAACCAGCCAGGGCTGCCGTCCCAGTTCCGCCGTCATCCAGCCCGCAGTGTTGGCGATGTAAGGAAACGGCAAGGCCAGCAGTAGAATCCAAAGCATCCATCGCGCAGAAAAGAGCCTGCCGCGCCACAACAGAAACACCGCGACCACCATTATCGCGATGAAGATCGTCCCCAGCCCGACCATGATGTGGTAGCTGTAGTAGAGAAGCGCGATGTTCTCCGGCCACATATCCCGCGGGAACGCGTCGAGCCCCTGCACATCAGCTTTCCATGCGCGGTAAGTCAGAAAGCTGAGCGCGTTCGGAACTTCAATCGGATTATCAATCTTGCGCTCATCCACATTCGGCTGCCCCAGGATCACCAGCGGCGCTCCCTCCTGGCTCACGAACAGCGCTTCCATGGCCGCGAGCGTGACCGGCTGATGCAGGGCAACCATCCGCCCCTGGCCGTCGCCGGTCGGAAACAACTGCAGGACGCTGAAGATCAGTCCGGCGATGACGCCCACCCGTACGAAGATCCGCGCGTGTGCCTCAAACTTTCCCCACAACAAGTAGAACGCTCCCACGGACGCCATTACAAACGCGCCCGTGATCACGGCCCCGCCCATGTTGTGGGCATATTGCCACCATGCCCATGGATTCAGCACCAGTTCCCAGAAGCTCGAGAGCTGTACCGAGCCATCCTTGGCCCCAACGAAGCCCACGGGATGCTGCATCCACGCATCGGTGGCGATGATGAAGAAACCGGAAAGCCACGATCCCAGAAACACCGCAACCGCCGACCACCAGTGCGCCCGCGGACTAAGCCGCTTCTCGCCGTAAAGAAACAGTCCGAGAAATGCCGACTCCAGAAAGAAAGCGAACAGGCCTTCCATGGCCAGCGTCTGCCCGATCACGCCTCCGGCGAAGCGCGAGAAGTGCGACCAGTTCGTGCCAAACTGAAATTCCATCGGAATTCCAGTCACCACGCCCATCACGAAGTTGATGCCGAAGATCCGCGCCCAGAAACGCGCTGCCTGGTTGTATGCCTCGTCGTTGCGGCGAAGGGCAATCGTCTTGAGCACCACGATCAGCAGCGCCAAACCCATGGTTAGCTGCGGAAAAAGATAGTGGAAGGTAACTGTGAATGCGAAGTGAATGCGATCGACCAGAAGCGCGCTATCCATGAAAACCCCTCGGTGGCAACCGTATAGGCTATCTGTTTTGCCAAGGGCCCGATGTGACGCCGATCACATCTGCTTGCGGATTATCGTTTCGCCTTGCGCCGCCGCTCGAGCTCCGCGCGCCGGATCTCGCGCCGCCGCCCTGCGTCATCGTAGCGCCGCTGCTGCTCTTCGCTATCGGGAATCACCGGAGCGACCTTCAAGTGGTTCCCCTTGCCATCGATGGCCACAAACGTCAGGTAGGCCGAGGCCACGTGTTGCGCCGTATCCGCAATGTAGTTTTCCACCCAAACCTTCACACCCACTTCCATCGAGGTATGAAATACACGGTTCACTGACGATCGCAAAATTGCCAGATCCCCAATCTTCACCGGCACCAGGAAATCGATATGATCCACCGAAGCAGTTACCACATAAGTGCGCGAGTGGCGGTGAGCCGCCATCGCACCCGCAAGGTCGATCCAATGCATCAATCGGCCGCCCAGCAGCGCGCCCAGGGGGTTGGCATCGTTGGGCAGAACAATTTCCGTCATCTCCGATTGCGAGTCTCGAACCGGCCGGGGTGTCAAACTCTCTTCACTCATGATCGCTTTCCTCGTTCTGGCTTGGAACTCCTGACTCGAAACGGTTTCCTGATCTAGGTCCGCATTTCTTTAACTGGCTGCCGCTCGCGCCACTTCCTGCTTTTTCTTCTTCTCCAGGAACGACTCAAGAAAACACTCCGCCATCCGCTGCACACGGTCATCGCGGTGCCG
>JBAWCJ010000204.1:0-21693 GCA_049590215.1 Candidatus Sulfotelmatobacter sp. | reverse complement strand
GAGTTTTTCATCAATTTGCGGGGGCGGTGCGACAAAGTTAATCCTGTTACGAAACCCGAACAGACTAGGATGTCTCCGGCGGCCGATTGTGAGAGGAACAAACTCTCGAGAATCGAAATCAGAAAATGCTGTGCAAGCGCGGCGCAGGTCGCGTCGCAAAAGGTGTGTTAAGCTTATGAAAACCGCACGCCGGAGAGGTGGCAGAGTGGCCGAATGCGGCGGTTTGCTAAACCGTTGTACGGGCTAACACCTGTACCCAGGGTTCGAATCCCTGCCTCTCCGCCAGGAAATCTTGACTACAGGGAGATTCCGCTGCTCCTTGCCCTGAAATACGCGAGAGATGTCGTGTTTTCGGGAATATTCTGTCCACAAACCAGACCGGATTAGCGAATGCGATGCGATCACAAGGTTGCTTACCCTTGGTGAGCATCAGCTGTGAGCAACCGGTCAGTCCGGCGCATCATTCCCCAGTCATATTCGTATGCCGTTCCACAACGTGGGCAGATCTGGTAATGACGGCCATTGGCGTCGAGGCGCGGCCAGGTGAACCTGTGCGAGCAACCTTGCCCGAAAAGCCGCTTCAAGAAATTCATTACTGCACTCCTTTATTGCGATTTCTCCATGCATCGAGCCATCGGTTGAAGAATGGTTTCGGTTCGTTGTCGAGCAGATCCTGAAGCGTAGATAAGAGAATCTTTGGTGGCTGGGACTTGGACAGGAAGGTGTCGACTGACTTCAGCTTTCTCTTGGGCAGCGGCCCATAGGCGGACAACAACATGATCGGGACGTGTGACTTAACGCGCTTCATCTTCGCAGCAACCACATCACCGTTCATCCCGGGCATCTGGTAGTCGAGAACCACCGCGTCCACACGGTGCGACAGGAACAACTTCAGGCCCTCGTCCCCGCCGCTCGCCTCCAGGACTTTATAGCCGTTGTTTTCGAGCAGCATCTTGCGGCCGATGAGCCCGTTCCAGTGGTCGTCAATGCAGAGAATCGTTGCTTTCAGCCGAGACATGCCTTTTCACACTTTCAGTTCGGCCAGGATTGGTTTTTGCAGAGGCTTGCTTCCGTCCGTAGATGGACTGAAGTTGCCTGGTGAAGTGGCGGGGCAAACTCATTTGACTATTGCGGGAACGCACTTTCAAATTACGAACGTCCACTCAGGTGCCGGTTACCAGCGTCGGAAATTTAAAAGCCGAATATTCGCGAAGCAGCAGGCTGTCCGGTTTTTGTAACAGGCGTGAGAAACAGATTGCGTTGTTGTCGGTGTGCTGCTACTTTCGATCCAACTAACGGGCCAGCACGACTCACAGACCGCAGAGGGCTTGGCTCCTTATCCTTTGTGGAGTTTCGCGAAAGTACTCTCCTGTAGCTGACGCTGCCCTGCTCTCTTCGCCACTCGTCTTGGCCCAACTGAAGGGAGATTTATGTCTGCTCCGAAGAAACAACAACTTC
This sequence comes from Candidatus Sulfotelmatobacter sp., assembly GCA_049590215.1. GTDB lineage: Bacteria > Acidobacteriota > Terriglobia > Terriglobales > Acidobacteriaceae > Sulfotelmatobacter. The sequence continues at coordinate 20,235 of JBAWCJ010000204.1, read as the reverse complement.
CACTTGCCGGTAGTGAGCGTGTTCCGCTGGAAGGAGCACGAGAGATAGGCGCGGCCAACCCCAACGAAACCGTCGTTGTGACCATCCGATTGCGCTCCCGCGCAGGGAAGAAGCCGATTGTCAACGCTGCTGAATTCACGAAACCGATCGCGAAACGTACCATCATGAGTCGCAAGGAGTTCGAACGACTCCATGGTGCGGACCCAGACAGCATTGCCCGCGTCGAGGCATTTGCACGCCAACACAAACTTTTGGTGAAGGAAAAGAGTCCGGGGCGCCGGACTGTCATTCTCTCCGGGACTGTCGCTGCCATGAACAAAGCCTTTGGCGTCGAACTGAAGGAATACGAATATCGAACAGGCCGATACCGCGGACGTACGGGACCGATCCACCTCCCTGCGGAACTGCACGACGTGGTCGAAGGTGTCTTTGGTCTGGATAATCGACCACAAGCCAAGCCGCATTTTCGTAGGCGGCAGGGGCGCGGGGGCGTCCGTGCCGCTGCCGTGAGCTTGTCTTACACGCCCATTCAAGTCGCTGCGCTTTACAACTTTCCAACTGGGGTAGACGGTGCCGGGGAATGCATCGCACTCATTGAATTGGGCGGCGGTTACAACCCGACGGATCTTAGTAACTACTGGAGTGAGCTCAACCTGACCGAGACTCCCACTGTGTCGGCGGTTTCGGTCGGAGACGGCAGCAACAAACCCACCGGAGACCCGAACGGCCCGGATGGTGAAGTGATGTTGGATATTGAAGTGTCCGGGGCGATCGCGCCGGCGGCAAAGATCGTTGTCTATTTTGCGGAGAACACGGATGCCGGCTTTCTGAATGCGATTACAACCGCGGTGCACGATAGCACGAACAACCCATCTGTGGTCTCCATCAGTTGGGGTGGTCCCGAATCCTCATGGACACAGCAGGCCATGACGTCGATGGATGAGGCATTCCAATCCGCGGCTGCGATGGGTGTGACAGTTTGTGTAGCAGCGGGAGACGATGGCTCGACGGATGGTGTAAGCGATGGTCTGAATCATGTGGATTTCCCGGCGTCGAGTCCTAATGTGCTGGCGTGTGGAGGTACTGAGTTGATCGCCTCGGGTAATGCGATTACCAGCGAAACTGTGTGGAACGAACTCGCAAATAACGAAGGGGCAACCGGAGGCGGCATCAGCGACGTCTTTCCGCTCCCCAGTTGGCAGACAGGGGCTGGTGTGCCGGCTTCTGCAAATCCGAATCACAATCTTGGTCGAGGAGTTCCAGATGTGGCGGGCGATGCCGATCCGTCCACCGGCTACGTCACTCTGGTGGACGGAAACCCCGATGTGATTGGCGGGACGAGTGCTGTCGCCCCACTATGGGCCGGATTGATCGCGCTCATCAACGAGAGTATCGGAAAACCGGTTGGCTTCATCAACCCGTTGCTTTATCAGAGCGCGAATACGGCAGCGGACTTCCATGACATCACCTCTGGCAATAATGGCGCCTATGCAGCGGGCCCGGGATGGGATGCATGCAGCGGGTTAGGATCACCGATCGGAACGCAGGTAGCAACAGCTTTGGGTGTTTCTCCCCCGGCGGAAGCGAAGAGAACGGGCACTTAGCATCGAAACGTGTCAGGCGGCGCCAACGGGACCGCGAGAGCGAGCCGGTTGTAAGGGATTTAGTCAGCCGCCATAGTCTGTGCCTCTTGCTCGAATTGCGAGGGCAGGGGGGCTTCAGATGTGGGTTGCCCTCGCAGTTGCGCCTCCAGCGCGGCTAACTGTGCCTCGATATCTTCAGAGGCTTTGCGCTTCCGGATGACCTCCTCACGGTAACGGCGCAAGAAATAATCGATGGTCTCGACGCGAATCCTGATCGAGCCCGTGGGCTTGTTCTCATCCAGATCCTTGAAGCAGAAATATGGAGTACCGGATTGCTCGATAATGCCCTCGACTACGCCATAGATAGGCGCATCGTGGCCACACTTGAAGCTGGAAACTTCGAGCGCCACCAAGTTCGGATGACGGGCAGTGAATTTTGCCGCCCAGACTTTGTGGTTGGTGCTGCAGGAATATGAATTTTTCCATGCGTCGGTGATATCGAGTGGGTGACTGATAATTCCGGCACGAACTTCTTCGCCGAACAACCGCTCCAGCAGGTCTTCATCGAGCGGCAAAGTGTTTTGCGAAAAGATTGGGTAGCCCAGCTTTTGGAACTCCTCCATAATCTCGTGATTCAGACCGGGATCGTGATGATACGGCCGACCGAGCATCACAATGCCGATGCGATCTTCGCGTTCCAATTGATCCAGGACCTGGCGGGCACGATTACGGATGCTGGCTTCGTAATCCTCCAGCGCTTTGTAGCCGACTTCGACCGCGCGGTCATTCTCTTCCTGGGACAAACCCAGGATGGGCTGCCAGGCTTGCAGCATCTGATGAGCAAACAGCTTGCGGTCGGCAAAATTGAGGACTGGATCGACATACTTTACATTGTGCTCGGCGAACACATCGTTCTCTTTTGTGAATGCAGCCTTCACTGTTTCGGGTGTTGCGGTAACCGTTGGGCACGCGTTCGCGCCTACGATCTTCACCAGAGGGGAAGTCAGCACGTCGTACATGGGGAAGAAAATCACATTGAGCGGCTTCTTGCGATGCTTTTCCTGGATCAGGTTGTAAACGTGGGAAATTCCGATCTTCGCGGGGAAACAAGGATCGATCGCGCCGCGGCTCGCGCCCGCGCGGTAAAGGTCGGAACTGGTGTAGTCGGAATAAATAATGTTCTCGGGCTGGATGCCCAAGCTTTCGAGGTATCCGTTGAAGAGCGGCGCGTAGGTATAGATGTTGAGAACCCGGGGAATGCCGACGCGGAGCTTCTTGCGATTCTGCATCAGCGGAATGCGTTCTTTACCTGCTTTGTTCCAGAATGTGGTGACTGGAATCGGGTCGGCCACGCTCTCGGCGTTCACTGGGCGGAACACTTCATGGGCCGCAAAATCAACGAAGTTAGGATATTTATCTTTGATCTCGTCGATTCCCGCCTTGATATCCTTCATGTCGTTGACATCTTCCACCAGACCTTTTTCGCAAGTCGCGATAATGAGGCGCTGCTCGCCGTGCATCAGCGGAACTCTCGTGACTTTCTGGATGGGCACGAAAGCCAGGTCGTCCTTGGGCACGGTGCGAATATCAATGAAGGTGCGCAGGCAATTGTTCTTGCAGAAATTGCAGCGGGTGCTCTCATTGCGCGTGGTGCGGTATTTAATTTTGCGAACCGCATCGAGTCCGACAAACGATGTCTGCAAGCCGTTACGCCACAACCGGACAGATTCAACCGCAGCCCCGATGGCCCCGGATTCGCCGCAGAATTCGTGGACGATGATCTCCGGTTTCTTGCCCGACGCCCGGAAACTGTTATTGATGAAATCGACTTCCGCCTTCACCACGGCCATGTTGTTCTGCGTTCCACCTTGCAGAACGAAGCGCGTGCCGAGCGCGGCAAGATTCGGTATGCTGGCCACGTAAAGAAACACGTTCTTCGGCAGCACAGTCGCGAGGCCAGCCAGAATTTCCTCGGCGCGCCAGCCCTGACGCTGGAAATTGACGATGTCCGATTGCATGAAGACGGCGCATCCATAGCCGAAAATCGGCATGGATTGCGCGGAGAAGGCGAGATCGGCATACTGCTCAACGCTCAATCCGAAGCCTTCCGCTGTTGACTGCAGGAAATATCCATTGCCGGCCGAGCATTGGGTATTGAGTTTGAAATCTTTGACGCGGCCGTTGTGCAGGATGATGATTTTGATGTCCTGCCCGCCGACGTCAACGATGACATGCGGATCTTCGTAGAACTTGAGAGCCGATTCCGTGTGCGCCACGGTCTCGACCAGCGCTACGTCGGCATGGAGGACGTCTTTCAGAATATCCTTTGCGTAACCTGTAGTGGCTACCCCCAAAACTTCCAGCTTTGCCTTCTGCGCTTCGACCTGTCCGCGCAGGTTCTCAAACATTTCAATGGTGTCTTGAATCGGATTTCCGTTTGAGAGTTGGTAAGCTTTGCAAAGGATGTCGCCTTTTTCGTCGAGCAACACAGCCTTGGTTGAAGTGGAACCGCCGTCGATGCCGATGAACCCGCCAACAGTCTGGTTGGTGTGGAACGCCACTGGCGTGAACTTTTTGCGCCGGTAGGAAACCTTGAATTCGTCGAGTTCGGTGTCGCTGGTGGTCAGCCCCTTGGCGCCGGACTTGGCCTTCTCTTCCTGGCGCCCGTACTCAATGTAGTGCATCAGCTTTTCGTATCCCTGGTAGCAGCCCACGCAGTCTTCTTCGCTCTTGCCGAATTCAATCGCGCCCATGGCGGCAAAATATTGAGCGTTCTGCGGCACTTTGATTAGGTCTTCGGGCTTTGCGCCGTCCGGAATCGTGACCTTGCGCTCCTGCCACATGCGCGGAATGTTCGCCTGCCAGGCTTCGCGCATTCCTCGAATAAAGCTATTCGGACCACCCAGGAGCAGAACGTGCGGCCGCAGCGTGTGGCCGCGCGTGAGGACGCTCAAGTTTTGCAGAACGATGGCTTCAAACAATGACGCCATCAATTCATCCGAAGGAGTGCCAACCTTCTGCAGGCTGTTGATATCGGTCTCGGCGAAGACGCCGCATTTCCCGGCAACTTTATGGAGTTTGATTCCGTGATATTTCTGTTCGCAGAGTTCTGGGGCTGGAATCTTCAGCTTGGCGTTAATTTTGTCGATAACCGCGCCAGTGCCACCGGCGCACTTATCGTTCATCGAGGGGATTTTTTTCTTGCGGCCGGTTTCGTCGTCGTCTTTGAATACGATGATCTTTGCGTCCTGACCGCCGAGTTCGATCACCGAATAGACTTCCGGGTGCATCTTCTCAACGGCGAGCGAAACCGCAGTGACTTCCTGCACGAACTTCGCGCCGATCTGATCGGCAATCGCACCGCCGCCCGAACCGGTCATGAACATGCGCGTGTTGTGCCGGTTGATTCCGACTTCTTTCTCCATGCGCCGCAGGAATTCCAACGTCTTTTCCGGCTGCTTGGTTTCGTGGCGCTGGTAGTCCTGCCAGAGCACTTTGTCGGTCGCGGCATCTGCGACTGTCGCCTTGACCGTGGTCGAGCCCACGTCGAGTCCGACCATGAATTCGGTGTGATGATCGTGCGGCTTCTGCGGAGGCGCGGGAGCGATTTGCATCAGCTGCGGCTTCGATTGCTGTCCCAGATGGTCGTGCATTGTCTCTCCGATAATCGTAAGAAGCGGTTCTTAATTGCGGTGACCGCCATCTCGCCGGCAAACGACCAGCCGGCGAGATGGCAGTGAGACTTACGCGGCGTTTGGCACGGCGATGCCGGGAACGCGCGAGCGCTTCCACAGCCGAGTGCTCTTATCCATGCGATCGCTTACGTGCAAAATGAACTGCGCGGCAGTTCCGGCAACGCCCTCGCGATGCGGAACATGGTAAAAGGGCCGGCGCAGCTCGGGATGCTCGGCGATGTATTCGCGGATTTCGTCCAAACTCTTACCTGTGGATTTCAGGCATTGTTCGAACTCGGTCTTGGCTTTCACCTTGGCCTCGCCCAGCGCCATCTGTACGCGGCTGTGGGCGTTCACTTCGCCTTCGCCGGAGGTTTCGATCGGGAGGAAGATCATGTCCTTAAATTTGTTGACCACCGCCGACTGGACTCCGTCGGACTGCGAAGAAGGCATGCAGCCAAAAGGCTTCAGAGCCAGCACCATGTGGCACAGCTTGTGCACGGTGTAGTAGACGTTCTTGCCCACTTCAAGGTGTCCCTCACCGCCGCGGGCAAACTGGTTGTAGAAGGGGTGAGCCATTTCAGCCAGCTCTGTCTGCGGCACGAGGTGGTGCGTGATGCCACCCATGTTCTTGATGGTGCGGTGGTAGAAATACTTCCAGGCGCCTTCTCCAAAACCAATGCCCCAGAGTTTTTTGTGCAAGCCGAAGTAGTTCGCTAAATTCTTCTTAAGTTCATACCATTCTGGATTGCGGTGCGGGCGATTCACCGGCCACTTCGCAATCGCGTGCGCCTTTGCCTGATACATCAGGTACGCCACCCATGTAGCGATCGGCTCCACGATTACCTGAGCGCCTTCGCGCTCCAGAAAGTTGAACATGTGGAAGTTGCCATCGCCCTCTGTGATCTGCGCCCAGAATTCGCCCGTAATCTTTACCACCGGCTTAACCTTGGTGCGGTCCACTTCGATGCGATTCACGCGGTCGCGGGCGGTATGCAGAGCATTGAGATAGTCCTTGCCCCACATGTGCTCGTGCATCTTGCCAAAAACATTGGCAGTGTTTCTGAGCACCTTGTTGCTCTTGAACTTCGGCTTGAGCCAATTGGGAGCACGCTGCTCAATCTCGAAAGAATCGCGATTCCTGAGATCTTCGCAAAGTCCATCGACCATTTCCCGGAACACGCGATCGGTTTCGCCTTTGTTCACTTCAAAGGGGCGGATCTGGTAGATCAGGTCGTTGATCACGTCGCCGAGATGCATGGCATTCAGCATCCCGAAGCCGAAATCAATTGTGAATTTTAGGCCGGGCTCGCCGGAGGCGGCTTTAATTCCGTCGCTGTCTTTGAACAGCAGGACGCGGAAACCGTCGAAGCCGGCGTTCTTCAGTGCGAAGCGATATTCCGCCTCATACATGCCGAAGCGGCATGGGCCGCAGGAACCGGCGGTGAAGAAAACGAAGTTGTTCAGAATGTTCTCTCGCGAGAGCCCTTCCTTCTCCAAGAACTGAAGGTACTGCACGAGATTGCCCACGGTGAAGTAGGTCGGATTACATTGGCCGTTGTTGCCGAACTCTTTGCCGGTCTGGAAGGCGGCGACGTTGGGAACGGGCAGCTTTTCGCAGCGGTAGCCGCAGCCCTGAAAAACGGCACGGATCAGGTCCTCGTGCTTCCAGGTAAAACCGCCAAACAGAATCGTGACACGATTCCGTTCCTCGGCTGTAAATGCCCGCTCAACGGGACGGTGAAAATGTGTGGGCTGGTCCAAACCAGCGATCTTGCGGAGCCTGTTGCGCTCGGCCTCCAGGCGCTGCTTGATTTCTTCATCATTGTCGATTTGAACAAGATTGGTCGCCATTATCTTCCTCCGGCGTATGCAGTGTTTTGGGGTTTTGGTAAGAGAACGCGGACAAATGAAAGGTTGCCCGAGTTGTCGTGGCAGAAGTTGGAGAAGCAGAGATTGGAAAAGCGGCGAAAGGGCGCAGACCAGTGGCCGCTCTTGGCTGAGCGCTTCGGAACCTGGGATGTAGGGCCACCGGAAACTCCTAAAACGTGTTACGGAGGTTCGATGTTTTACGTCCGCCGAGAACCGTTCGGAACGAATCTCGACAAGGCGCCGGATCAGCTAACAATTACCCCGTTCCCGTCTTTCGCAAGCGGGAAAACGCCCCGGTTCTGCAAGACCCAATAAAGTCGCCACAGTTATCAGAAGCTGGCACTCACTTCTGGAGAACTAAGCGCAGGCTGCTTGGCAGCCGCCAGCGACATTTTCAATATTTTTAACAGAAATCCGGGTTGTGATTCAAGTCGAAGCAGAGAAAAAGATCACGAGGCGAATTCCACTTTCTTCAATCCGGGAGCGAGCCCGTAGAGAACGATCAGAGCAAGCAGATAGGCGCTGGAGGCGACGCCGAAGAGGATCCCATAACTGTGGGTCAGTTGCAGGATGTGGCCGGCGAAGAAAGCGAAAAGTGCGCTGCCCAGGGATCCAGCCATGCCGCCGATGCCGACGACTGCGCCCACGGCGCTGCGCGGGAACATATCCGACGATGTTGTGAAGAGATTGGCGGACCAGCCCTGGTGTGCGCCGGCCGCAACACCGATCAGCGCGATAGCGCTCCACAACGACTTGACACTTGCAGCTGTGAAGATGGGAAGAACCAGCGAAGCGCAGACAAGCATGGCCGCAAGGCGCGCATAGTTGGGCGTGAGTCCGAGGCGACGGAACGGCGCGGGCAGCCAGCCTCCGCCGATACTGCCGATCGCCGAAACGTTATAGACGAGAATGAGCGGCAGACCAAGGTGCGAAAGGTTCAGATTGAATTTCGCGCTAAAGTAAGACGGCAACCAGAACAAATAAAACCACCAGATCGGGTCGGTGAGGAACTTAGCGGCGGAGTATGCCCACGTCTGGCGGCAGCGCAACAATCTTCGCCAAGGCACGGAAGGGCCCAAGTCCTCGGCTGCGTCCTGATAAATGTGCCGCAGTTCCCTAGCAGTCAACGTCGGATGATCGGTGGGCCTGCGGTAGTAGAGAAACCACCACAGAATCCAGAGCACGCTGAAGAGGCCAGTCGTGAGGAAGGCCGCGTGCCAGCCCCAGCGCAGCGTCACCCAGGGCACGATGGCGGGAGCCAGAATCGCTCCGACATTCGCGCCGGAGTTGAAAAGGCCCGTAGCCAGCGAGCGCTCGTTTTGCGGAAACCACTCGGCTACGGTCTTGATCGCGGCGGGGAAGTTGCCAGATTCCCCGAGTCCGAGGAAGAAGCGTGCAAACCCGAACTCCAGCACGGTGTTGGCGAGTGCGTGTCCCATTGCGGAGAGGCTCCAAGTAAGCATCACCAACATGTAGCCGATGCGCGTGCCCAGCTTGTCGATGAGCCTGCCGCCCGCCAGCAGGCCAATCGCGTAGGCGATCTGGAACGCATCCACGATGTAGCCGTAACCCACTTCCGTCATGCCGATGCTGTGCTCGAGGGTCGGCTTGAGGATCGCGATTACCTGGCGGTCCATGTAATTGATCGAGGTCGCGGCGAACAGCATGGCGCAGATGGTCCACCGCACTCCGCCGAGCCCCGCGCCTGGAGCAGATCCGGGAGATGAGCCGCCTTCGGTCTGGTTGTCGAAGGCCATCGTATCGGCCATGCTGCGCTCCTACAGTCGATATGCCCTTTTTACCAGCCCGTAGGCGAGGTCCCGCGCCACTTCCGAAGCCTCTTCCTCTTCCAGTCTGTGCTCGGCGACCAACTTTGCGAGGAACGCACAATCCACGCGCCGTGCCACATCGTGCCGCGCCGGAATCGAGAGGAAGGCTCTGGTGTCATCGTTGAAACCCACCGTGTTGTAAAAGCCGGCTGTCTCCGTTACGCGCTGGCGGTAACGCATCATTCCTTCCGGACTGTCGTGAAACCACCACGGAGGTCCAAGCCTCAGGCACGGATAATGTCCGGCCAGCGGGGCTAGTTCCCGGCTGTAGGCTGACTCGTCGAGCGTGAAAAGAATGATCGTCAGATCGCGCTCGTTGCCGAATTGATCGAGCAAAGGGCGCAGCGCATCCACGTAATTCGTCGGCATCGGGATGTCGGCACCTACGTCGCGACCGTATCGCTTGTAAAGTTCGCGATTATGATTGCGCGCGCTGCCCGGGTGAATCTGCATTACGAGCCCATCTTCGAGGCTCATGCGCGCCATTTCTGTTAGCATCTGGGCACGAAACAGTTCGTGTTGCCGGGCGTCGGCGCGGCCGGTGATTACCCGGCGAAAGAGTTGGGCGGCTTCTGTTGCGGGAAGATTCGCAGTTCGCGCAGTGGGGTGGCCATGGTCGGTTGCGGTGCAGCCGAGTTCGCGAAAGCGGATGCGCATCATACGGAGCGCGCGCAGGTATCCCGCCCAAGCCGATGTGTCTTCCCCGGCCTTCTCGCCTAGCTTTGCGATATTTTCGGCAAAGCCCTCAAAATCCGGGTCGACAACCGGATCTGGACGGAAGGTCGGCAGGATCCTGCCTTTCCACTTTGATTCTCGAACGGCCTTGTGATCGGTCAAGGAGTCGATCGGGGAATCGGTGGTCGCCAGCACTTCCAGATTGAAACGGTCGTACAACGCGCGGGGCAGAAACTCCGCCGTCTGTAACTTTTCTGAGATTGTGTCGAAATACGCATCGGCGGTTCGTTCCGACAGCCGCTCTTCTAGTCCGAAGAGTTCCTGGAAGGCAGAGTCCAGCCACATCCGCGTCGGCGTTCCGCGGAACAGATAATAATGGCTTGCGAAGATGCGCCAGACTTTGCGCGGATTCCTTAGCGCTGTTTGCCCAATCTCAAGATCCTCAAGGGAAACTCCCTGGCTGTAGAGCATGCGGAAAACGTAGTGATCGGGCTGCACGAACAGGCTGGATGGGTCGGGGAAAGGCTCATTCTTCGCGAACCACGCCACACGGGTATGCCCGTGAGGACTGAGGATGGGCAAGGTTCGCACATGCTCAAATAGCATCCTGGCGATCCTTCGTGTGCCGGGTTCGGGCGGAAACAGACGATCTGGGTCGATCAGCATAACTCCGACACTAAGAGGTGGATTTAACTTATCCCAAGTAAAATTGCGATTATCTTACATCCGCATCCTGCTAGGCGCTCTTCGTTGCCTACGCCAGTGAGCACGTCGGCAGAATGAGTTCGGCATGAGTTCCATCCCAACTCGGTCAGCTTCGCTTCCGCTCTCATCGGGCGCGTTCGTTGTGCTGCACTGCGGGTTTGTTGTTACAGGTATCGTTACGACCCTGATTGGCCCAATCCTGCCGATCTTTATTGCACGTTGGTCGTTAAGCGATCAGCGTGCCGGGCTGTTCTTCACGGCCCAGTTTTGCGGTTCGATGGCGGGCGTTGCCTCGATCCGCTGGTTGATCGGGCGAGGATACCGCCAGGCATTTGTGTGTGGATTCTTCCTGATTGCGGCGGGAGTGGCAGGATTAAATCTAGGCAGCAACGTTGCATGCCTGGTTGCGACCTTCGTGTTCGGCTGCGGATTGGGGCAGGCGCTCTCGACCGGCAATCTGTGGGTGGCCGAAATCTACAAAACCCGTCGCGTGGCTGCACTCAGCATTCTGAATCTGGTATGGGGAATCGGCGCGATTGCGTGCGCTCCGTTGGTGATGCTGGCTCAGCGGCACGAAGCAATCTCATCGCTGTTTTACGCCCTCGCGGCAGGTTCGGCGCTTACGGCCATGATCCTGGCCGGGATGAACCTGGATCCTGCAGAAGCAAACGAGGGCGAGGAACAACCGAAGCCAGGGTTGCAAGAGAGGATAAGCCGGCGAAGCACCTTGAGTCTGGCTGCGTTGTTCTTTCTGTACGTCGGATCGGAGAATTCGGTTGCGGGCTGGGTCGCCTCACTGACGAAACGAATGAATTCTGATTCTGGCGATCTGTGGGCTCTGGCACCAATGTTTTTTTGGGGAGGATTGATTGCCGGGCGTGCTCTGGTGCCGATGCTTCCAGTGCGGCGGTTCGAACGGACGCTGCTGGCGAGCGGCTTGATCCTGGCTGCCGCCAGCATTTGCCTTTTGCTGCAAGCAAGGACGTTCGCGAGCATCGCGGTCAGCGTGAGCACGGCGGGATTGGGGTTGGCCGCGATTTATCCGATCCTGGTTGCGTGGCTGGTGAAGGCATTTGGCGAAAGGTCGAGGCGGATCGGGGCGATCATGTTCGCACTTGCAGGAATGGGCGGCGCCGTCATGCCTTGGTTCGTAGGTCTCGCGTCGACGGGAACTGGTAGTCTGCGCGCTGGATTGCTGGTGCCTCTGGCCGGATGCTTGGCGATGCTTGCCTTGATCGCGACCATGCTGGAACTGGTGTTTTCAGACAGCAGACAAACAGATTCCGGTAATCCATTTGTTCGCCAGGACTAGCGGAAGTCTCGGGAGACCGAAGCGTCGTCTACCAGACGAAGGTTCCCACCGACTCCGACGGTAACATGGTCTCGAAGAATGTATCGTGATACTTCACCGCGAAGGACTTTGGGAAATTCGCCGTGTTCGAAACCACCAGCACGACCTTGTGCTGCGGGGTAACAAAGGCGACGCTGGCCAACTGCTCCATCTCACTCGACGCCACTCGCACCGATCCTGGGGGTACGAACTGAGAGAAGTGCTCGAGGACATAATAGGCAACGTTCTTGGTCGCAGAATCGCCATCCAGTGTAATGGCTCCGGAACATCCGGTGCACCCTCCATTGTTAGTATGCGGGCCGTTCTGCGGATCCGCCGCCAAATTCCACAGCAGCACGTTACGGCACCAGTTTCGCGTTGCGCCGATCATGACGCTTCTTACCGGCTCGGCAATTCCAAGCGGTCCGGAGCGCCACTGGGTCACCGATTGCTCCGTCAGATATAAATTCTTTTTCGGAAACGCATCGTGGACCTGCGTCAGCAGGCTTGCATCTCCGCCGTAAAGGTGAAATGCCGTTCCGTCCACATACTTGCTCGCGGCAGGATCTCCCAGAATCGACAGCGCATAGGACAGGACGTCCGGGTTGTGATCGTACAGCAGAATCTTGGTCCTAATCCCAGCCTTCTCAAACGCAGGCCCCAGATCCTTCGCCACGAACGTGTCCTGTTGCTGCGCGAACATTGCCATGCTCGGCGTGTTCTTTGGATTCAGCGGCTCATTCTCGATCGTGATCGCGTCAATCGCGATCCCTTCCGAGCGCATGGCCTCGATGTACTTCACGAAATACTTTGCGAACGCTCCATAAAATTCCGGCTTGAGCTCGCCGCCTTTCACGTCGTTGTTCGTCTTCATCCAGGCCGGAGGTGACCACGGTGATCCCAGGATCTTGATCTCCGGCCGGATCGCCAGGATCTCCTTAAGCACTGGAATCACATCCGCGCGGTCCGGTCCCAGGTCGAACTTCGCCATCTGCACATCGGTCTCGCCCGGCGGCAGGTCATCGTAGGAAAACACGCGCTCGTTCATATCGGAAGAGCCGATGCTCAGGCGGAGGTAGCTCACTCCGATCCCGTCGTCACCGGTCGTAAACAATTCTTTCAGCAGGGCCGCGCGTTGCGTAGCGCCCATGCGCATCAGCAACTGCGCGCTTCCTCCGGTCAGCGCAAAGCCAAAGCCATCGATCGACTGGAAACGCTGCGCATCGTCCACAGTGAGCGCCGGCAGCTGACCGGCCTTCGGGGAAAAGTGCAGCGCGGCCGCTTGCGGCGCGACCAGGGCAGTCCGGTCGGGCGTCGTCAGCCACATCCGCGCCTCAGTCGCCTGCTGCGCGTTCAACGACAGAGAAGAAAACAGCAAGGCACAAGACGAACCCAGGAGCAATGTCAGCTTCATGAGACCCTCCAATTTTACGAACGCCGGGATGGATAGCTCTCCGCCTTCGATAATTAGGTCGTTCGTTGGTCACGACAATACCACATAGTGCCGAAAAATCAGGGTATGACCGGTAGCAGCGGAGCGTGCCAAGTCGCAGTCTTCAATTGAACTGGAACCAATTTATATTGCCCAGGCCAGTGGTGCCGCCCGCAGGGGCGTTGAAGACCACATACAAATCATGAACGCCGCTTGCTCCGGAAACGTTTGCAGGCGAAGTTGTTTGCCATGTTTCCCATCCTCCGGTGGAAGGCACGGTGACGGAAGCGACGAGGGTACCGGTATTGCTGTCCAAACGGAATTCGAGCGTTCCACCGCAATTGCCTCCGCCGTTGCCTTGTCCGTTGTCTTGAAGGCAGGCAAGGCGAGCAGAGACGGTAGAAACCCCCGTACCGAAGTCTATATTGTTGTAAACTGCGTAATCTCCATCGCTGGCGAATCCGACGTCATACCCGCCGTTTGTGTCTGAAGTGAGCTCTGTCTCCAGTCCCCAAGTCAGGTAGTTCCCCAGGGTGTTGTTGCCCGCAGTGCTATTAAAGCTGGAGGCTTGGATCTGCGACACTGCGCTGACGGTGTATGCAGGAGTTTCGCCGCTTTGGGTTCCAGCCCAAGTGAAGGTTGCTCCGGCCAGGGATGGAAGCGTGTAGGTGAACGACTGCGTACCCCATTGGACTTGAAACGTCTGGGTCTGGCTTGAATCGTTGAAGGCCACCAATATCCTGGAGTTGTCGGGACCGGGATTGACGAATGCTGCCGTAACGATGCCTGCCGCATTACTGGAGTAAATGCGATTCGCGCCAGGCAGAACATATTTGCTGAAATTGCCCATGGTGTAATATTCGCTGCCGTAAGTAATATCGCCGGAAGCACTGTTCACGGTTACGATTGGAGTGCAGGTGCTGCAACCACCTGTGTGCGGGCCATTATTCTCATCTAGTGCCAAACTCCACTTAACGTAAACCCTGGCCCAGTTCCGCATACACTGCGTAATCTCCTCGAAGTCTAATCTGGTCTGGTCGGAATTCGTGGTCAAGCCAGAGTGCTCCGTTTCGTAGGTACCTACACTGGAAAACATATTCTGGATGGGGGTCATTGCTCCCGGCGTGGAAGCATAGCCGTGCCAGGCGACGCCAGCGATCTGGCTCAGATTTTGATTCGAAAGAACATCTTCCGGATAATCCGGCCTGTCCCAGTTGTGGTCGTAAACCAGCACCTTGGCACTAAGGCCCGCTGCAGTCAACGCAGGCTCCACGTAACTAAACAAAGCCGTCGCCTGATTGGTTTGCGATGTTGGACAATCCGTGGAAGACAGAACCGCAGGCATGCACATCCCTGGATAGTTAGTAGGAACGTAGAGCGGTTCGTTTTGTAAGGAAATATAGTCCACGTTTACGCCGGCAGACGCATAGGCTTGCAGGTAGTCGACGAAATAGTTGGCGAAAGGAGCGTACATGCTGGAGAGAAGGGACCCGCCAATCATGGAACCTGAGTCTTTCATCCAGCCTGGAGGGCTCCACGGATTTGCCATAATTTTAATTTGCGGGTTGAGCTGCTTGGCCTGCAGGATAAGCGGGATGATATCTAGCTGATCGTGCGCAATGGAAAAATGCGCCAGTGTTGGGTCCGCCTGGCCGTTATTATCGTCAAACGAATATATACTCCGCGCCAAGTCAGAGGCCCCCATCGGATTGCGAAGGAAACTGAGCCCGATGCCGTTGCCCTGGCGAGTAAACAAATTGTTCATGGCCTGGGAAAGTTGGGCCGGCTGGGCGACCTCATTTAGAAGATACATTGCGGAGTCTGTGGTTGCGGCCCCAAATCCTTCAATCGCTTGATACACCTGCGTTTCATCCAGATAAATCACATTGCTGCCGCCGCTCGTGGTCGAGAAACTCACAGTTGGTTGTGCCGTCAACCGCATTGTTTGGTCGCTGGTTGTCACGACGATCGAAACTGTTGGGCCGTTTCCTGGCGGCGTGAGTGCATAAGTGCCGGTTGCCAATGCACTCTGCGAAAAGCCCTGAGCCGTGGCGATTGCTTGGATCGTGGTAGTCGAGGTCATCGTGATCGGATTTTTGTATTGAGTTGAAGAAGCCGTCGGCGTCGTTCCATCCGTCGTGTAGTAGATCGTTGCGTTTGGAGTGCTATCCGTTAGGGTGACTGCCTGCCCTGACTGAGTCTGACTGTAGGAGCCGGGCACGGGCCAGAGCGCGGGTGTGGCGGCCGCTGGTGGAGGCGGCGGGGGCGGGGGAGTGACGGAAGATCCGCCTCCGCCGCAGCCTCCTGCCACAAACGCGAGTGCGAGGGCGGAGAACCAGACACAAGGGGATCTCAACCGGGAGACCGGGAAACGACGTCCTTGCATTTCACTCCCACCAATCTCTTGCGGCCTTATTAAATTCGCCGCGCAACTGCCATTTTCCTGCAGGCGGGATGGGATTTTATCGTCGCGATGAGAGAGCCGCAGGTCTTCTGTGGCATCACGTGCATGGCCGTCCGGTGGATTTGCGAACGACCAACTCTGGTTCGATCCTAATTTCCGGCACATACTTCGTCCGTCCCTCAAGCTGGTCGAGGAGCGTACGCGCCGCGATCGCCCCCATTTTCCGCATTGGCTGTCTCACGGTTGTGAGCGGCGGACTGATGTAGGCAGAATTCTGAATGTCGTCGAAGCCCACCACCGACACATCGTCCGGCACACGCAGGCCCGCTTCCAGGAAAGCGCGGATCGAACCAATCGCGGAAATATCGTTGTAAGCAAACAGGGCGGTAAAAGGATGCTTGCGTGCCAGCAATTGCTTGGCAAACGGGTAACCAAGATCCGGCGTGGGATCGTCGCCTTCGAGCTGCACCATCAATTCCGGGTGCACGGGAATGCCCAACTCCGCGGCGACTTCGCAAATCGCGTCCCACCGTGTGTCGGAATCGGCGCTTACCGCCGAACCTTTCATGAAGGCGATTTTCTCGTGGCCCAGATCGACCAGGTGGGTGAGCGCCAGCCACGCGGCGCGGCGGTGATCCAGAACAATATTAGTTACTCCTTTGATCCGCCGATGGCCGGGAACAGCAACGGTCGGCAGAGGAAGTTGTTCAGTCAAGGAGGTGTCGACCGTGATGAACCCTTCGACGCCGCGCTCCAGAAGCATAGTCGAGTACGTTGCCAGCAGCTTTTTGTCGTGGCGGTGACTTACAGTAAGAAAGAAGAAATTATGCTCTTGAAGGTAACGTTCCATGCCGCTAATCACGACGGAACCGTAAGCATCGCCAATTTCCGCCAGAAGCACTCCAATGGTGTAGGTGCGCTTAACCCGCAGGGAACGGGCGAAAAAATTGGGCCGGTAGTTGAGGTCGCGGGCCGCCGTCAAAATTCTGTTTTTTGTGCGCTCCGGGACGGAACGCGAAGCGGAAGAATTATTCAGCACGGCCGAAACCGTGCTGGCGGTAAGCCCTACACATTCCGCTACGGATTTCAGCGTTACCGTCGCCTTTTTGCCCCGACTTTCTTTTTTTTCTTGAGGCTTCATCGCGAAGGCTATCCTAAGCTTTCGTGCCCTTTAGTCTGTTGCCGCTTGATCTTTCTGGTTCCGCCCGGGACTGCGTCTCGGAGCGGTTGCAGAATACAACGGGCCTGATGCTGCGATTCCCCGTAAGAATAACGATATTGCTCCATATTTTTCTCTTGACAACGAAAGGCGTTTGGGACTAAACCTTCGTGCAGAGTGGAATAGTATAGAAGTACTAGCTGAAACGCCAGTAAAAGAACGATATTCTTAATCGCCTTCGATTTTGGACGATTTTTGGCAGGAACCGGGTACGGCTGGGGAAATCGGATCGGTTTAGATCAAAAGCCCGTCGCTGTAGACGGGACCAACTTCTAGCTTGGGAGAAACTCCATGATGAGCTTCGTTCGCTGGGCGCTCGCCTTGTGTCTTCTGCTGTTCGTGGCAGTAGCGGCATTTCCACAAAGTAGAAACACCGGCGAGATTCGCGGCACGGTATCGGCGGCGGGCGCCGTGTTGCCGGGTGCGACCGTAACTCTCACGAATATCAATACCGGGGAGACGAAGACCTTCGTCACCAACCAAGCCGGCCTTTATGACACCGTCTCAACGCCTGCCGGAAACTACGACATCAGCTTTACGGCAAAGGGGTTCAAGAAGCTAGTGCGCGGCCCCATCGTGCTGCAGGTCGATGTGATCACCGAGGACGCCAGCATGGAAGTTGGCGCGGTCACTGAGACGATTACCGTGGAAGCCGGAGGCGCGCCGCTGGTGGAGACCGAAACCGGCCAGCAGGGTGCCATCATGACTGCCCAATCCATAACAGAGCTGCCCCAGTCGGGCGGCGGCATCACCGGCGCAGACTGGGCTGCTTTCAACATCTACCTGCCGGGCGCTGGAGGTACCACAAACGGGCGGACCTCGCAGGCCGGAGGCGCGTGGAATGCCGGCGACGCGGTTTCCATCAACGGCAACCTGCCAAACTTCGGCAACTTCCTTCAGGACGGGGCCACCACCACGCTGCCGGCTAGCTACAACAACGACGACGAGATCTTGGAGACGGTTCAGGAGGTTCAGATCAATACCTCTTCCTTCTCGGCGCAATACGGCATGGGCGGCGTCATGTTCAACCAGATCAGCAAGAGTGGAACCAACAGTTGGCATGGGTCCGGTTATGAGTTTTTCTCGCAGAACTTTCTGAACGCCAATAACTATTTCAACGAGCAGCTTCCCAAGACGATCCCGAATCCCCTGAACCCCACGGGCCCGAACATTCCTAACATAGCTGCTCAGGTGCCGTATTTGCGGTACCACCAGTTTGGCGCCTCTGTCGGCGGCCCTATTCTCAAGAACAAGTTCTTTTTCTTCTTTGACATAGACAGGATCGTTAATAACAGCGCGTCGAACGGCTTCGTTACCGTTCCTACGGCCGCCATGCTGCAGGGTGATTTCACCGGCATGCAACCCATTTATGACCCGCTCACCACGACGTGTCCTGCCGGCCCACCGTATTGTGCTTTCACAGGCCCCCTTGCTCGCACCCCTTTCTCTGCGGAGTGCGGCGGGCTCAACATGATTCCGAACGGCACCAACTGCGGCGGCGCGCCCAGCCGGATGGACCCAGTGGCGGCGGCCATTATCGCTTCTAAGTATGGCTGGCCCACCGCAGCGCAAGGGGTGGGACAATGCAACGGCGCAAACGGGTTCCCCAACGAGTGTCAAAACAACCTCTACCTCGCGCATACCAATCCCGCCCCGGTTCACCGATATTTTGGGCGGTTGGACTACGACCTGAGCTCGAACAACCGCATCAATTTCTCAATTAGCCAGAAGGATAACCCCGGGGTCGACAACGGGCTGTTCGCCTGCCCGCTGGATTGCGGTAGCGGGGACGTGGACGGTTGGAACACGCAGGTCACCGACACGTGGACGATCACGCCCAACATAGTCAACGAAATCCGGATGGGATATACCAAGCAAGGCAACTGGTTCCTTTCCCAGTCCGTCGGGTTGAACCCCGCAACGGCATTCGGCCTTCAAGACACCCATTTTAACCAATTCCCCTTCATCGGCAACTCTAGCATCTATGGTGGATTCGGCGGCCCGGACGCGGTAAACACCTTGTCACCCGCCACGGACGCCATTTACATCGAGAACTCGTTTGACCCCTCCGATATGGTGACGCTGGTCAAGGGCCGGCACGTTCTGCATTTCGGGATTGAGGTGTTGATGGCCGAGGGGAACACCACGGCCTGGGGCTCCAACAGCGCCGGCAACTACGGTTTTACCGGACAATACACCCAAGGCGTAACCGCAGGAGCGCTGGATGGAACCACGGGCTCGGGCTTCGCGGATTACCTGCTCGGCAACGTCGCTCAATGGGCCGCGAACAATCAGGGCCTGACGGGCATGCGGCTGAAGAGCCCGCAGGCCTTCGTTCAAGACGACTTCAAAGTCAAGCCCAACCTCACCATCAACCTCGGCTTGCGCTGGGAGGGGAACACGGGCATGAGCGAGGTACAGAATAAACTTGGCGATTTCGACCAGAATCTGATCAATCCCTTCGGCCCCTTCGCGGGCACGCAGGGGTCGATATGGATTGCCCCTCAGGATAACCGAACGACCTTGCAGAAGCCGGTTTGGAACATTTTCCTCCCTCGGGTCGGCTTTGCCTGGTCGCTCAGGAACGACACCGTCGTCCGAGGCGGCGCAGGGTTCTTCGCCTATAACTACAGCATGGATCTCTACGGTGGTGAGGGCGGCGCGCAAATGGGCTTCGGCGCCACCTCTCAGGGCAACATCAGCGACCCTCTCAGCGGCGCCGGAGACATAGGGTGGCTTAAGAACACCGGCAACACTACCCCGCTCTATTTAAGCTCGAGCGCTGCGCTGATGGCCAATGCTCTGCCTTACATCCAAGGCTCGAAGAACCCGGCGTCCTACATCACCAGTCCCTCCGTCTTTAGTCCGCCCTACGAACCCTATAACATCCGGCCGGGAGAGATTTGGGAATGGAACCTCTCTATCGAACACCAGTTCCTGAGGGACTTTGCGGTGTCGGCTACTTACGTCGGCAGTCACGGGGCGAATCTGCAATACCTCACGGACCTGAACCAAATCACCAACCAGGCCATGCTGAACCCGAACGATGTATCGAACTGTGGAGGGGCAACACCCGCGACAATCGCCGCGAGCCCCCTCACTTGCGCGCGTCCATATCCGGCGTTTGGAAGCCTTTCTGGCTCAAACTTCAACGGCATCTCCAACTACGATTCATTGCAAATCGACGTGAAGAAGCGTTATTCCCGCGGGCTGACCTTCGATGTCAACTATGCCTGGTCGCATATGCTGGATGATCAGGATTCGGCTGGATGGGGCAGCACCGCCGGGCAACAGGTTTGGCAACTCGGAAACAATCTCTCCTCTAACTACGGCAACTCGAACTTCGACATCCCGCAAGCACTCAAAGGGACCGTGACATACGAACTGCCGTTTGGCATGGGCAAGCCCTTTATGAACAACAACGTTATCACTGACGCTGTGCTTGGCGGATGGCGCCTGGCGGGGACGTTTATCTACCAGGACGGCACTCCGTTCACGGTGTTGGACAGCGG
>JBAWCJ010000203.1:0-10028 GCA_049590215.1 Candidatus Sulfotelmatobacter sp. | reverse complement strand
CGCGCCCAGCACGGCTTTTCCTCGCGCGCGCGCCTGCTGTGGTTACTGGTGGGTCCCGGTGTCCTCGTCATGTTAGGAGAAAACGACGGCCCCAGCATGCTCTCCTATGCGGCCACCGGCGCAAAATTCGGCATCGGATTCTTCCTCCCCTTCGTCGCCCTAACGTTCTGCATGGCCATCGTAGTTCAGGAGATGACCGTCCGCCTTGGCGCCGCCACCCATCGCGGACACGCCGAACTCATCTTCGAGCGCTTCGGTCCCTTCTGGGGTTGGTTCTCCATGATCGACCTCGGCATCGGCAACTTCCTAACTCTAATCACCGAGTTCATCGCCATCCGCGCCGGCCTCGGTTTCTTCGGCGTCCCTCCCTGGATCGCGGTCCTCATCGCGCTGGTAATCCTGTATGCCGCACTGATCAGTCACCGCTACTGGACCTGGGAACGCATCACCCTCACCGCAGCCGCATTCAATCTGATCTTCATCCCAGTGGCGCTCATGACCCACCCAGCCTGGCATTCCGTCGGCCATGCCTTCATCACCTGGCAACCGCTTCCCGGCTTCAACAAAGACACTGTGCTCCTCATGCTTGCCGATATCGGAGCCACCGTTACTCCATGGATGCTTTTCTTCCAGCAGAGCGCGACCGTCGACAAGGGAATGACCACAAAAGATATCCGCTTCGGTCGCATCGACACCGTCTTAGGCGCAGCCCTGGCAACCGCCGCTGCTATCGCCACCATTCTGGCGACCGCTCCGCTCCTCGCCCACCACATGACCGCGGAAAATTACCAGGCCGCCCAGTTCGCGCAGGCTCTCCAGCCCATTATCGGACGTTTCGGCGCATCGCTCTTTGCCCTGGGCATGGTCGAGGCCGGCATCGTAGCCGCCATCACCATCTCAACCTCTTCGGCCTATGCTTTCGGAGAAGTCACCCACAAACCGCACAGCCTCAACCTCCCAATGGGCCAAGGCAAATCGTTTTACGCCGTCCTGACTCTGTGCGCCGTCGCCGCCGCAGGCATCGTTCTCATCCCGGGCCTGCCGCTTGTCTACGTCGTTCTGGTAGTAAACGTAGTCGCAGTTCTGGCCATGCCCCCAGCTCTGGTATTTCTATTCATGTTGGTCAACGACAAAGAAATTATGGGCGACTTGGTCAGTCCCTGGTGGGCAAACATTCTATCCAGCGCGGTCGTATTTATTCTCACCGCCGCCGGCATACTCTTCGGCGTAAGCATAATCGCCCCCAACATCTTCGCTGCTTTAGGAGGAACGTAGGATGGCAGGAATGGGTGCAGTCGCCACAAACGCGTGCAGTAACGTGGAAGAGCGGCGCTTCAGGGCCGCGTAACATATGCAGGATCGAAGCGGGCTTTAGCCCCTGCTGGCACATATCGGGGATGACCAAACATGATAGCCAAACTTATGATGAAAAAAAACGAACCGCACCCCTCGCTCGCCGACCAAACCTGGGTCCTTTCTTCCCTCGAACACGATCAGTTAGTCAAAGCCAAGAAACACCCCATCCCGCGCCGTCACCTCAAAGGCCCCGAACTCCTCGTCCTCTGGGCGCTTCGACTCTACCTTCTATTCATGATGGCAGTAGTCGCCTACCAGGTCTGGATCGCCGCGCGCTAATCACAGCAGAATTAATTCGTCTTCTGCCCGCCGCCGGTCCCCTCCGGCTGCTCTTCAGCTTTTTGCCAGCTGGAATTGGGATCGTATTCCTTCATAGCCTTGGCGATAACGTCGGTCTTCTTCCCAAGATCCTTCTGATACACCACCCCATCCTGCCCAACGATGAAAGTCATCACCCCCGACGATCGGTATTCCGCCGGATACGCCACAAATGCGAATCCTCCAGTCATCTTTCCGTCGACCAGGTAACTCTTGGCCCCGCCCGGAGCATTTTTCCCCTGACGCGTCAGAATGTGATAGTAATACCCGCGATACGGAGTCGGAGCGCTGTCCCGGCTCTTGGCATAGCTTTCCGTAACCGCCGCCGCCACTAGCGGTCCAACCGGGCTGAGGGGTTCGCCCGCTGCAGCTTTCCAATAAAGGCCGTCGCGCTGCCCTTCGTCGCTGAAGATTTTCTGCGCATATTCGTTGTGCTGCGCCGAGTATTCTTTTTGCGCCGCCGCCAGCTCCTGGCAAACCTTGATCGTCGACATTTCGTTCCGCCCCACCCGGCGGTACAAAATCTCCTTCTTCCCCGCTTCCGTGTCGAAATACCACGTCCCGCCTTTGTCCACGAGCGGTATTGGCGTCGGCCAATTCTCTGCGCCGATATACAGAACCGTGGTTCCGTCTGGCTCTTTCACCAGACGATGCATTTCTTTATATTTCGCCACGAAATTCGCCCGGCTCTGCGCGTCCTCGGCCTCGTCTCCGGACGAAACGACTTCTTTCCCGCTCGCTCCCAGAATGCCCAGCATCATTTTCTCGTCGTTACTCTGCGCTGCCGTGAATAGAGCGTTACTCGCCTCTTCCGCGGAAGAAAAAGTTTTCTGACCCGCCTGCTGCGCCGCCGCTGGGAAAGTAAAGCACCCCATCACCAGAGCCGCAACCACGGCTGCCGCAAGAAGATCCGCCTGATGAGTTTTGTACAAATTCAACTTTGCTCGCTGCATATGGCTTCTCCATATTTAAAAGTCTTCGAACTATTGGAAAGCATCCCGCGACCGATTATCGCCGCCCGCCTCCGCCTCCGTGGCCTCCGCCGCCATGGAACCCGCCACCAAAGCTGGCGCTTCCACGCGAAGAGAAGCTCCGGGTTTCTCCGCCACGGTTGTAGCCGCTGAAGGCGCCGGAGCGTACACCGCTCTGGCCACGCGGTGAAGCGTATCCCCGCGCCGCCTGCCGGTCTCCATCAAATGGTCTGGCTCCGCCGCGGTAGAAACCACCGCCCCGGGCAAATCCACCGCGAGCATAGGCGCCCCGGTTGTAAAACGTCCGGCTCCCGGAGTAGTACCTCGCGCCGTTGAACCTCGCGTAATGGTTATGCCAATCGAATCCCCAATGTCCCCAACCCCATCCAAAGCCGCCCCACCATCCGATACCAAAGCCAATTCCGAAGGAGAGATAAGGTCCGCCAAACCAGATTCCTGGATACGGATACCATCCCGGCCACGCTACGATGGGATATCCGTAAACCAGCCAAGGATCGTACGCCGGAACGTAAACCACATCCGGATCGGCAGGCGCAATCTCGATATCCGAATCCTGCTCGGTAACAGTTTGCTGCGGCGTGCTCTTCAGATTGCCGGCCGCTTCCGCTTTCCGCCGCATCACCTGCACCGCATCCATCACTTCCGCCTGCTGGTTGTAGTAAGCATCGCCCAGCGATGACGTCCACGAAAGGTTCTTGTCCATATTCCCCAGGACAGAGGGAAATGCCGTCAGCGCCTTCACGCTCGGATCCCAGGGTTGCTGGTCCACAGCATTACCCAGATCAGTGCCCTTCAAATCAGGATGCGCTTGCACAAATCGGTCAGCCTCCACCACTTGCTCGGGAAACGTCGACGCTGCCAGGATCTGTGCCACCAAAGAATCCGGATACAACGCAATCGGCGCCACTAATCTCTGCAATTCCTCGGGAGTCTGTTGCGTGTACGGCGGCGCCGGTGCGGGAGCCGCTGCCGCCGGGGCGCCCTGATCTTGTGCGGCCCAAACCTCCTGCGGCAAAGTCGCGAACACCAGAACCACCGACAGCAGGCAACCCAAACTCTGCTTGGCCAAACTTCCAATCCGTCCGAAAGTTTTCATATATTTAAACCTCCCCTGCACCTTCATCGCCTCAACCTGCCCCTAGCTACATAGATGACCCGTCCGCGATTTAGGTTTCACGAGACGCGCACCCCTTGTCATCCCGAGGAAGGGCGTCGCACGCGAAAGCCAGCAACTTCCGACGAAGAACCTGCCCTGAGCCTGCCGAAGGGACCTATGTATTTTTCTGTAAAGCTCCACGTCACAAGCGCCCACCACGCGCTGTCCAGTTAAACCCGCGAGCCCGTAATTCGACTCGCGCCGAGGTGAGATCGGGAAGGGCACGACTTTAGTCGTGCCGCGATGTTGGATTTTGGGATTGGCGTCGGATTTTGGGTGGCGTAGCGCTTAAGCGCTGCGATTCAGGCCCAGTTAAGGAACGGGCTTTAGCCCCTGCGCTCGGCGGCGCCCTAAAGCTGACCTCGTCAATCCCAGCCTTTCGTTAGGTTCGCACTACGCAATCCCCGCCAGAACGACTAAACTTCTTGGTTGGGATATTTGTATTTATCAGGAAGCCAATCATGTTCTTAAATACTTTCAACACCCGCTCCATCCTAAAAGTAGGCGACAAGGAATACGAAATCTACCGCCTCGACGCGCTCGACCAGCAAGGTATCTCCACCAAACATCTCCCCTACTGCCTCCGCATCCTCCTTGAAAACTTGCTGCGCACCGAAGACGGCCGCAACGTAAAAAAAGAAGACGTCCGTTCAATGACGGGCTGGAATAAAAACTCCAAGCCCGACAAAGAAATCGCCTTCACCCCCAGCCGCGTCCTGCTCCAGGATTTCACCGGCGTCCCCTGCGTAGTCGACCTCGCCGCCATGCGCGACGCCATGCAACAACTAGGCGGCGATCCCGCCCTCATCAATCCTCTCCAACCGGTAGAGCTCGTAATCGACCACTCAGTGCAGGTCGACGAATTCGGCACCGCCAACGCCTTCGACGTAAACGCCCTGCTCGAATTCCAGCGCAACAAAGAGCGTTACTCTTTCCTCCGCTGGGGACAGACCGGCTTCCGCAACCTAGCAATAGTCCCCCCCGACACCGGAATAGTCCACCAGGTAAATCTCGAATACTTGGCCCGAGTAGTCTTCATCCACGAAACAAATGGTAACCGCACAGCCTACCCCGACACTCTTGTAGGCACCGACAGTCATACAACGATGGTCAATGGTTTGGGGGTGCTTGGATGGGGCGTGGGCGGGATTGAGGCTGAGGCTGCGATGCTCGGGCAGCCTGTCTCCATGCTGATTCCGCTGGTGGTTGGCGTGAAGCTTACCGGGCGGTTGCGCGAGGGGGCTACTGCGACCGATCTCGTTCTCACCATCACCGAGATGTTGCGCAAGCATGGCGTGGTGGGAAAGTTTGTCGAATATTTCGGGCCTGGGCTGCGCGATCTTCCGCTTGCTGACCGCGCTACTATCGCCAACATGTCGCCGGAATACGGCGCCACCTGCGGCATCTTCCCTGTCGACAAAGAAAGTTTGAAGTACCTGAAACTGAGCGGCCGCAGCGACGAACAAATCGCTTTAGTCGAAGCCTACTGCCGCGAGCAGGGACTTTTTCACGATGACAAAACGCCCGAAGCCGAATACTCTGAGCTGCTCACGCTTGATCTCGGCACGGTTGAGCCGAGCCTGGCCGGCCCCAAGCGTCCGCAAGACCGCGTCATCCTCTCCGATGCCGGCGAGTCCTTCCACAAGGCTCTTCCGTCACTCATCAAACCGAAGACCGGAGCGAAAACTAACGGGTCGGGAGCCGCCAACTCCACCACCAATTCAGGTACCAATTCGGCCAGATGGGAGCAGGAAGGCGGCAGCCCCGCAGCTATCGGCGTCGAAGATCCCAACGTCCACGAGCACGTGTCGCGGAGCGTAAGGGATTCGCTCAAGCACGGCAGTGTTGTGATCGCAGCCATCACCTCCTGCACCAACACTTCGAACCCTTCGGTGATGATCGGCGCGGGATTGTTAGCGAAGAAGGCGGTCGAAAAAGGCTTGTCAGTTCCGCCGTGGGTGAAGACATCGCTGGCGCCGGGCTCAAAAGTCGTCCGCGACTATCTCGAGAACGCCGGCCTGATGCCGTATCTCGAGAAGTTGAAATTTAACATCGTGGGTTACGGATGCACCACTTGTATCGGCAACTCCGGATCGCTACCGGAAGAAGTCTCGAAAGCGATCGACGAGAAAGATCTGGTCGTCGCTTCCGTGCTCTCCGGCAACCGCAACTTCGAAGGCCGCATCAACTCCGAAGTCCGCGCCAACTATTTGATGTCGCCGCCTCTGGTGGTCGCTTTCGCTCTCGCCGGACGCATCGACATCGACCTTCGCACCGAGGCCATCGGCAAGGGCAGAGACGGCAACCCCGTCTATCTCGCTGACCTCTGGCCCATGCAGCGCGAAGTCGACGAAGCCATCCAGCAGTCCGTGACCGCGGAGATGTTCTCGAAAACTTATGCCGAGGTTTTCGACGGCGACGAGCGCTGGCGCGGCCTCAAGATTCCCAAGGGCCAGACGTACGCCTGGGAAGAAGATTCCACCTACATCCGACGCGCCCCCTATTTCGAAGGCATGAAGATCAAACCGTCGCCGGTTGAAGAAATCAAGCGCGCACGCGTCCTGGCCGTGCTCGGCGATAGCGTGACCACTGACCACATCTCTCCCGCCGGCTCCATCAAGAAAGACGGCCCTGCCGGAAAATATCTGCAGGAGCACGGCGTCAAGCCCGCCGACTTCAACTCGTACGGATCGCGCCGCGGCAATCACGAAGTGATGGTGCGCGGGACCTTCGGCAACGTCCGCCTGCGCAACAAACTGGTCAGCGTGGAAGGCGGCTTCACCCGCCACTTGCCCACCAACGAGGAAATGTCGATCTTCGACGCCTCCCAGAAATACATCGAGGAAGGCACGCCGCTAATTATTCTGGCCGGCAAAGAATACGGCTCCGGCTCCTCGCGCGACTGGGCCGCCAAAGGCCCGCGCTTGCTGGGGGTCGAAGCGGTAATCGCAGAAAGCTACGAACGCATCCATCGCTCGAATCTCGTCGGCATGGGAGTTCTTCCCCTGCAATTCCCAGCGGGACAAAACGCGGAATCGCTGAAACTGACCGGCGAGGAAATCTTCGACATCACCGGCATCCGCGAAGTAGTAGAGAACTTCGCCGCCGGCAGCCAGGTAAAAGTCCGCGCCAAAGCGAAAGGGAAGACCATCGAGTTCGAGGCGCTGGTGCGCATCGATACCCCGCAGGAAGCGCTGTACTACGCGAACGGCGGGATTCTGCAGTATGTGTTGAGGCAGTTGTTGGCGGGGAAACCGAGTGCGCAGACGGTGGGGGTGTAAGCGCCACTCAGCCTCCCTGTGGCTGCATTATTTCTTTCGGAAGTTGCGAACGTAGGCGATGACGTTGTCGATGTCGATCTCGCTCAGCCCCTTCACCGGCTTCATTTTGCCAGACCCCTCCAGGATGACTTTCTTCAGTTCGGCATCTGTTTTCTTCTGCACCTTGTCGGAGCTGAGCCGCGCAGGCTCGAGTCCCAACGCCTTGGCATACCCGGTCGCACCTTCACCGTCTGCCCCATGACAGATCATGCACTTATTGCCGTAAACCGTTTTGCCTATGGTGGCGTCGCCTGCGCCCGCCGCGCCGATCGCCAACGACGTTCCAAGAAGGGCTGCGATGACACCGCTCACTCTGAATGAGTTCTTTTTCATTCGCTCTGATCCTTCCTTGTCTGTGCGGCCGATTTGGCTCTCTTGGCAGCCTGCTTCGTGGCCTGCTGATTCATCGTGCTCATGAAGTCGCCCTGCGCAGGATGTACGAATCGAAGCATGTGCAGAAACTTTCTTTTTCCGAGCATTGCGACACGGACACGTGTTCTGGCCCGAACCGTGGCATGATGCGGTGCGCCGCTGATCAGAGCCGTCTCACCGAAGTGTTCTCCTTTTTTAAGCACGGCGATCACCGTCTCGACGGCCTCATCCCGCCGGATCTCCTCGACTTCACCTTGCTGGATAAAATACGCAAAGTCGCCGTCATCTCCCTGTTGCAAGATGATGTCGCCCGGCTCGAAGAGCGCGAAGGCGAACAGGCTACTGCGTCTGAGATACCGGTAGAGGGCTACTCCGCCCAGAGCCACCGTTGCGAGAAGGATCAGCGGAGGCGTGGCGATCGAGAACAGGAAGAAAGTTCCTCCACTGGCGCGAAGCAAGAATTCCGCCCCCAGCAGATACACGATCAGCGCCAGCACTTGCGCGCCGATTAGCGTCCACCGAATGATCCGGGGATCGAACTCGATCGTCCTGACGGAGGGTGCGCTCATCGACTGAACTCTTGCCCCGCCAAATTGTGCGCGGGATTGGCTTCCCCATGGCATTGCATGCAACTCAGCTTGCCCGCGAAAATCCTCTCCTGGGTATCCTCGTGCGCCGCGATCCACTTGGTTGCCCCCGCATGGCATTTGAGGCAATCTCCGTCCTGGTAGGGATGACGCAGCCGGAGCGGAAGTTGAAATGTGTGCGTGTAATATTTGTACACGTCGATCAGGCCTTGCTCTTTTGCCTCCAGCGTCCCCATCATGCCGTAAGAAGTATGGCATTCGTAACACTGGTTCTCCGCGATGTACCGGTTGGTGTAGTGGACCGCAGCCAGGCTATTGCTCTTCGGGTTCATCATGTCGTCTACGTAGGATTTCATCGTGAGATGGCACGACCCGCAGAGCTGTACCGTCTTAACTCTCTCGACCACCAGGATTGTTCCCACGCCCGACAAAATCATCGGAAAGATACTCGTGCCCGCAATCAGAAACCCCCACGAGATTGGACCAACATCTCTGCCGCGATAACGAAAGAGACTCCACAGGACCAGCCCCGCGCCGATCAGGATCACCACCGCAAGAAACCGCGATCCGTACTGATCCACGGGATCTTGCTGGAATGCCGGTTGCTGCGCCATCGCCTCGGCAGGCAAGGACACCAGTACCGCCGCATACATTCCGCACTCCACGATGCCGGCCATTTGGCGTCTGACGCAACTCATCCAGTATTCCGCGCCCCGAAATTCCCGGAATCTTAGGCAACACTCCGAGGTAAGTCAAGCACGGACAAGCCCGCCCCGTTGTCATTGAGCAGCCGTGAAGCTTGCGGCGAAATGTTTACGGAGAGGCGCTAAAACTGGCGACCGCAGCGGAATCGCTGTCGAAGACATCGAAGAGAGATATCAGCCTGGCGACTTGCAGAACTTCCTTGGACTTCGACCCGAGGTTCGCAAGCTTCAGCGTAGCCCCTTGCGAGCGTGCGTTGTTGAAAATGGCGACTAGCGTTCCCAGCCCGGCGCTGTCGATGTAAGTGACGTTCGCCAGGTTCAGCACGATCTTTTTCTTTCCTGCCGCCATCAGCGCCTTGAATCGCTCGCGGAACGAGTTGCTTTCCTCGCCCAGAACGATCCGGCCGTCGATATCGAGCACACTTACGCCATTCACCTCGTGATCCGTTATGCGCAGGGCCACATTCCCCTCCTGACGATCGACGATCCTAAGATACCTGAATTCCAATTCCGATGAAGGCGTCGCTGCCGAGGCCCACCCTAAGTTCCCAAGGGTGCCCCGTCCTTGTCTCTCCGTCTCCTGGAGAGACAGGGCGGGGACTCTGACCTCTTGGCCTCACCACGGCGGCTATTTGCCCGTACCTGTGCCCCGGCATCGAACTTCCCCCCCGGTCTCGCCAGGCAACATCAACCCCCAAGCCTCCCGATACCCCTCACACTTATACCGCTCCGGATGCCGCGGTTTCTCCGGCAAAAGCGTCACGGCCTTCTTCGGCTTCCCTCGCAAGAGAACCGCCGCCGGAATCAGGTACCACACATCCTCCGGAATCACGTAAGCCGCAAAAAAGTCGACTTGCTTCAGCGTGTAAGGTTTGCTGTGCGCGCTCGGCTTGAACTGGCAAAGATATCCATATTGCGTGCGGCAGTCCGTCGACTTCACCTGCACCCGCAGAATCCGCTCTCCCGATTCAATCCCCACATCATAAGCCGAAGAATCTCCCCAGGGCTTCGACACCTTGAACCCGTTCCGCACCGCCCGAGCCATAAACTGCAACTCCACCCACTCCCCGCGTTCCTTGAAAGTCCTGAACCCCTTGCACTGAGTCATCCCCAACTCCCATCTTCGATTACTGTCATCCCGAGCGTTCCTGTCATCCTGAGCGTTCCTGTCATCCTGAGCGAAGTGGGATCGTCTGAAAGACGATCCCACTCAGTCGAAAGCC
>JBAWCJ010000202.1:0-2978 GCA_049590215.1 Candidatus Sulfotelmatobacter sp. | reverse complement strand
TGCCCGGCCGGCTGGCAGGCCAGACGGTCGATAAACAGGGCCGGCGCGGATTCGTACTTACGCTGGCCACCCGCGAGCAGCACATCCGGCGCGAGAAGGCGACGTCGAATATCTGCACCAATCAGGCGCTGGTGGCGCTGATGGTCAACATTTTCATGACGGTGTACGGCAAGGTGGGGTTGAAAGAGTTGGCCAGGCAGAACCTTGCGAAGGCAGCATATGCAGCCGCGCAATTCGCCAAGCGGGGCAAGGTGCTGTTTGCCGGTGCGCCGCGATTTAACGAATTCGTCTTGCAGACTAGTGAGGATCCGCATGCCATCAACAGCCGGCTTCTGAGGCACAAAATCGTTGGCGGCCTTCCCTTGAACAAGTTCTATCCGGAGCTAGGGAATGCGGCGTTGTGGTGTTGCACCGAGCTGACTACGCGAAACTCGATCGACACAGCCGTGCTGGTGGCCGAAAGGGAGGGGTCGGCGCCATCGACTAAGGAAGAAGCTGGGGTTGAGGAGGTGGCGCTATGAAGGACAGGATTCGCAAGGCCACTCGCCACGTCAATCAGAATGAATGCCTGATCTTCGAAAAGTCTTCATCTGGGAAGGCCGCATGGAAACTGCCACCGCTTGATGTTCCAGAAGTCGATACCTCGAAGCTCCTCGGATCATCCGAACGAAAAGACCTCGGAAGCATGCCTGAAGTGAGCGAGATCGAAATCATTCGCCACTTTACTCGGCTTTCGACATGGAATTACGCGATCGACCTGGGCATGTACCCGCTGGGTTCGTGCACTATGAAGTACAACCCTCGGGTGAATGAAGCTGTGGCGCGGGTGGAGGGAATCGCGAACGGGCATCCCTACCAGCCGGAGAAGATTTCACAGGGCGCACTCCACATTCTAAAGACCCTGAGCGAATGTTTGATCGAAATCACGGGGATGGACGCAATCACCATGCAGCCCGCGGCCGGCGCGCATGGTGAGATGACCGGACTGCTCATGGTGCGGGCCTATCACCAATCGCAGGGCAACGCGCGCAAAAAGATTCTGATTCCCGACTCGGCGCATGGCACCAATCCCGCGACCGCCGCGATGGTGAACTATGCCGTCGAAAACCTGAAGTCGGATGCGCGCGGCATGGTCGATATCGGCGCGCTGGAAGCCCAGATGAGTGAAGACGTCGCGGCCCTCATGCTCACCAACCCCAACACGCTGGGAGTGTTCGAGCAGGACATTCACAAGATTGCCGACATTCTCCACGCCCAGGGCGGCTTGCTCTACATGGATGGCGCGAATATGAACGCATTGGTTGGCAAAGTGCGGCCAGGCGATTTCGGCGTCGACGTCATGCACCTGAACCTGCATAAAACGTTTTCCACGCCGCACGGTGGCGGCGGCCCAGGGTCGGGGCCGGTCGCGATCAAGAAAATCCTCGAGCCCTTCCTACCCACGCCGGTCGTGGTCACCAAGGCCGACGGCACTCTCGGTTTCGATTACAACCGTCCGCATTCAGTGGGGCGGGTTCGCGCCTTCTACGGCAACTTCGGGATGTTTGTCCGCGCCCTGGCTTACATTCAGGCGAATGGGCCGGATGGTTTGCGGCAAACCACGGAAGATGCCGTGCTCAATGCCAACTACATTCGCAAAGGACTCGAGGGCGCCTACGATCTTCCTTATTCGACGGCGACCATGCACGAAGTTGTCTTCAGCGACAGACTGCAGGCGAAAAAAGGTGTGCGCACCATGGATATCGCCAAGCGCCTGATCGACTATGGATTCCATCCTTATACAACGGCGTTTCCACTGATCGTTCCGGGTGCGCTGATGATCGAGCCCACCGAGAGCGAGTCCAAAGAAGAGATGGATTTATTCATTGATGCCATGCAGTCGATTGCGGAAGAGGTGGAAGAAGATCCGCAGATGGTGCTCGATGCCCCGCACTCGACACGGGTTTCGCGGCTCGATGAAACCGCCGCTGCACGCAAGCCCGTGTTGCGCTGGAAGCCGGCAGTATAAATTTGCAGCGCCGGCGTCTCGCCGGCTGTAGAGCCGGCACGCTCACACATGTCCTGTGCCTGCCGAAGGAAGAGCCGCCCGGACGGCGGCGCTACCCACAAGCCTTGCACGTCACTTCGCCGAAATATCTACCGAAGCTCGCGTCGTTGCCCAGTCGATGCGCAACTTGCAACCGCCCGCGGACTTGTCATAAGCGATGGTGAAGTCCTCCACGGGCGCCGGCAGTTTGGAAACGCTCATATCCACGCGCGCCAGTTCATCGCTCTCATACTTGTACGGAATACCCCATTCCCCGGTCTTCTTGTTGACGATCAGGGTCCACTTGTCAGCTCCCGGCACGGTAAAGATGGTGTAGCTGCCCGCAGGCACGGTCTTCCCGCCAACGACAACGTCGGCGTTGGTGACAAAGGTGGTCGCCTCGTTGGCGCCGGTGCGCCACACTTCGCCAAAGGGCACGAGGTCGCCATAAATCTTTCGGCCTTTCATACGCGGACTGGAATAGTCGGTCTTGATGGTCTTGCCGCCCCCCAGATCGCATGTGGCTGAGGCAGCCGGACTGGGCCGGCTCTTGCTCATCTGGGCGAAGGCGACGGTCGTGAACAGGAAAGCGAGCAGCGTGGGAAAAACGATTCGTTTTTGCATGGATTCTCCTTTCGAGTACGTGACTTTCGAGTACGTAAAAATGGACAACAGCGTTAGACGCGCCTTAACCGGATATGTCAGCAGACCAATGATTATGCTCCCTCGGCCGCCGCGGTTACAATCACCCCATGCCGGTATTCGATGAAAAGCAGGAAGAACTGGAACATTACGAGACCATGATGGGGGTGCCCCGTGGGCGTCTGGCCGTGACCATGGACACCATCACCGATGCCATGGCTTTGGTCGGCCAGCACGGCGTCTATTGCCAGAGCCAGCGCTGGCCCGGCAAGCCGGTCATGGACATCCAGATCATCATGAAGAGCCTGAC
>JBAWCJ010000201.1:0-3602 GCA_049590215.1 Candidatus Sulfotelmatobacter sp. | reverse complement strand
TCTTGTCGAAAGGCTTGAGCAGATAATCCACCGCATTGACCTCGAATGCTTTCACCGCATACTGGTCAAAAGCCGTGGCGAAGACGATCTTAGGGAGGGGAATCTTCCGGTCGAGAAGTTTCTTGATCACGCCGAAGCCGTCGAGCCCCGGCATCTGGACGTCGAGAAAGACGACGTCAGGGCAATGTTCCTTAATGAGGCTGATAGCCTCGAGACCATTCTTCCCCTGCGCCACGACGTTGACGTCGCCGCCGCTCTTGAGCAAGTAGGCGAGTTCATCGCGGGCAAGTTGCTCATCGTCCACGATTACCGCAGAAAGGGACATTCCGTCTCCAGGCGTTACAGGTCTGCTCTGAGTATAGTGGCGGCGTTTTAGCAGCGTCAACGCAAGCGCAGGAACTTCAATGCGGTTGCTGCATCATGCCGCCGAGGTCCATCTTGGTAAAGCCGGCGGGGATCTCGAACAGACTGGCCGGTTGCGCACCCTCTTGAATGTTACGCAATTCTCCGCTGTTTGACTTGCCCTCCCACTTGACGGGAAATCGCAGTTTAGGGTCGAGCCAGAAGTGGCTGACATCGCCGCTGGCGTTCGTGGTCTCGTATTTCACCGTGCTCCGGCCGCTGACGGTCTCGGTGCCGACCTTGTGGCAGGTGCTACCCTCGTGTCCCATTTTCTGCCAGTCGCCGCAAGCATTCTCGACATCGCCGGCATGGAAAAAGGCGGAGGCATATCCCATGCGCTGGCTTTGAGCCTGCATGGGCATCTCCATGTACATATGTTGCTGAGCCATGAGGACGTCCCCAGTCTGGGTTGCATAATTGATGATGACTGCGCTGCCGTGGGCGCTGGCGGTTTGGGATTCGATCCGCATTTTGTCTTTGGCGAAGTAAATCTTGGCCTGCGTCGGCGTGCCCGATTTCTGCAAGTCAACAATCTCGGCAGAAAACTCAGCCTGCGCCACTGCAAAGCTGGCAGCAAGCATGAGAGCGCAGGAGCACGAAACACGAGTGATCCATCGCAGCATGTAAGTCTCCTTCATCAGCAGGCCGTCGGTTCTCGCTGACTTCAGAGCGAGAGCGGATGAAGAATAGCAGAAGTGGACTCGGCCGTCACACCACGTTCTCAAGCGCCAACGCCATGCCCAAGCCGCCGCTGACGCAGAGCGTAGCCACGCCGCGCTTCGTATTGCGCTTGAGCATTTCATGCAACAACGTGACCGTGATGCGCGTGCCAGTGCAGCCGATAGGATGCCCGAGGGCGATGGCACCGCCGTTTACGTTGAGCCGGTCGCGGTTGAAATTCAATTCGCGGTCGCAGGCGATCACCTGCGCGGCGAAGGCTTCGTTGAGTTCGATCAAGCCGAACTCGTGCAGCCTGAGGTTATGCTTCTCTTCCAGTTTGCGCAGCGCGGGGACGGGTCCAATCCCCATCATCCGCGGATCAACTCCAGCTGAGGTCACAGCCGAGATTCTCGCCAGCGGCTTCAGATTGTTTTGCTTCACGAAATGCTCACTCGCCACAACCACAGCGGCAGCGCCGTCGGTGATCCCCGAAGAATTCCCCGCGGTGATCGTTCCAGTTTTCGAGAACACCGGGGCGAGCTTGCCGAGCTTTTCCATGCTTGTGTCCAGGAACGGATGTTCGTCGCGGCTGAAGGTGGTCGTGCCCTTCTTGCCTTCGATGTTGACGGGGACAAGTTCGGCGTCGAATCGTCCGGCGGCGATCGCCCGCGCGGCCCGAGTTTGCGACATCAGGGAATACTCATCCTGCTCTTCGCGCGAGATCTTGTAATGCTCAGCCAGCACCTCGGCAGTTTCGCCCATCACCATTTTCGCCATGGGACAGAAAAACCCGTCGCGGTACATACCGTCGACCAGTTCCTGATTGCCCAGGCGATATCCCCAGCGCGCTTCGAGATAGTAAGGCACACGCGACATGGATTCGGCGCCGCCTGCCAGAATGCAGCTGGCATCGCCGAGCAGAATCGACTGATAAGCCAGCGCGATCGACTTCAGCCCCGAAGCGCAAGCTTTATTGACGGTGAACGCCGGCGCTTCCTGCGGCACGCCGCTGCGAATGGAAACTTGCCGCGCCGGATTCGGTCCGCCGCCCGCCTGGCGGGCGTTGCCAAAAATGGTTTCTTCTACCTGCTCGGGCTGGATTCCGGCACGCTCGATCGCAGCCTTTGCGGCTACCGCCCCTGTGTCGGCTGCCGTAAGAGACGACAGCGATCCGCCGAACTTCCCAATCGGCGTGCGCACTGCGGAGAGAATATAGACAGCCTGCAAATGTCGCCTCCGAAACATTTGAGTTTAGCAGGGCAGGGAAAGATGCTGGACGCACACGTAGGTCAGACGAATGGATTCTCGATACGA
This sequence comes from Candidatus Sulfotelmatobacter sp., assembly GCA_049590215.1. Lineage (GTDB taxonomy): Bacteria > Acidobacteriota > Terriglobia > Terriglobales > Acidobacteriaceae > Sulfotelmatobacter. The sequence goes on along the minus strand of JBAWCJ010000201.1, from coordinate 1,226 downwards.
ACACCATCGATCCTCCGCCCGTGCTGGAAGTCTTCACTGTAGAGCCGCTCGCATTGGCCTTCCAGAGCCGCGGCGACTATGAGTGAGTCATACCAAGACATCCGGTGCTTGTCGACAATCCGTAAAGCTTCGAAGTAAATGGCAGGCGAAGAGTGCACGGCTAATAACGGGCGAAGGACGGTGATTAGATACTGTTCCGCCTCCGCCACGCTCATGGGTTGCGCGAAGCGCCGGAACGCAACGCTGAGGAACTCCTGCACCACTTGATAGCTGATAATTCCCTCGCCAGTATCGGCCGCCCGGCGAATCAGTTGCGATGCCTTCTTCGCCTTGACGGGCGCAGAGCTGTCGAAGGTGTAGGCGAAGATGTTTGTGTCGAGGAAAAATCTACCGCTCATTCATTTCATCCCGCGTGTAGGGGCCGGAGGAGCGCACATGTCGGAGACGGCGCATCAGCGCATCCACGGCGGCCCCGCCGCCCGCCTGTGCCGCATACTGCTCCAGCCATTCGCGGAAAGCCGCGTTCAGGGTCTTGTGCTGCGCTCGCGCTACTAATCGCGCTTGCTCGATCAGGGTTTCTTCGGCGCTAAGCGTAATGTTTTTCATACTGTAACAGTGTACACTGTTACAGTGTAATTTAAAAGGTGATCCTCAGGCTGGGGCCTGCCGATAATCATTTTATAACTGGGCAGGTTAACGCCCCGGGCTGAATATGGCCCCGGGGTTTGTTTCCCTAAAGGAACTGGGCCAACTCAAAGCATATTGACAAAGGAATTACACTCAGAGCGGTCGGGAGAAGGGATCGACTGCAAATGGCGAACGGCACCAAAGGGGATGATCCGATCCTCGATATTATTCACTTTAAGATCTCCCGATTCTCCCCCACCGCAGATGCCCTCATTGCGGAGATAGTCGAACTCGGCGCCCAGCGCGAATTAGAGTCAGCTGTCAATCTCTTCGCTCCGCCGTCAATCGCCGCGTTGGAAGTGGAACTCAAGGAAATGCGAGACCGTCTGCTCGCCGATCGCAAGGAACGCGGATGGGAAGTGTAGGGTCTTGAATACCGGATGGGCCGTCTGTTCCTCCCTTGCCATTCCCTCTAACCTCCGGCATAATAAGTGTTTGTCTTGACCTCGCCGGACTCTTCCGGAACAAGGATATACATCTGTGTTAATGATTCGACTGTCGCGCATGGGTGCGCGCAAGCAACCGCATTACCGCATTGT
>JBAWCJ010000200.1:0-15627 GCA_049590215.1 Candidatus Sulfotelmatobacter sp. | reverse complement strand
GTGAGCAGCAGCAGCGTCGGGGGCGATGACGGATCGTTCTACTTCCCCTACATTCTCGATCCCCAATCGACCAGCTCGTTGCTCGTAGGAACGTGCCGGGTGTGGAGCGGACCTCGCTCCGGCGGCGCATACACCGCTCTGAGCCTGAACTTCGAGAGCTTTGGCACGGGCACTTGCGCGGGCACTGAGGTCAATACGGTGCGCGCCCTCGCCGCCGGCGGCACTACTAGCGCAAACGGTTCCGAAGTGATTTATGCCACGACTGACGGCTCCGGCTCAAACGAACTATCGACGCCAGTCGGCGGAAATGTTTGGGTCACCACGAACGCGACTGCAGTTTCCGGCACGGTTTCAAACTTCGCCAACACCACGCTGAACGGCCCCGGCGGCAGCAGCATCAACCCCAATCAGTTCCCGATTTCCAGCGTCACCATTGACTCGTCAGACCCCACAGGCAAGACAGCTTACGTCACCGTGATGGGTTTCACCGCCGTTCCTGGACAAGTCGGTCCGGGACACGTTTGGCAGACCACGAATGCCGGCGCGAATTGGATCGATTTCACTGGGACGGGTGCCAACGCTCTTCCGGATTCCCCCGCGAACGCGGTGGTCGTTGACCCGAGCGCACACATGGTTTACGTGGGCACGGACGTCGGCGTTTTCCAGAGTTCGACGTCCGCTCCCGCATGGACTGAACTCGGACCCAGTGCAAGCAGCCAGCAGAGTGGATTCCTGCCCAACGTGGCTGTCACTGCGCTCGCACTTTTCAACTCCGGAGGCCAGAAGCTGTTGCGCGCTTCCACCTACGGCCGCGGCATGTGGCAATTCAATTTGGTCGCTACTCCGGATTTCCAGATCGCGGTTTCAAACAATCCGCTGACCGCCTTCGTCGGGACCACGCCCACATTTAACGGCACGGTAACGGCGGTGAATGGATATAACAGCTCGGTTACCCTAAGCTGCACGGCGGGATCGCCCAGCATACCTAGCCCATGCACTCCGAACCCGGCGAGCTTCACTCCGGCCTCCACCGGCACAGCGTTCTCACTTACCACAGGCAACACCACCGGTGACTACAGCTTCGATCTGAAAGCCGTGGGATCTGATCCCAATACGACGACTCACGTCGCCGCTCTCGTTTTGCATGTCGTGGATCTCGATCTGACCACACCGACGCCCGCCACGGTGATTGAGCCGCGCGGCTCAACTTCCCCGCCCGTAAGTTTTCAACTTACAGCCCAGGGTTCATTCAATCAAAGCGTGACGCTCAGCTGCAGTTTCAGTCCCACAATCTCTGGTGCGAGTTGCGCCTTTTCGCCCGGCGCGACCGTCGATCCGACAGCGGCCTCACCCGTGAATCTGACGGCGACCGTGACCGTTCCCGCAGTCACGGAAACCGGCAACTACACCGTCACGCTGCAGGCCGCAACTGCCGGAGTGCCCACGCCCCTAACCACTTCGTTCACCATGACAGTCACGACCAACCCAAACTTCATTTTCAGCGAACCCACGCCTTTTCCTAACGTGAAGGAGGGCAGCACCGGAACCAGCGGCCCCATCACAATCTCCTCTCAGGACGGCTTCAGCGGCACCGTCGTCCTAACCTGCCCAAACACCTTCGGAGCGAGCAGTTGCAGCATCACTCCCTCGTCTGTGAGCACATTTCCCGCCACGGTCAATCTCGTCATCAACGGAACCAGCTTCACCCCTGGCAGTTACCAGATCGCCGTGCAAGGCACATCGGGTTTGATTACGAATTCTCTTTCTGTACCCTTCAACGTCGGCGCTTACCTGATTACGGGTCCGGCGACGCTTTCTTCCCCGCCCGCCGCGCAGGTGCCGGCGGCTCTCACCTTTACTTCCACCAATTCCTATAGCGGTCAGGTCAACGCCACCTGTAACGCTAGTGCGCTGCCGGCCGCGCAATGCACGCTCAGTCCAGCAAATCCCATTACCATCAACGCCGGAGCCTCTGTTCCCGTAACCGCCACGATCAACGTTCCAAACAGCGCCGCGCCCGGTCCCTACAACATCGTCATCAGCTCGCAAGACATCACCGGAGCTCCCAGTTCGACATTCACGATCGCGTTTACTGTATCCCAGGACTTCACCCTCAGTTCGCTCACACCAGCCACCCAGACCATCACCCCGGGAGAATTGGCCAGCTACAATTTCAGCGTCCTGCCCGTCGGAGCTGCATTCACCAATGCCGTGACATTTTCTTGTTCCAGCGTCCCCGTAATTGCGGCGCTTTGCAGTTTCACTCCCAGCTCAGTAACTCCGGGGAACAGTTCGGCTGCAGTGGTGATGACCGTCGCAACCACGTCCAGCTCAGCCAGCCTCTTTCGTTCCAGCCCGAACCGCGCTGTCTTCTTTTATGCCATATCGCTGGCGCTGCCCGGACTTGTCCTGCTGGCAACCAGAGGGCAGGGGAGAAAGCGCGCAAGGCGAACACTGCCAGCTTCCTTGATCGGATTTTTCTTGCTGGCGCTCTTGCTCCCATCGTGTGGAGCAGCAGGAAGCAACGGCGGTGGAGGTGGGGGAGGCGGTGGTGGAGGTGGCGGCGGGCAGCAGCAAGGCACGCAACCTGGCACCTATATCATCACAGTGACGGGCACGTCGGGCACACTGAGTCATCAAGCACCTTCCACCATAACTCTGGTCGTTAGCCCATAGTCAAACACGCGCGCCGCGAACAGACCGCCGCGGTATGATCATCGATCATGCCTGATTCGCGTCACGACGTCATCATCGTCGGCGGAGGCATTGTCGGCCTCTCCGTCGCACTCGAGATTACCCAACGATTCCCTCGCCTTCGCACGCTGCTGCTCGAGAAGGAAGATCGCGTGGCCCGCCATCAGAGCGGCCACAACAGCGGCGTCATTCATTCCGGGATTTATTACAAGCCAGGGTCACTGAAGGCAAAGTTGTGCGTTGCCGGCGCGGCGGCGATGATCGAGTTTTGTCGCGAGCACGGCATTCCGCATATCATCTGCGGCAAGGTGATCGTGGCCACCAGCCAAGAAGAATTGCAGTCTTTGGAAGAACTACGAAGGCGAGGCGAGGCCAACGGCGTCGCAGGAGTGCGGCTTATCGGATCTGGGGAGTTGCGCGATCTGGAACCGAACGCCAGCGGCTTACAAGCCTTGGTCGTTCCTTCAACCGGCGTCACTGACTATGCAGTGGTTTGCGATAAGTACGCAGAGTTAATCGTGGAGCGGGGCGGGGCGATTCTGACGTCCGCGGAACTTTTGGGCATCAATCGCCGTTCGAGTGAGATTGTGGTAGAAACCAGACGCGGAGCATTCTCCACAACCTATTTCATCAACTGCGCGGGATTGTTCAGCGACCGCATCAGCCGCATGGCCGGTGACGAACCGGAAGTTACGATCGCTCCTTTTCGGGGCGAGTACTACGATCTTATTTCCGAGCGTTCCTCGTTGGTGCGTGCCCTCATTTATCCCGTACCTGATCCGAGGTTTCCTTTTCTCGGAGTCCACTTCACGCGCCGCATTAGCGGCAAGGTTGACGCCGGCCCGAATGCCGTCCTGGCTTTTCGCCGCGAGGGTTACCGGCGCACTGACTTCAAAGTGAAAGACCTGGCTTCGTCGCTCACGTTTCCTGGATTCTGGCGAATGGCCGGAAAGTATTGGCGAAGTGGACTCGACGAAGTCCACCGGTCTCTTTCAAAGGCAGCCTTCGTTCGCGCCTTGCAGCGACTGGTCCCCGCCGTACGTGAAGAAGATCTGGTCCCCGGTGGCGCCGGGGTTCGCGCCCAGGCACTGAAGCGCGATGGAACTCTGGTCGATGATTTCCAGTTTGTGCAATCAGGTAACGTGTTGCACGTTCTGAACGTTCCCTCCCCAGCAGCGACCGCATCCCTGCTGATTGGCCGCGCTATCGTCGAGATAGCGAACAAGAACGTAGGACTCGGCGGCTGATCGCTCCGATTCATTCGGTTACAGTTTCAGTTTCCATACCGGTCCGGTTACCGCAAAGTTCGGGGGAGCATGGGAGACGGGATTTGAAATGCGCTCGCAGGGGCGCAGCTTTCGATACAAATCGTGAACGCTTTTCGTGCTAACCCAGGTTCAGTCTCGGTCTGATAACAAAGAGCTTAGTGGGTTCGTTTCGTAATCGGGCCACCGAACGGGTCTTCTTGAGCTCCACAACGCAAAGCAGGCACTTCACGAACAAGATTGTAATTGCCGCGCTCCAGAAAAGCGTATTTTCATAAATGGCCGGTAAGAATTCAGCCTAGACGTTGGAATTGGTCAACTGTGACGCGGACCTTATGCACCAAAATTTGCCGCCCCTCTCTACCCGATGGAGTCGGCGGCAGGCCGCCAACAGAATCATCGGGCAGGCCGGCCCGGCGAGAACATGTCTCAGCTTGGGGGATCGCGCGGCTACAGCCAAGAACCGATCTTGCCTTGAAAAACATCGCACGGCATCCTCGACCAAGCGATTCATCCCACAGCTAATTGCGGGGCTTGTTATGCCCTTCGTGCAGTCTACGAGTCAGCGTCTCTTGCGCACTGCCCACCATTAAGAACTTATTCTTGCTTGAATGCACTTGCGGAATCGTTGAGGGTTGCATCTATCTGCGCATCTATCTCCTTCATTTTGCGTTTGCTATCCAATATCTTCTGTTCTAGCTTCTCCCTGGTTAGGACCCTGAAGTCAAATTTCTCGTGTTGTGAGCAATAGGGGCTTTCCAGAACCAGGTCTGGCGCCCTTCCCTCGGTGCGATCCGCCGACTCTATAGCAGCCTTGAGATCCCCGTCGCAGCCGCTATTGCTAGGCGGAATGCGATCAACTCAGCAAAGGTGCGACGCCTCGTGTCGGCCGGACAGCGCATCGTGAGCACGGCGCGATAGGCTTCACTCAGAGCCTTCGTCCGCGGCCTCCCACGGGGATTACGACTTCTGGCCCTTCCACCATCGGGTTGATTCATCGATATTAGGGTTGAACACCTCCGCCACGTCCGACTGTTTTTCGCCTGTACTCAGGTTTTTCAGTGCCGTCCCAGGTTCGAGTGCGTCGTCGAGTTTCAGCCGACGCGGACCCCCAGATTTCGCGATTCAAGGTGCGATGTGGTTCCACCCGCTCACTGTATGCGCTCCGATTCCCCATCGTTGTCTTCGGGCAGGGCGCGCGGCTGCTCTGTGGTCGCAGGAACCGGGTCCTCTGGCGCGGTGTCGGCATGAACACCCATATCGCAAGGCGGGGATTTCGGTCGCCCCATCGCCCCGAGAACCGAGCTCCCTATTCCAGAGTCGACGGGCCCTTCCCGGGCGCTTGGCGCACTTTCCTTCAGACGAACCGAGTCCGATTTTTCGAGCTTGTCAGCAGAAACCGATTCCACTATTTTACTGTCGTCACCAACCGGGTCCAGCGCTCCGGTCCCCGCATGAACACTAATGTCAACAGCGACAGGCACAGGCAAGCGTTCCCCCTGCCGCATACGTTGCAATCGCTCCAGCTCGTGGATGATCCGGAAGAATCTATTGGCAAAAGTCGATTCGTACCTTTGAAAAGTAACCAGCTTTTGGGCAGCCTCGGCACTAATCGCGGCTGGGAGTCCTGGATCAAGCACCTCTCCACCGTCAAGCAGCAGAAGTTCGGACAACCCAGGTGAATGGGTCGGAGGATTTAGTTCGCTAGTGATGCACTCAGCTTCAAGGCGCCTAGCACGAAGCCACCTTACCATCTCTATGGCCGCGGACTCGACGAGAAATGTCTCTATTGCACCAACAGGATTCTTCTCGCGCATAAGGCCATTTTGGATATTGCGGTAACCTTCGGCGTTATCGAGTTCAGTTATTCCCACCGCGAGCAAACCGTGTTTGGTTGCATTAAACCGTGTCGATGTTGTATTCGTAGGGCCATCTGACTTCTGCCCGTTGATGCGATTGGCGGCAGCTTTTTTGTGACTGCTTGACATGCTTCCCCCTATTCTTTTTGGCCACCCTCCGAATCCGCTATCGGTCTCGAAGGGGTGAAGCCGTGAATCGCGTCTTGGGTGCTCAGACGCTGGAGGCAGACTAAATGACTTTTGACGGACGAAACTATAGGTTCAAATTGAAGTAGCGCCTACAACTTCACGACTTGCGAGAATCGCGAACGAACTGACCGACCTCGGAAATTCTCTGGCGAATAGTTTCTGGTTCAAAGCCCTTGCACCAAGCGAACCAAGAGTCAAAAAGCGCCGCGGGGCTTGTCCGTTTCCCATGCAAGAGCAGTTTGACCGATATCGAATTTCCTCGAAAGAACTTCACCCACGAATTCATGTTGGTCTTCAGGTGAATGCATGTGTCGCTCTCGGACAAAATAGTTTTCTGGAAGTGGTCAATTATTTCATCGGAAGATGGGCTGGTCCGTCTTCTTGAGAATGCGCTCCTGAGATTTCGCAGAAACCGCCGTAATTCCGACACGATCTCTTGCTTGAGCCGATATAGATCGGGATCATCGATTGGCGGCAGTTCGCGCTTCTGGTCGATAAACAGGTGGCAGCACCAGCCTTTCTGCCAGACGACACGTACTGAGTTTTCAGGGGGATGAAAGCTATCATGGATGGCCGAATGTAACTCGCAGACTTCCTGAAGCACGAGCGGGAGTACAACACGGCATTGAGTTGGAAAGCTCAAGCGATAGCGGGATCGAGCGGCGAAATCGCGGGCGGCAAAATGTTTTTCATTCCCGAAATCGAGGAGCAGCAGCGGAAGGATCGCGAGGCGTTCCAGAAATATTTGGCGAAGTTGCCAGCCGTCGAACTCCTGGTTGCGGCCTCTTTCGGCGTGAGAGAACGCGGAGTATGTAGCCCGGGCCTTTGTGGGGAGAGGTTTCGGCGCTACAAGATTTCTCGTACTCGCTATGAAAGATTGCTGTCGGAGGGCTCTCTCAGCTAACTACTTCTTCTTCGTGGCCAAAACCTTGACGAAGAAGTGGAAGAACCGAGCGTTCTTCAGGTAAATGCGCTTGCTGTTTTTGGTTATGTAACGGCAGATCACTTCCCTGCGTCCTTCAGGCACTTCATAGGTGCTCTTTCTAGGACTCGACCTTGGGAGGGGCTCGTCCCCCTTGGAAGGAGCATCGGTTATTGCTCTACTCAAGAGGACGACCCGCTAGGGTGAGTCGCTAGAAAGGGAACCTAATCAGGGCCAGACGATTGCCGGGCGACAACACTTATAACTTTACTCTTACGCGCGAGACTCAAACAAGGTAGGATTGGCTTGCGCTTCCCCCTCCAATTCCGGTTTGGAGGAAAAGCATGTTCAGTCGCAAGCAGTATGTTTCGGTTCTTGCCTTCGGGATTCTGTTCACGGTTCTCGGCGTGGTCTGCGTTGGCAATGCGCAGACAACAACAACTTTTTCGGTCACAACCGGGGGAATTACGGAGTTAGAGGTTGCCGGTCCCAGTCCTTGGATTGATGCTACCGCGCCACTGTATGGGGCCGATCCGACAGGGACTAGCGATTCTACGGCAGCGATTAACGCGGCCATAGCAGCGTGCAATGGGGGGACCGTGTTCCTGCCTCCCGGCACCTACAAGCAATCAGGGCAGCTTCTAGGGGCCACGCCTTGCACCGTAATGGGACTCGGACCGGCAGAAGGGGCTGGGGCCTCAATCATCCTCAAAAGCTATAGCTCCACGGGAGGGTTTTCCGGGGGCCAGTGGATCGTTCCTGATATCCGCCAATAACTTCACCCTTCAGAACGTGGAGTACAACGGCAACGGAGGGACTTATACAGGGCATTGCATCACCGATGCTGCGGCGAACTCCCACATCATCATTCAGTACAACTACCTGTATAACTGTGCTGGCGACACTCTGAACTTCACCGCAGCCGCATCAGGCGGGATGGGGCCGACCGACATTAAGGTGTGGCGCAACCATGTAGCCACGGGGAGCACTGCTAATATCTACGCTTTGCAGATGCAGGAGAGCATCACTGACATCGACATCGAGGGAAATACGTTTGACTGTACCGCGAGCAATGCCAATACTTCGCCGGGAAGCGCCTGTCTGCAACTTGAGTCAGATGGTCTGACCACGCAATTTACCCAAGTGAGGATACGTGACAACAAGATTCTCACTCCGGGGTGTCCTACGGCTGGCCTGTGCTGGGGTATCCAGATGGGCAGCTTTAATGCCTACAATCCAGAGGATATTCAGATCGGCCCAAACCTGATTCTGCTTACTAGCGCAAATGCAGGGTGCGGCTCGCTATCGTGGATGGTGAATGCCGAGGTGAACCTTGGGGTATGCGATGCCCAAGGCAACAATGTCGGCTATACGATGTGGGAGATTATCGACGGCACGGGCAGCCAGTACGGGCCGGGAGTCATTTTAGGGGAGAACATCGGACAGGGCAACGCGATTACCCTGAACAGCGAAAATGCAAGCACGTTCTCTAACATCACGATCAACGGCTTTGGGGAGAGTGGGGTGGGAGGAACTACACCCACAGCCGGGATTGAACTGGATTCAGGATGGGCGCAGCTGAACATCGCGTCCTGTAGTGAAATTGGAAACATAGCCACCTATACGACGTCTACCACGATTAATGGGGCTTTGCAGCCGGGGCTTAGCGTCTATTTCGCTGGTAGTTATACCCCATCAGGCTACGGTGGAGGGCCGTATATGGTCCTGACCACTAACTACAACAGGAGCACCAATACATTCTCCGTAGCTCTGCCTGTCAAGGGACTGGGGGCATGCACGGGAGAGGGAACGGTTAACTCAGTCACGAACAATAACACGTTCTCCGGGATCACCATAAACATGCCGAGTGGGGTAGATGGAGGGCTTGCTTCGACTCTCTATGGGATCCAGGTACGGTGCGTATCAATGGGGTGCTACACGTCGAATAATAACTTCTCAGGAATTACCATCAACGGCACGCCAGGAGCTGCAATTACCGAAGATGGCATAGACTTCGCCGGTACTGGCGCGGCATCGGATTCCAATGTAGTGAACGGCATCGCCCTCAACAACCTCACCAATGGCATTGTCTCTGGCACCGGGACCAACAATAGTATCATCTATCCTAAATTCACCAATGTGACAACCCATCTCAACGGCTCTACAGGGCTGGTCTTGGTCTACACTCCGCCGAATGGAACGCCGAGCATTACAGGCTGCGGAGCAGTAGGATCGCAGACCGGGAACGGCTTCACGGGAAGCTTTACCGCCGGACAAGCGGCTTGCGCTGCCAGTATCACACCGGGGGAGGCTGCCCCGAATGGCTGGCTATGCACAGCCTACGATTTTACCCATACCGCTGATCTGTTCGTGCAGACAGTCAAGAGCACCACGGCCTGCACCGTTTCCGGGACAGTTACCAGCGGGGATGTAATTCAATTCTCGGCCATCCCCTACTGAATCACAAAGGGGGAAGCGTGACGTTGGACATGCTCCTTAGCCTTTTTTGGGGCTTAGTTTGCAGGTCCTTTTTCTCGTCTCCCTCGTTGTTGAGCGGCAGTAAGAAGCGAATCGAGACATGGGCTCGGGCACGGTTCCATGCCTTTTCACCTTTTCAAGGCGCTCCCAGCGTCGGGCATTACACCCCTTTGGGGCCGGGAGCGCATGAAGGATTCCTGCATTTTGAAGGCTGTGATAAGACGAGTCACTATTTGCCTACGATCGTGGAGTTGCGGAGTTTTCGCGGTTCCGCGTACCGCTTGTTTCCTCGACGGCCTGCGGAGAAGACGGCATTAGGGGAAGCATTGGGCGAACTTTGGAGCGAGAACAGTTGCTCGATATGAATACCCGGCTGACAACACGCAACCTGTTGTGGCATCGCATTTTCAAATGCACATGGACACACGGAGACTTGGTAAGGTGTTGTGCCAGAATGCCCTTATATCGCGACGCGACTCAACTTGTCATTCTCGCTGATCCGAATCGTCTATAACGGCAGGTGCCTGTCTAGCGATACTGCTCAGCTTGCTTTTGTCACCCCTCATCCTGCCTTACGTCTTGATCCTGCGCTGTCTTGCCTGGCTGCGATGGCTGCGCCGGGGAAAGACGTGCCGGTCGTATTTTCGGATACCCCAACTTGTCAGGAAAGGATGAGTCAGATACTGCCGCTGGTTGGGTCCCGCTCAGAACTGCTCAACTGGTCGGCGCGACAGATGTGGAAGCATCGGTCCTTACCTCCGCGACTCTTCGATTTTTACAGGTTCCTTCGACCGCTACCGTTCAGGCTGGAGCGCGCTCTCCAGGCGGTTTTGGTATTCAATGGATTCGGTTGGCCGCGTAGATTCGATTTCAGCGAAGCTAGAGCAAGAGGTTCTGTGATGGAGCACCTAGAAAAGGCACTCGCCTGAGGGAGGCAATTCGGAAGGACAACTGTGACTGCGACAATGGCCGATGGAATCAGGCGGTCGCGTCGCAGCCCAGAGCGCCCGGAACAACTCGCTACGCCGGAGGGAGAGCCTGCAAACCTCGTCTGGCGAAGCCCAGTTTACCCTTCGCCACTACGGTGGCGTCGACCGTAGCCACTCCTTCCACCAGCGCGAAACCTTCAATAAACTTGAGGACCTGTACGTCAATTTCCATTCTGTTTCCTGGGACCACGGGCACCAGGAATCTCATCTCATTTATGGAGCCCAGCACAAGGAATTCTCCCGGCTGCGTTCCAGTTCCGGTCGTCTTTGAGAACAGAATGGAAGCCGATTGGCCGATTGCCTCGACAATCAAAGTTCCCGGCATCACGGCGTGCTCGGGGAAATGACCCAGAAACTGGACTTCGTTTCCCGTCACATTCTTTGTTGTCCGGATGCTCTTGCCAGGTTCCAGCGAGATCACGGTATCGACCATGAGCATGGGGAACCGTTGCTTTAGAGTCGCTCGCACTTCCTCAAATGTCATGAAAGGTGTGGTCATCTCTAAACTATCCTTCTCCGCGGAACCTACTCAACGAAAACGCTCAACGAACGCTTTCACCTCGACCGCAAGATCATCGCCGTGGCGCGTGGCAGGAACCGTGAGCCCGGAGGCACAGCGCTGGAATCGGAGACAAGCCGGCTTACCCGCAGGCCAGCATTCTCGGCCATAAGCAGAGGTTGGCTTTCCTGGTTGTATTCAAAAACGTGATCTCGCTGCGGCGACTCGAGGGCTGTGCTGAGGAACACAAGTCCGTCTTGTGAGATCTGACGGGAAATCGCCTTGAAGAGCGGCCTCGGATCAGACAGGTGCTCGGCAAGCATCCCGGAAATAACTCCTTGGCATTTACCGTCACTTGCCCGGTCGTCAGCCTTCAGCGCGTCTTTCACTGTGAACTTGACACGACCCGCGTGTCCCGAAACCGCCAGCAGGCGATTTGCTACAGCCACTGCCGGAGGGCTGATATCTGTGCCTTCGATCTGAATGTCAGATCGTTCTTCGGCGGCCAGGAGACTCAACACACCGTGACCTGCCGCCAGTTCACGGACAGTCGCGTTGGGGGGCAATCGTCTCACGAAGTCGTCACGAAACATCGCGATATGACTGACCATGGACGGCCAGAACGGATAGATAAGAATGGCAGCCCACATGTAAGGCACCATGTAGCCTTCGTCTTCGTAGACCCCTGACATAATCTCCGGCATGCTTTCAGGCGTGTAGATCCCGGCGCGCTCGTATATCTTGTACGCCTTGGCGATGCCGACGCAGTACTCCGCATAGCCACGCGCTGCAACGTCGAATACCTCACTGCCGTAAGCTGCCTCGGCCCAACGCGCCAGCGGATTCAACAACCATCCGCACAAATCCGGGTTCGCCTCGACGGTTGCCCGTGCGGAGCGGGCAAACATCTTGGCCTTTCGATCCATCGCGTCCAAGAATTGTTGTGCTGGTTCCATCCTGAGTACCTTAGTCTTTCGTCTTCCTTAATCTTGGGACTGTACATGACGCACGAGACGTACCATCGGACGAATCAATTCCGTTCCGTCCCACGGGGAACTAAAAACATGCATCCTGCCCAGCTTCACGATTCTATCCACCCCGCTCCGCCCCGCGGCTGCGGCCAGCAACTCTTCCCTCTGGGGATCTCGAATACCCAATCCCAAAGTTTGCAGCGCTCCATCAAACTTTGAGATCACTTTCATGAGGTCATCCACTACCAGGACATTGAGCGTTCGCCCCTGAGTCGGGTTTGGAATTTCCTCGCCAGCCCCCAACAGAACGGTCCAATCCGGCGACGCGGGAAACAGGGCGGTGTTCTCTACACTGTCAAGAAGCCATGAAGCGCGCGCCAGGCAGATCGCCGACGTCAGCGCGGGTTCGATTTGCAATCGCGGATGATGCCGGTTTTCTTCCTGAAACGCACGCTTGAGGTCTTCCACGAATTCGCCCGGATCGCATCCCGCGCCGCGTTCGAGAAATAGCGCTTGCGGCGATGAGCAGGCTTGTTGATCAAACTGCCATACGTCACGCGCTATGCGTCGACACCACGAAGATCGTTCGGCCTTGTCTCCCCAGGACGCGGCATCCATGGCCGCGGCCGAGAGTCGTGGTCCAAAAACAACAACACGCGCCCAGTGCGGAAACGCCAGCCCACGCACCTGCGAGACCGCTTCCGCGCCCCCCCAGATCATCGCGCCATCCACCGCCTGCGCCATGGCCTCGTGAAGATCCATGCGCGAATGATCGAAACTCGCCATGAAAATGCGCTCCGTCAGCGAACCCGATCGATCGACCTCTCGCAACTTGTCCATCACGCGTCGAGTTATCTCGACCAAGCCACTTGGGACGCGCACCAGACAGCCATTGCCTCCGAGCAAGGCGCAGGTCAGAGATAGGATAGGTTGGATCTCGATATTCGCGGCCGGCCAATGGCCAACCACTCCTAATGGAAATGTCCGCAGCTTTGCGCGTCCATCTTCCAGCCATCCTCCACTCAGCGCATTCGGGCCTAGCTCGCGAAGCAGAATGGGCTCCAGGTTGCCGCGCCGGAGCCAAAGGCGGAGAAATGCCAGACCTGGAATTTCGAACTCGCGCGCCTTAAGAGCCTCCGCCCATTGCTCAAAAACCTCAAGTACCACCTGCGGAGCAATCGGCTCTCCCTGCGCGATCTTCCGCAGCCGCTGTGCCGCAAGCGTAAGCTCCTGCGGAGAATCCACTGCATGGATCAGGTCGCTCATGCCTCGACGCTCCACCGCGAATCCCGGCTGCGTGTTGTTTCCACGTTCCCACAGCCCCGCACTTCTGCCTTCGGCGCCCTCCCCGCAAAGCGGAAGTGGGTGCCGCGCCTTCCACAGGGGCAGCCGTCGTGGCCGATGACTTCGGCCATGTCCTCCGTCAAAAGTAGAAACCCAGGGAAACTCGTCGGTAGCACGCTGCAGACCTGCACGAGGCCTCGCTGTCCTGCCTCGACGGGCTCGAGCGTGAGAGGATCCCTCACAATGACCTCCGCGAACGTCGGAACATGCTTGTTTCCCTGTTCGCAGTCAGGATAGACGACGCCCACATTTTCAACCATGCCGTAATAGTCGATGACGCGATCCGGGGCGCAGCCAAAGACCGACGCCACGCCGCGTATGAAAACATCTTTAGTGACCGCTTGTCGCTCCAAGCGCTTCCAACCGCCACTGTGCAGCACATGGACGTTAGGAATGCCGAGCGTGACGCCCTTGCGCTGTAAAGGCTGCGCGAGCTGGGTCCAGAGGACATGTGTAAACCCATAAACCAGAAGCTCGGCCTCTTTCCATTTCGCGGCGCAATCGAGAAGCTTCTCCAGATCGAGGCTGGGCTCTCCTTTTCCATCGGATCGCAGGCAGCACGCGGTTTCTGTGGAGAAAGATCCCAGTGCCTGAATGGCTGCGGCACGAGCCCCCAACTCAGCCCGCGCCGTCATATTTTCTGCAGTGTCGATGACCAGATAAGGCCGTCGCGCCGGTCCGATGAAATCGCGGATGATGGCGACGACGCCCTTGGTCATCCTCCGGGCAGTCGCAGCATCCAGAACCACACGGCTCGGGATCTGGCCAGTCGTCGCACTGGAAGCTAGAGTGCGCTTAATCTCGCCAGCCTCGACCAGAGCTAACGGCGGATTCTGCTTGAAGACGCCGACTGGGAGGAACGGCAAATCGGAAATCCGATCCGCCACCCGAAAATCCACCGGCCAATGACTCACATAGTTACGAAAACGCGGATTTCGTTCGCAGGCGTACTCCAGTTCGCTCTTCAGCAATGTCAGCAAGCTGTCTTGATGTTGCCTGGGAGCCAGGCTGTAGGGCGGCACCGTCAACAGCCCTTCTATGCGTTGCTCAATTTCCATCGTTGCGCTCACACCATTGTCCGCAACTTGGCGCGGGCGATTTTGCCGTTCGCTGTCTTCGGTAGTTCCGCGACCACTCTTATCGAAGCACACGTCCACTGGGCCGGCAACGTACGTCGAATGTTTTCGACGACACCATTCTCACCGCCGGCCGTAACCACGAAAAGCACGACTGCCTCACCGGCTTCCGGGTGCTGCACGGCGGCGGCAGCGCATTCGTCAACCCCTGGCGTAGCCGCTACTTTCGCTTCTACCTCGGCAAAGCTCACGCGGATGCCGCGCATCTTTACGAATTCGTCGGCGCGTCCTTTGATCCAGAGGTAGCCCTCGTGGTCACGACAGGCGAAGTCGCCGGTCTTGAGCCAGCCATCAGCAAACTTGCGTCCCGTGGCGTCGGGATCCTCGAAATACCCGGAGCAGATAGACGGGCCTCGCACGTGGACCTCGCCAACCTGCCCCTCCGGTAACTCGCGGCCTTCATCGTCCACGATGCGGACCTCCAGGTTGTCCAGGGGCAGCCCAGCACTGCCTAGCTTTTCGCTCAAGCGCTCCGAGGGCAGACAGGAGATGCGGGCCGTGGCCTCGGTTTGGCCATACATTACAAGAAACTCCGCGTCGGGCACGATGTTGCGCATTTCGCGGACACCATCAGGAGCCAGCGCACCGCCAGCCTGGAGAAAGCGCCGAAGGCCGGGGAGCGGAATGGATCTGAGATTGGAACGCCGCAGCAGGATGTTATAAACCGCCGGCACACCTGCGAACGTGGTGCAGCCGTGATCGTTAATCGAGCGCAGCACCTTGTCGGGGAACATGAACCTCGAGTCAAAAACGACACCGCCTCCCTGCCACAAATGAGTATGCAGGACGCTCGCGCCGAAGCAGTAGCTCACGGGCATAATCAGCATCGCTCGTTCATCGGTGCCCAGACGCTGGCTTCGTATGATCGCAGCGGTGTTAGCCAGCAGGTTGGCATGACTGACCATCACCAGGCAGGGTACGCCAGTAGAGCCCGACGTCGGCATCAACGCTGCGAGGTCTTCTTCCGCACATGAAGCGGAAGGCAACGAGTCAGCGGGACAGGCCTTGAACTTGCCCTGGAACGCTGGAATTCCCTTCTTCTTCGCCCAATCCAAACCTGCTCGGTTGGCGACCCACACCCCCTTGGCGCGGGCCTTGTAGAACACCGCCTCCCCGGAAATCTCGAGCGCACGCTCATCCACGAGTACGGGCACGAGTCCGGCATATATGGCCCCAAGGTAAGCCAGGGAACTGGCCGCAGTCAGATCGCAACTGATCAGAATCCGATCGCCCCGCTGCATCCCTGTCGAAAGAAATCCAGATGCGAAGCCGACGATGAAG
>JBAWCJ010000199.1:0-4019 GCA_049590215.1 Candidatus Sulfotelmatobacter sp. | reverse complement strand
TTATGGCCGCTCATAGTGAGCCTCTCCCGGCGAAGAAGCGTTTAGATTCCTGGAAGGAAATTGCCGCCTTCTTTGATCGCGACGAGCGCACAGTCAAGCGTTGGGAAAAAGAACGCGGGCTTCCGGTCTACCGCGTGCCGGGAAGTGTCCGCGGTGGCGTCTTTGCTTACGCCGACGAGTTGGCGGAATGGCTGCAGGCTCCGCACCATAATTGGGAGCCCGTCGAGATCCCTGCCGGAGTGGCGGCGTCTGCCCATGGCGACCGGAGCCCGACCATCCCCGTCGATGTGCTTACCGTCCGGCCTCCCGCCGAGTTTCCCACGCCCGATCTTCGTTTTGTTCCGCCACAATATTCTCCGTCGGCGACCAGAGATTTCCTGTGGATCCTGCCGCTGGTTCTGATCACCGGCTCGTTCCTTGCCTTTTCGCTCGGCCATCGCGAACCTCGGTACAAGAATGCGCTGGCTGCTCCGCAGCCGCCCAGCGCCGAAGCGCAGGATCTCTACCTCAAGGGCCGCTATCATTTCGAAAAGCGCACGCCTGAGGATCTGAACCAGGCAGTGGATTTCTTCACCCAGGCCATCGTGCATGATCCCGCCTATGCGGCGCCTTATGTTGGTCTCGCCGACAGCTATAACCTGCTGCGAGAGTTCAGCGTCTTGCCCGCGCAGGAAGCCTTTCCGCGCGCCCGGGCCGCCGCCGCCAGGGCAGTGGAACTCGACCCCAACTCCGCCGAAGCGCACAACTCACTCGCTTTTGCCAGCTTCTGGGGATTCTTCGACGTAGCCACGGCCGAGCGCGAGTTCAAGCGAGCTATCGAATTGAATCCGGGCTTGCCCCGCGCCCACCACTGGTACGCCACGTTCCTCATCGAGACCGGGCGCATGCAGGAGGGACTACTCGAGATCGAACGCGCCCGGCAACTCGATCCTTCTTCCACTCCCATCCTCGCCGACAAAGGATGCATTCTCGCGGCCGCGGGAAAAACAGAAGAAGCCAGAGCGCTGCTCACGCAACTCACAGCGTCTCAGCCTGAGTTCGTTCCTCCTCATCGCTACCTGGCAGAGGACATTTATTTTCGAGAAGGAAATTACGCGGGATACCTGACGGAAAGCGCGACGGTCGCGCGCCTGCGCCACGATGCCAAGGCGCAGAAAAACATTGACCTGGAAAAAGCAGCCTACGCCAGCGGCGGCCGCCGCGGACTGCTCGAGCAACGCCTCACCACCCGGCGGGAATCATTTGACCATGGCACTGGTTCGGCCTTCGACGTGGCCGACGCTTACGCAGCCCTGGGTCAGGACGATCAGGCTCTGAAGTATCTCGAAATCGCCTGGCAGCGCCACGACCTTCGACTCACCACACTCACCACGAACCACGAATTCCAACACCTCCATCAGAATCAGCAGTTTCGCGAAGTGTCAGCCAAGGTCGGCCTCCCACCAGTGCAGTAAGCCAGCGCCCCGGAAGACTGCTGGTGCCGGGAGGGGAATCGAACCCCCAAGGGCCGAAGCCCGGCGGATTTTGAGTTCCACATTCGGTTCTGAGCCCTTGTAAAAATTTTCTACTCTACTATATTTCTCAACGGGTTACCAGAACCGCAAGTTGCACCGATCTGATCCAAGATGACCCGTTCTGAACATGGAACTACTACAGTTTTACTACAGCGTCAGAACACGGGAGCGCGACGACAGCTTCAATTGACACACTCAGAAGATAAATTTCAGAGCAAATTGAATTAAACGCGGATTGTTCACGATTTGAGTAATCTCCCCGAACCCCGGTGAATCCGTACCGGTGCCTGGAAACGCAAACTGGGGGTGATTGAAGACGTTAAAGACTTCGGTGCGAAATTCGAGTCGGGCGGATTCATAAACCTTGAATGTCTTGAATAATGACGCGTCAAAGTTAACGAAGTCGGGCCCAAAAAGCGGCGTTCTTGAGGCGCTCCCCAATACTCCTGCTGGCGGATCAATAAAACAGCTTGTGTTAAAGAATTCCTGCACGTTTGGGTGACTCAGTTTCCCGCCGCACACCTGATCAGGGCGATTGCCAAGGTACCCGAGTTCGGTGCCGGAGTTGTTTACCCCCGTATAAAGGCCCATAGGGAAGCCTGACCCTATGTGGGCGATGACGTTCGTTTGCCAGTTGCCGATGAGCGCCTGTGTGAAGCCTCTTGCAGACGAGCCGAAGTGGGCGCCCTTCCCAAACGGTAACTGATATAGCACGCTAGCTGACAAATTGTTAGTTTGATCGATAACGCTCAACCCCTTATCCGTATATCCGGGAAGGACGAGAGGATAATATCCCACACCCGCCATTGAGCCGAGATCGTCATTCAGCCCGTTGTCAAATCCTTTTTCGTACGCATAAGACACCAAAAAATCGAGACCATTCTTATATGCTTTTTCAGCCTTGACGGCTCGGCTTTGTGGGGCGGATGTGTTCATGGTGTCACGAGTTGGAAGCGATCTGTTTGGTCCCGCCACCATCGATAATTTTAAGAAACTTGGCATCGACGCAACCCACGTGAAGCAGGTTGAGGGATTGTCCAGCGGCGTCGCGCCGATTTTCGTCGAGCCCAACGGACAAAACCGGATTCTGGTGGTGAAAGGGGCCAACGACGCACTGAAAGAGGCGGATATCGATGCCGCAGCTGAGATGTTGAAAGGCGCCGATTTTATCGTCCTTCAGTTTGAGATCCCGCTGGAAACCGTCTACTACACGATTGGGTTCGCTCGAAAGCATGGGATTCGCTGCATCGTGAACCCGGCACCTGGTCAGTCCGTCGAGATGCACGCGCTGGATGGTGTTGATTACTTCGTGCCTAACGAGAACGAGGCAGAAACGATAGCCGGGGTGGCGGTACGCAGTGTCGAGGACGCCAAGAGATGCGCGGAGAAACTGTTATCGGGAGGTATTCGCCGCGTCATCATCACGATGGGTGCGAACGGATCGCTTCTTGCAGGCCAAGGCGTCAGCAAGCACGTGCCCCCGTTTGCTGTCGAAAGCATAGACAGCACCGGCGCGGGAGATGCATTCATCGGGAGTTTCGCCGTATTTCTTGCCAAGGGAGTGCCAGAACGAGAGGCAGTGCGGCGCGCCAATCTGTACGCTGGACTCTCGACGACAAGCATCGGAACGCAAAAATCTTTCTATGGTCGCGCGCGTTTTGATGCAGAGTGGGTGGCCCGACATCATTGTTCCTGACCTCAGATCATGTTCACACCACCAAATTCGAGCATTGCGCTCCTGATGATGATTACAAGTGCCGTCTGCTGGGGTTCGTGGGCGAACACTTACAAAGGTGTGAAAAACTATCGCTTTGAGTTGTTTTACTGGGACTACGCGATCGGCATATTTGTAGCGGCTCCTATACTGGGGCTCACGATGGGGAGTACGAGGCCAGATGCTTCAGCCCTCCTTCGCAACATCCACTCGGCCGACACCTCAAACGTGATCAATGCTCTCATCGGCGGAGCACTGTTCAATCTGGCTAATCTGCTGCTCGTGGCTGCAATCGATATGGCTGGCTTGGCGATAGCTTTTCCGATTTCGATCGGAATTGCCCTTGGTCGGCGTGGTATTGAGCTATGCCGGCACGGTCTTCCAAAGACACTACGCCAGCGAGGAGGAATTCGGAGACACATGCTTCCTTGTATGTGGTTTCCCTCCGAAACTACCAAATAATATTCGCCACGATCTGGATATGACGCGAGCCGCCGGAACCGCCCGACCTAAGGTCCAGCACCGTCTCGCCCGGACTGAGTTTCGCCAAGGCAGTCGGGTTTCCGCACCCTAACGAGGCCAGAAGCGCCTAAAAGTGGATCTGCGCTTTCAGTTGGATCATCCGGGGGGAAACATCGCCTCCCAGACCAGATCCCAAAATGCCGGTCGGTGGCATCTCCATCGTACTGATCTCTCCGAAACCTGAGTCCGAGCTGTCGTTGTCGGGCGGCCCGAAGTTTGGGTGGTTGAAAAAATTAAAGAATTGGACACCAATACCCAGCACCACTTTG
>JBAWCJ010000198.1:0-4173 GCA_049590215.1 Candidatus Sulfotelmatobacter sp. | reverse complement strand
GGTATGGGGTGTTTCGACTGCGTGAGATCGTCCTTTGGACGATCTCACTTCGCTCAACATGACAGATAACTTCCTGGGGCACGAGGTTGAGGCAATGACACAGGTGGGTGGAGAGAAAAAGATTTGGGTGACTCTGAGCGGGTTGCCGCTGACGATTACGCTGGAGTGGCCTTTTCATCGGTCGACTTCGGGGGCGGACTTTTGGGTGTTGCATGGGGATATCCGGCTGGAGAATTCGGATGGGCTGCATGCGCCGGTGGCGGTGAATTTGTCGGCTACGGTGCGGGAGGTAGTGGCGTCGCTGGAGCCGGTGGATGTGGAGGCTCCGGTGATTAATGCTTTGCGGAAGGAAGTGGATCATCGGCAGATTGAGTTTGTGAAGTCGGGGAAGCTGAAGCCGGTGGCGTTTTCGAGCCGGCATTATGACTTTAAGCGGGGGAAGTGGGTGTTTGGAAAAGCTACGGATGAGGTGATTGCGGAGTTTTTGGAGCGGAAGGTTTATTGGGGGACGAAGTTGAAATCCGAGTACCCAGTACCCAGTACCGAGCGAGGGCGCACTGAGACGAGCCCGACGAGCAGTGGTGATGGAGGCGAACAGCAGATTCCTCACTCCGTTCGGAATGACAAGGCTGAAGTACGGAATGACCAGGCCCCGGAGCAGCGGGTTTGGATTGGGGATCCTACCGATGCGCAGTATTTGGAGAGTACGCCGGCGCGCCTGGTGGAAATTGCGGGACAGCTGGCTGAGGACGGGTTGGTACGGATGGAACGGGAGCGGGCGGAGGCTACTGTTGGGTTAATGGGGCGGGCGGAACGGTTTGAGGCGGTGATGCGTGGGGCGGTGGAAGAGTTGGAGAAGAAGCATGCGTTTGAGCGAGGTTAGCTGAAAACTTTCTGGTCACGGATTTGCGCGGATCCGGCCGGATAGAACTTCAGGGCGGTGAGTTCACAATTCTTGGTAATCTTCCTTCTTGTCTTCTTATCTTTATTTCTTATCTTTCCGTTTTTATTATCTCTCCGTTCTCCTTTTCGGGAGGGAATGCATCCAAACGATTCGGCATTGGGGCTTATCAGATGGCAGGGACGTCTAGAGTTTTGACGCAGAGGACGCGGAGCAAATGCTGCGGTTTGCTTGCGTTGCTGTGCTTGCTGGTTGTGACGGGACGGGGGCTCGGCTGGGCGCAGGGGAGTGAGCCGGCGAGCAATCCTGCGAACAATCCTGCGCAGGCTCCCGCTCAGAGCTCCGGACAAACGCCGGGTAAAGAATTGCCAGATGCTCCAAGTCAGAAGAAGGAGGAGAACGGGAATCCGGTGCAGTTTGTTGGACACAAGACTAAGCGGGAACTGCTGCGGGCGCGGGATTGGGAGTCGGGGTGGATCGCGGGAGAGTACGTAGGCAGGAACCGGACGCTGGTCACTCCGACTCGAGAGGAACGGGAAGTGATTTATCTGCGAGAGACGCTGATCACACCGGAAGCTTACCTGAAGCGGATGTTTGCGGCGGGGATTGACCAGGCGCGCGGCGTGCCTTACCAGTGGGACGATGGGTGGGCAGGGTATGCGGAGCGGTTTGCCTCGCGGGAGGGACAATTTATTGCGGCAAACAGCCTGGCGGCCCTGGGCAATGCAGAGCTGGGATATGAAGTGCGCTATGACCAGTGCAAGTGCAGAGGGCTGTGGCGGCGGACGCGGCATGCGTTTATCAGGAACTTGGTGACTTACGATCGCAGCGAGGAGCATTTGAGGCCGCAGTTTGCTTTGTATGCGGGAGCATTTGGCGGAGGGATGATTTCGACGGCATGGAAGCCGAGTCCGAAGAATGCATTTGTGAACGGTGGGCGGGCGGCGGCGGAGCAGGTGGGATGGGGGACGCTGCTGAATTTCGTTACGGAATTTTCGTGGGAGATTAATCGGAAGCAGGGAGTGAAGTAGGGCAGAATCTTTTTGCCACGGATTTGCGGGGGTCAAAACGGATACGGCTCAGGCAGGTGGCGGGGCTGGGGAGTGGTGATGTCGGCGAAACCAGGATCCCCTTCGGCTTCGCTCAGGGCAGGCTCTCACTTTGTTCGGGATGACAACTCTGAGTTCATGACAAACTGAGTTCAGTTCATGAGAAACCTGAGTTGTCGTAAATAAACAACAAACAATTATTGGATCAGCGTGCCTCCGTTGCCGTTGGGTTCTTCTTCTGGGGCTAAGACTACAGCGGCGGCTACTCGGTCGCCGGGTTCCATGTTCAGGAGGCGGACGCCTTGGGCGTTGCGGCCGGATTCGCGGATGGTTTTGGAATCCATGCGGATGATTTTGCCGTATTGGCTGATTAACATTACTTGAGAATTTTCGTCTACCAGCGCGATGGCTACTACTTTGCCTACTCGCTCTGTTGTCTTGATGTTGATTACGCCTTTGCCGGCTCGGTTGGTTAGGCGGTATTCGTCGGCGGGAGTGCGTTTGCCGTAGCCGTTTTCGGTTACGGAGAGGATTAGGGTGCCTTTTTGAGTTAGGTCTACGGTTTCGGTCGGTGGGATCTCGCTTACCGCTTCTGCCTCGCCTTGGCTCGCTTCGCTCGCTGGACGGACGAATGCGTCCGTCCCCACATGGTCCTTATCGGTTCCCTCTGCGTTGGGTTTGGGTGTGACGGTCATGCCTACTACGTAGTCGCGCTCTTCCAGATTAATTCCATTCACACCGTACGCGGCTCGGCCCATGGGGCGGACGTGATTTTCGTCGAAGCGGATGGCTGCGCCTTCGTGGGAGGCGATGAAAACTATTTGGTTGCCGTTGGTGATGCGGGCGGCTACCAGTTCGTCTCCTTCTTCGATGTTGATTGCGTTGATGCCGTTCGAGCGGACGTGCATGAACTCGCGGAGTTCGGATTTCTTTACCAGGCCGTTGCGGGTGGCGAAGAAAATGTATTTATTTTCTTCTTCTAGATTGCGGACGGCTAGCATGGTGCGGACAGTTTCGCCGGGTTGGAGTCCGATTAAGTTGCCGATGTGTTTGCCTCTGCCGGCGGCGCTTACGTCGGGAATTTCGTAGACCTTGAGCCAGTAGACTCGGCCTTTGTTGGTGAAGATCAGGATGTAGGCGTGAGTAGAAGCGATGAAGAGGTGCTCGACGAAATCTTCTTCGCGGGTCTTCATGCCGGTGCGGCCGGTGCCTCCGCGGCGCTGCATGCGGTAGGTGGAGATGGGCGTGCGCTTCATGTAGCCGGAGTGGCTGAAGGTTACGGCTACCTGCTCGTCTGCGATCAGGTCTTCTAGGACGATTTCTGCGGCTTCGTCTTCGATGCGGGTGCGGCGTTCGTCTCCGTAGAGTTCTTTTACTTCTTCTAATTCCTTGATGATGACTTTGCGGAGCTTGCTTTCGGAGCCGAGGATGGACTCGTAGTCTTCGATGCGCTCGCGGGTTTCTTTCAGTTCGTTCGAGATTTCATCGATCGACAACTTTGTGAGACGGTGGAGTTGCAACTCTAAGATGGCTTCGGCCTGGCGCGCGGTGAAAGGCTTTTCGGGACTGAGCTTGGGAGCGCGGCCGGTGGTGTTGATGTCGATTTTCTTGCCGCCGAAGTAGGCGACCAAATTTTCGCGGGCGTCGGCGCGGTTGGCGCTGGCACGGATGATGGTGATTACGTTGTCGAGATGATCGAGCGCGTTTAGATAGCCTTCTAGAATGTGTTCGCGGTCGCGGGCTTTCTGCAGCAGGAAGGCGGTGCGGCGGCGGACTACATCGACGCGGTGATTGATGAAGTGCTTGATGGCCTGGATGAGTCCCATTTCGCGGGGTTGGCCGTTGACCACCGCCAGCAGGATCATGGAAAAGCCTTCCTGCATGGCGGTGTGTTTGTAGAGCTGGTTGAGGACGATTTGCGGTTCGGCTCCGCGCTTTAGTTCGACTACGATGCGCATGCCGTCGCGATCGCTTTCGTCGCGGATGTCGGAAATGTCTTCGATGTCTTTGTCGTTGACGAGCTGCGCGATGCGTTCAACTAAGCGCGCTTTGTTTACCTGATAGGGGATTTCGGTGACGATGATGGCCTGGCGATCTTTGGTGATGTTTTCGATGGCGGCTTTAGCGCGCATCATGAAGCGGCCGCGGCCGGTGCGGTAGGCTTCGAAAACTCCGGCGCGTCCGTGGATTACGCCGGCTGTGGGAAAGTCTGGGCCTTGAACG
>JBAWCJ010000197.1:0-12906 GCA_049590215.1 Candidatus Sulfotelmatobacter sp. | reverse complement strand
GCCCAAGCGAAGATCGCGCGCAGCGGCCCGCAAGGGAAGCAGCGACAGCAGGTCAAGCAAGGGTCTAAAAGCGAGCTACTGGCCGAGAGGAATGGACCCAACACCACCTCGGAACTCTTAATTTTTTGAGGCAGTTCTCAGTTCCCCCACCCTAGTCCACGTGCTCTCCCACGTCGAATGCTTCTTCAGAATGGGGCAGCACGTCGCGCTCGCCAGCAACCCAAACGTAGAGCGTGGGCAGCAGGAAGATGCTCATAATGAGCGCTGCGATAAGACCTCCGACAATGACGATGGCGAACGGCCGCTGAGAATCGGAACCAATGGCGTGCGACAGCGCGGCCGGCAGCAAGCCAAGAGTCGCCACCAGCATCGTCATCATGATCGGGCGCAACCTCAACACCGCACCCTCCACGGCAGCGTCTTCGATGGAGTAACGCCGCGCGCGAAGCTGGTTAATGTATTCCAGCATGATGACTCCGGTTTGCACGCATACTCCGAACAGCGCCAGGAAGCCCACGCCGGAAGAGACGCTGAAATTCGTCCCGGTAATCAGAAGAGCCAGCAACCCGCCAATCGGCGCGATGGCAATGTTCGCCATAATCAGCACTGCCCACTTGAAAGACTTGAACATCGTGTAAAGCAGGATAAATATGATGAGGATCGTGATCGGAAGTACGATAAGCAGCCGAGCGTTGGCCCGCTTCTGACTCGCATACTCTCCCGCCCAGTCGATGTGATATCCGGTCGGCAGCTTCACCTGGTCGTTCACTTTCTTCATCGCCTCTTCGACCGCCCCGCCCAGATCGCGGCCCCGGACGCTGTACTTGATGGCAACGTAACGCTGATTCCCTTCGCGGTAGATTTCCGAGCCGCCGTCGGCCTCGCTGATCTTGCACAGCTGAGCCAGCGACACCCGCTCTCCAGAGGGCGATAGCAGACGGATGTTCTCGATTGCTTGCTGCGTGCTCCGGTATTGCGGTAAATAGCGGAGCGTAAGGTCGTACCGGGCTTCCCCCTTCAAAACCTGGGTGAGCGCATTCCCTCCCACCGCGGTCTGCACCGCATCCTGCACGTCAGCGACGTTGATCTGGTAACGCGCCGCCGCATCGCGGTCCACAGTCACGTTCAAATTAGGCTGGCCCAGTACATGAAAGACTCCCAGGTCCTCGACTCCCCTAACCGTTCCCATAATGCCGGCGATCTCGGCGCTCTTTTCTTCCAGCGTCTTCAAGTCATCGCCGTAGACCTTGATGGCTAACTCGCCCTTTACTCCACTGACGGCCTCCTCCATGTTGTCTTCGATGGGCTGAGAAAATCCCCAGACCACCCCCGGAATCTTGTTGTTGAGTTCGCGGTTCATAGCGGCGATCAATTCGTCTTTGTTCTGATGAAAGACCGGACGCCAATCTTCTTTCGGCTTCAGATCGACGAAGTACTCGGTATTGAAAAAGCTGGTCGTATCGGTGCCGTCGTCTGGTCGCCCGGTTTGACTCGTGCACTGTGGAACCTCGGGAAAAGAACAAAGAATGATTCGCGCCTGGTTCGATACCCGGATGCCTTCGTCTGGCCCCGCGCTCGGAGCCAGCGTGCCCCGCACCCAGAGCGCGCCTTCGTCCAGGTGGGGAAGAAACTCAGAGCCAATCGCACCACCGAAGGCGAGGTAAATCCCCACGCCCACCATGAACAAGACCGCGCCGACCGTAACCGCGCGATGGCGAATCGCCCACCGCACCGCGACGCGATATCGGTCGATCACGAACAGCATGACCGGGTTATGCCATTCCTTTGCTCCCTTGCGGAAGGCAAAACTCGCCAGCACCGGCGCGATCACAATCGAGAACAGCAATGCCCCCAGCAGCGCAAAGGCCACGGTCCACGCCATGGGATGAAAAAGCCGCCCCTCCACCCGCTGCAGCGTGAAGATCGGCAAGTAGGCCGTGATAATGATGGCGATTGCGTAAAACACCGGCCGCTGCACTTCGTGCGAGGCCTCGCTGATTTTTTCGTTTGGAGTCTTGACCCCGTTGCCGTGGCCCAGGTGGCGCACGATGTTTTCGATCATCACCACGGCACCGTCGACCACCATGCCGAAATCAAGCGCACCGAGAGAGAGCAGATTCGCGGGAATGTGCCGCAAGTCCAGGCAGATCGACGCAAACAACAGGGAGAACGGAATCGTCGCCGCCACGATCAACGCGCCGCGCACATTACCCAAAAACAAGAAAAGAATGATCGAGACCAGGATCATTCCTTCCGTCAGGTTGTGCAGCACCGTGTGGCTGGTGAAGTGCACCAGGGTACTGCGGTCGATGAACGGAACGACCTTCACCCCCGGCGGCAGAATGTGACTGTTCAGTTCCTCCACTTTCTTGTGGATGCCTTGCAGCGCAGTATCCGCCGCCGCTCCTTTCCGCAACAGCACGATGCCCGAAACCACATCGTCGTTATCGACAATCTTCCCGTCATCGCGGTGAATGCCTTTGGCAAACTGCCCCAGCCGGATCTTCGGTCCCTGCGAAACCACGGCAATGTCCTTCACCCGGATCGGCGTGCCATTCTTGGTCAAGATGACCGTCTGTTCAATGTCGTGCACCCGGTCGACCAGTCCGACCTCCCGCACATTAATCTGCTGCAGGCCTTCCTGAATGAAGCTGCCGCCCGCGTTCGTATTGTTGTTCGTGAGTTGCTGCTCGACCTGTGCCAGGCTCAGGCCATAGGCGACAAGCTTGTTGGGATCGACGCGAACCTGGTATTCGCGCGTGGGACCTCCGAAGCTGGAAACGTCGACAACGTCGGGCACCGCCTTGAAATTCTTTTCGACGACCCAGTCCTCAATCGACTTCAGCTCCATCGGGTCGTAGGCAGGATTGGTGCTGCGCAGGGTGAAGAAATAAATCTGTCCGACCGGGCTCCAGTCCGTACCCATCTGGGGCACCACGTTCGGCGGGAGCGTCACCTCGCTCAGCCTCTCCAGCACTCGCTCGCGGTTCCAGTCGTTGTCCGACTCGTCGTCGAAAATCAGCTTCAGGTCGGAAAGTCCGAACAAGGAGAATGAACGCAGGTGTACAACATGCGGAATTCCGTTCATCACCACTTCGAGCGGAATCGTGACCTGCTGTTCGATTTGCTCCGCAGAAATCCCCGGCCACTGAGTGATCACTTCAACATAGTTGTCCGCTACGTCGGGATAAGCTTCAATAGGCAGGCGCTCGAACGAGACGATTCCTGCGGCAAAAAGAATCAGCGCCAGCGCCAGCACGAGCAGGCGATTGTTCAGCGCGAAATCGACGAGGCGGCGAATCATTGATTGCTCACCTTATTGCTCCACCGTGTTCTGCAGCGCCAGAGCGTTTGAAACCACCCGATCTCCGGGCTTGAGCCCCGAAACCACCTCCTGCTGTTTGCCGGGAAGCATGCTCCCTGCAGTAACCTCGAGCCGCTTGAAATGTCCCGCACTGATCGGCACGTAAACCCACTCCCGATCGTGCAAGTGCAGAATCGCGTCGGCGGGAACCGCGACGTGCGTTTCCGGCGTTCCGCCGTAAAACGTTGCCGTGGCGAACATGCCCACCCGCATCACCCCGGGATTGGCTACTTCCAGCCGAACCTTCGCCGTGCGGATACTGGGATCGAGAACCGGCAGGATGTTATCGATCCGAGCCTTCAAAACCTTATCGGGATAAGCATTGAGCCGGATGTCGGCATACTCCCCGACATGCACGGCATCGAGATCATTTTCGAAAACGTCACAGATGATCCAGACATAAGAAAGATCGGAGATGGTAAAAGGATTCGGCCCCGACAACCCCTGCACCCCCGCCGCATTGGTAACCTGCTGGTCGGTAATCACTCCGGAGATCGGAGCAGTAATGTCGACGATCCCAGAGGGATGATCCTTGTCGATGCCCAGTAGTTTCAACTGTTCGGTCGCCGCATTCAGGTCGGCCTTGGCATCGCCTTCGGTATCATCGGCTTGTTCCAGTGCACTTTTGGCGATCGCGCCCTTGTCGAAGAGAATCTGCGCCCGCTCAAACTGTAAACGGGCCAGCCGTTCATCGTTCGCGGCTTTCAGATAAGTGTCGTAAGCTCCCGACACATCGTTGCTGCGGACCCTGAGCAACAACTGCCCTTTCTCCACCGTGTCGCCAAGCCTCGCCTTGATCTCGACCACGCGTCCCGTGGCCAGCGAGATCACCGGCACTGCGCGGTTGATATCCGGCTGCACCACACCGGTAACGTTCAACTGGGGCGCAGCTTTATGCTCAACCGCTGTCACCAGCGGAAATTGCTCGGGATGGTCCACCTTGAAATTGTTCGAGTCCAGATCAGGCACAACCGTCGCTGGAGGCGGAGCCTCGGCCTTCACATCGGGCTTGCTGTCATTGCAACCGGCAAGGCAAGCCAGAGCCAGCGTCAGACACAGTGCCGGACCCATTGCCAGACGACGCACAGCCTTGCCCGAACATTCGATTTGTTTTCTCATTGCACAACCTCACGCCCCACGGACAGATTCAACTGCGCCGCGGACATCAAATACGATCCCACCAAATTCACGTAATTCAATTGCACTGCGCGGTAATCGCTCTCCGCATTCAGAAAATCCAGCAATGATGCGCCGCCATGCTGGTAGGAAAAGAAAATCGTGTCGCGCACCCGCACCGCCTGCGCCAGGTACTTCTGCTTGTAAGGCCGCAGCAGAATCACGTTGCTGTTCAGCGTGGCGTAAGCCGAATCCACGTCGCTGAACACCTGCGCCTTGGCCGCGTCGCGCAGCCGTTCATTGCGCGTGATGTCGAGCTTGGTGCGCAGTTTCTCGCCCTGGTTCCGGTCAAAAATCCGAAGCGGAAAGTTCACATCGAAGCCAATGTAAGCGTCAATCGGAGGATTCCGCCCCACATCGAAGCTGAACGTCGGATCCGCCGACCCGTTCGCCTCCGCCAGCTTGTAGCTGGTCTGCGCCATCTCCACCGACTGCACTGCGGCCTTCAAATCCGGACGCGTATCCAGCGCCATCTGCCGGTAAGCATCGAGCGCCTCAATCTGATCGCTGAAATCGAACACGCCGGCCACATCAAATTGCTCGACCGGCGTGCGGTCATTCAACAAAGTCAGCAACTGAATCTTCGCCGTCCGCAAGTTCACGTCCGCCGTCAGCAGATCAGACTCATACTGCACCCGCTGCAACTCCAGCCGGTCCAGATCGATCTGCGCAATATCCCCCGCCTGAAACCGGTCGCGGCTGATCTGCAGCACGTGGTCGTAATATTCCAGATTATCTTTCGCGAACTGCAGCACAGCCTTGGCCTGCAGCGTCCCCACAAACGCTCCCCGCAAATTGAACAGCAGATTTCTTTCCAGATCCTGTTGCTGCGAAACCCCAATCGCCGTCGCCTCTTTCGCAGTCTCCGTGCGCAGTTCCCGCTTGTGCGCCCGCTCGTGCAGATAACTCACCGTGGCCGATGGCAGCCAGTAGGCAAACGGCCCATGCGCCGGCCCGCCTGGAAACGGATCGATCTGATCCGCCAGCAGCGTCAATTGCGGATTCGGCCGGAGATGCGCCGTAATCTCCTGCGCCTGCAACTCACTGATATTCAACTTCTCCGCCAGCAGCGTGGGATTATTCAACTCCAGCCGGTCTTTCACCTGCTCCCAGGTGAGGGCCTGCGGCGGCGACTGTGCAGTCTGCGGCGCGGCCTGCGCCCAGGCCAACCCTTCGCCAAGTGTTGCCAGCCATAAAACGGATAAAGATAAAACGCACCAAAATTTTCTAAGCATCCACTACTCCGTCCCAACTCGTTCGGCCATCCCGAACTCTTCAGAGAAACGCAGCTCGCTGCGTCTTTCCGGAACAACCAGCCGTCGGCGAATGAGAATTTCTCCAGTATCTGGCTGCCCTCGTAAGGATTCCCTAAAGACGAGAGACAATCGCCGCGGATTTATTGCTTCAATCCATCAGCGATACGCAACGACTGAACCAGAATGATTCGGCGAACTAACCAAGGAGGGAAAAAGGAGGTGCGCGGCCACCGTGAAAAACGCAAGGCCTCACCAGCGGCGATGCGGCTATACCGGAAACCTCAAGCAGCCTGACGTCCGGAGCAACCAGCCACACCGCACTCGCCACCGCAGCCGGAGCCCCTTGCAGCCGGTTGACCCAGCCCGGATTTTTGTCGCTTCCGGCCTGCCGCACCGTGCGCTTGCTGATGGAGGAATCCTCCATCTCGGCCCGCATCGCGTGTAAATCATCCGAAGCGGAGATCACCGGAAACAACAGAACCAGCGCGCACCCGAGAGCCAGCAGGCACTGCAGCGAAGTTACCCAGCGCGCCGTCCGCAATCCCGCGTCCCGCCGCCACAGCCAGTAAGCCGGCAGCACCAGCAGCAGCCACGCCAGATTGAGCAGCAATTCCATAACTTCACGTCTCAACTTCAAGCCACAGCAAAAGAAGTGCGCGAAAAAATGCCGGATACCAACCCGCGCCTATTTTTCCAGAAACCTCAAACCCAAGTCAACGTGACCACAGTACCGCGGCCCGAATGCGACGCAGCAATCCAAGCGCCGGAAAATCGAAAACTGGACACTAGCCACTGATCACCGTCCACTGCCCTAAGGCCCCACCACGACCTGCAGCGGCCCCGGTGTCTGCATGCGTTGCCGGTAAATCGCATTCCGTTTCGCCACCTCGCCCACTACGTTGACGTCGATCATATACGCGCCATGCGGCAGCGTCTCGCCGAACGGCAGCGTCATCCCCACCGTTCCTCGCTTCAACGGAAAACGTTGATACCCGATCTCAGTTGCCCGCCCGTTCTCGGCAACCGCCTTTACATCGAACGTCAAGTCCATATCGTCGCGTGTCGTGTTCGAAACCGCCACGCTGCCATCGATCCGGTTCGCAGTGACGTGAGCCGGAACCTTCCACTCCAGCTTTAGCGCCTCCACCACCTTTATCACGAATACTTTCTGCACTGCCTGCTGCGGTTTGCCGCCATCGCGCACCGCCACCACAAACTCGAATTCGCCCGCCCGCTCCGCCGCTCCCCGCAGCTCTCCGTTTTCCTCCAGCTTGATCCCCGGCGGCAGCGCGCCACTCTGCACGCGCCACCGCAACACGGGTACGTAATCGCCCTTGGCATAAAGCTTCACCGCGTAAGGTTCCTGCGGATACGTATCCGGCAACTTCTCCGGCTCGATCAACAGTCCATTGCCCTGGCTAGGGGAATCCGAGCTGGGAGAGTCCTGGCTCAGCGCAGCCTGCCCCACAGCTGCCGCCCCCAGCGCCATCACCAGCGCGAACTCAGCCATCTTTGCCATCGCAAGAGCTCTAACCGTCTTTGTCATCCTGAGCGGAGCGAAGGACCCCCTAGCCGCTGGCGTCATCGTCGGCCTTCCAAAGAGTTTCTGTCTCCGTACTGCCGTTCTCCTGTCCATCGCGATCCCGCTGTCTACACCATGCTAACGGAATCTCGTTCCTGCCGCCGCGAAATCCCTTCGTCCCGAGTTGGATGCCGAAAAGCCCTGCTCCCGCAACCAGCAGTAATCCAAGGGCCGCAAAACACAAAGAATGTAAAGATATGTAACCTCTTGCACTTCCCCGAATTCTTTTCTGCCGCGCGCTACTTATTTTCGTGGTTCGGGTTTGAAGCAACTGAATTCGCCTGTGCTAACCTCAAACCACAAGGTGCCCAGCTCCACGATCGATTCGCTCCCACGGAGGCAGTTTATGTCAGTCCGCAACGCTCTCGTCCTGTTCCTCGCGCTCTCCACACTGTCACTTCTGGTCGGCTGCGGCAGCAGTGGACCCAAGGCCGTTGCGCCCCCAACCGGAGGTTTCACCACGAGCAGCCTCAACGGCACCTATGTTTTTTCCTTCTCTGGTACAGATGTCTTCTCTAGCAACCTCGCTGCGTCCGCGAGCTACTTTTCGGTGGTGGGCGCGCTCACGGCTTCTAGCGGAGCCTTGACCGGCACCATCGACGTTGTCGATCCAGAACTGGGGGCGGCACTGAACATATCGCCCGTGCTAACGGCCCAAGCCCTTACCGGTGGTTCCTACACCATCACCCCCGACGGGCGCGGCAGCGGCACCATTCGGATCTCCCCCAACGGCACGAACATAGAGTTCGGCCTCGACTTCGTTCTGATGACACCTTCGCACGGCTTGATCACGCGCTTCGACCCCAATGGTACCGGCAGCGGCACGATTGATCTGCAGGACAGCACGTTGACCCAGAGCGCCCTCACGAGTTACTCGTTCAGCCTCTCCGGCGTTGACAGCAGCGCGGTAAATCCGTTCGTGACGGCGGGTGCATTCACGCTCGGCGGCACGAGCACCATCTCGACCGGTCTCCAGGACATCAACGACGATAACAACTCCAGCACCAATCTCCCACTTACTGGCTCCCTTACCCTGGGAGCCGCGGGCTCTGCGGGATCGGCTGCGCTGACTGCGACGGGAAGTCCATACGGCACGCTTTCCTTTGACGTCTGGCCGATTGACGCCACGCACTTGAAGCTCATCGAAGTCGATGGAGTTGAGGCCATCGAGGGTGACGCCTTCACGCAGCAGGCCACGATCTCCTCCGGTCAGCTTGTCTATACGCTGGCGGGCCTGGACATTCCAAGCCAGGCCGTTCTCTACTCGGGAGGTTTTCTGACGTACACAGCCCCAACCACGATCGCCAGCGGGTACGAGGACATAAACGATGGCGGCGCCATCGGCAGTTCACTCACCGTCTCCGGTAGTCTCACGGCCACGGGCGGAGGACGCTACGAGCTTATCCTCGGTGGCCTGTACAACAGCGCTGCCGGCGCCGGCACTTACGACTTTGCGGCTTATCCCACCGCCGATGGCAGCATCCTGCTGATGGAAGATGACAACCTGGGAGTTACCACCGGCACAGCGTTCTTCCAGACCGCCCAGACCTTCGCGTCCGCGCAGGGCTACGGACTAAATCTCACCGGTGGGAATGCCGAATTTGCCGGGAATTCCGGCGGTGGCGAGGTCGATGACATTGCCGAATTCACTGCCAATACCGGCACCGTCTCAAACTGCAGCTCTGGCGGCGCTTTGAGTGCGGGCATCATCGATGAAAACGATGAAGGATCTCTGCTGCCCGGAGTATCGCTCGGGCCGAATGGCGCCTATTGCTTTGATTCCACCGGCTCAGGACGCGGCGAGCTTGTGTACCCGGAGACTGGCACGCTGATCACTACTCTCACACTGGACTTTTATGTCGCCAACAGCTCCACGGTCCTCTTTATCGACGCTGACAGTGGAGCGGAGACCGGCGTCGGCAGCTTCCAGCTTCAGAATGCCTCGGCCTCCTCGCCAGCGCTGGCGAATACGCAGTCCAGCGCCTCAGCGATGAGGGCTGCTGCGGCGGCGGCCCGCGCTCATAAGCGGCAAAAGTAGGCTATCTCGGGTGGGCTAGACCTCGGGCGCGGCTTGCAGTCGCGCCCGTTTTTCATCACAGCATCCTCTTCGAGCCCCAACGGCAGGCTCCCACCTACGACGCGGCCTCTCTCGTGACCTTAGTTACCTTTAACCATTGCCCACCCTTCGCGCACAATCACTCTACAGGTCTGTGTCTTTAGGAGAAGAAGATTGCTTTACCAACGCGTTCTGCGCGGTTCGGTATTTGTATTTGTGCTCATCAGCGCATCGCTAGCGTCAGCGCGGGACCTCGCCCTGGTTGCCAATAAAGCAAATGGCGAGCGAGCCGTCACCCTCGCTGAGCTGGTCAAGGTTTGCAAGGCGCAGACCAGCCGCTGGCCTGACGGCAGATCCGTCACCTTCATCCTGCGCGCGCCCTCCGCGCCTGAAATGAAGATTGTCCTCGAAAAGGTTTACGGCATGTCCGCGAGCGAGGTCGATGACCTGATCGTCGCCTCCAATCAGTCGCACCCCAGCCATCCTCCTTTCGTGATCGTCACCTCCGACGAGGACCTGGTCAACAAGGTGGCGTCGATCCCGGGAGCTATTGGCTTCGTGGATGTGTATTCGATCAACAGCAGTGTCGCGGTCATCAAGGTAGCAGGCAAGCTCCCGCTGGAGCCCGGCTACCTGTTACACGGAAATTAAGAAGTAGCCAGTGATCAGTGGTCAGTGGCACAAAGACGTGGCCAGTTGCCAGTGGTTAGTGGCCAGTTAAAGAATCTGGGTTTTGCTGGCCACTGATCACTGGCCACTGACCACTGACTTTATGTCTGCTCCGGGCAAAAAACTCGAACCTAAGCCGGCCACGCCGACCGGGGCCCATGCGCGCCGCTTTCCGCGCTTCGCCCTCGATGTCCGTATGCAAGTCCGCATGTTTCAGGACGGCGAATTCCGCTCCTGCTGGGGACGCTCCACCGAACTCGGCCAAGATGGCATTGGCGCAACCCTCACCGGCGAACTCGAAAGCGGCGAAATCGTTTCCCTCGAGATCCCTCTACCCCTCAGTCCCTACCCCTTGAAAGTCCGCGCCATCGTGCGCTACCGCCAGGGCCTGCGCTACGGTTTTGAATTCCTCACCCTCAACGACATCCAGCGCCAAATGATCCGCCGCGTCTGCGAAATGCTAGCCAGCAAGGCCTAAAGGCAGTGGCCAGTGGTCAGTGATCAGTGTCCAGCACACCAAACCGTATGGTTTTACTGGCCACTGACCACTGGACACTGACCACTGCCTTTTTGGGAAATCCACAGAGTTTAGTGATGGATATCACACTGCATCGGCGCGCCGGCGATGCAGAGTAAGCAGATGCAATGCTCCGTAAGGCCGATTGTCCAGTCACATCGAGATCTGGTCGTTTGGAAGAAGTCGATGGCGTTGGTTCTGAACGTCTATCGCTGTACCCGAGCGTTCCCGAAAATCGAAACCTACGGTTTGACTTCGCAATTGCGACGCGAGGTGATCTCCGTGCCCAGCAACATCGCGGAAGGGCAAGGTAGGCTCTCGACGGGGGAATTCAGGCAGTTTCTTGGAAATGCCCGGGGTTCCCTGATGGAAGTCGAGACCCAGATTCTAGTCGCTCAAGATCTAGGCTATTTTGACCAGAATCAGAGCGAAGCTCTGCTGAGCGCCACAGCCGAAGTAGGCCGAATTCTAAACGGTCTTCTGGCGTCCCTTTCAAAACGCAGTCGGTATTGATCAGTGACGGTGTTACTGGCCACTGACCACTGATCACTGGCCACTGCTCCAATTACCCCAGTAACTTTCCCGTAACCCTTCTGCGTTCTACCATGCCCATGGCTGGGTTCCAGAGGGGGGGGAGCTTCGAGATGGGTGATCGTGTCACCCGTGTGCCGCAGTCGCGGGAACTGGTGCGTGCCAAGCGTCTGCGTCAGGCGCTCGAGCGCGGAGCCCCGCCCGCATTCGTTCCACCCGCCGTCCCCAACCCCGTCGCGCAGCCATCTTCTCTTTCCTGGAGTACGGCGGAAAAACCTTCCGCAGAAAAGAGCCCTGCAGAAAATTCCAAGAAAACGATTTCCGCGGGAAAGAATTCGAAGAAAGCCAGTCCTGAAGAAACTAATTCCCGCCGTCAGTATCTCGAACAACTCTTTCAAAATTCGCCAGACCCGCTCGTCATCACCGACCGTTCCTTCCGCGCGCAGTGCGTTAATCAGGAATTTCAGCGCTTATTCGGCTACTCCCCGGCGCAGATCCTGGGCAAATCCATCAACCAGCTCATCTTCCCTCCCGATCGCGCGGCTGAAGCCGATTGGATCGTGCAATGCCTCGAGCGTGGCGAGTCCATCACTCTCGAAACCCAGCGCCTTGCCAAAGACGGCACCCTGCTCGATGTTTCCGTTTCCTACGCACCTTTGATCATCGATGGCCAGACCACCGCCTTCTCCGCCATCTATCGCGACATCTCCGAGCGCAAACGCGCCGAAGCTCTCAGCTCCGCTCTCTATCGCATTGCCGAAAAAGCCAGCGCCACCCAGGACCTGCAGCAGTTCTTCGCCGCCATCCACGGCATCGTCGATGAACTCATGTGCGCCCGCAACTTCTCCATCGCGATTCTCGATCCGGAATCGCAACTGCTCAGCTTTCCCTACTTCGTCGACGAGCAGGAGTCCGCTCCCGCCCCCGCAAAACTAGGCTCCGGCCTGGTCGAATACGTGTTGCGCTCCGGCGAGCCTCTGCTCTGCACTCCCCAGCTCGCGCACGAAATGCAGCAGCGCGGCAAAATAAAACTCAACGCACCTGCTCCTCTCCACTGGCTGGGCGTTCCGCTCAAAGTCAATCATCACATTTTCGGCGCGGTCGTACTCAAGAGCTATTCCAAGACAACTCATTTCCGCGAGCGCGATCAGGATGTTCTGGCCCTGATCTCGCAGCAATTGGCCGCCGCCATCGATCGCAAACGCAACGAGCAGTCCTTGCGCCGCTCCGAAACCTGCTACCGCTCACTGGTGCAGACCGCCGTCTACGGAATCTACCGTGCCAGCCTCGAAGGCCATTTTCTCGACGTCAACCCCGCCCTCATCGGAATGCTTGGCTACAACTCCGCCCTCGAAGTCCTGGAGCTCGATCCACAAAAAGACGTCTTCGTCGACCCCGCCGAACACATTCGCCTGGTCGACGAATTCCGCCGCAGCGGGCGCATGGACGGTTTCGAAGTCCGCTGGAAGCGCAAAGACGCAGCCATCATCACCGTCCGCATCAGCGGCCGTGCCGTCGCCGGCGACGAACCCACCGACGTTCTCGAAGGCATCGCCGAAGACATCACCGAGCGCCGCGTTCTCGAAGACCAATTCCGCCAGGCCCAGAAAATGGAAGCCGTCGGCCGCCTCGCCGGCGGCATCGCCCACGACTTCAACAATCTCCTCATGGTCATCAGCGGATACACCGAGGTCATGCTCGACCAGCTCACCCTCGGCCATCCTCTGCATGCCAAAGCCGAAGCCATTCAGCAGG
>JBAWCJ010000196.1:0-30820 GCA_049590215.1 Candidatus Sulfotelmatobacter sp. | reverse complement strand
TCGCAGTCGGGAGATCGCTGAAACGCTCCACCACGATCCCCATGGCCGGCAGAACCCGGCCCAGGATCTCGGATGCAGAATCGTCAGTCGAAACCAGCAATGCCAGAAGGGTCATAACTAAATGCCCCGCCCTACAACGGCGAGATTATGGCCAGCGAGGTGCCGCAGGCCGGGCTGCCTTCGATCCCGCCGCGCCCGAACCAGACGCGCCCGCCTTGGCCGCCAGACTGTCGGAAGTCTCATCGACTTCCATCAATACCGCGTTATCCTCTTCGTCGTTTTCCGCGAGCAGGGGAGCCACTTCACGCAGCTTCTCCGCCGCCTGCTGGAGCATCTCTATCTGCTTCCCCAGTGCCGCGTACTTGGTCTGCTTCTGCCGCAATACTTCATGAATATCCTTCATACGACCCCCTGTGGAGAATGTAAGGAGGGGGACCAGCAGGGGTCAACGGTAATCCCCGCTTAAGGGTTACTGCGGTAATCGCGGATTAGGAGGCGAGGAGCAGGACGAACACTTCTTCTGGATGTTCTGGGCGTAGCCGTCTCGTGCCATGGCGTGGCACACAAGCGCAATTCACAAAAGGGTTGCGCTGCCGCTAAGGTTGGGCCTGAACAGTTCTTGGTGAGGGCTGTTCGGGCGTCCTGCGACTCGAAAGAGTTATGGGACGCTTCTTATTTTGGGGCTCGGTTCCTTAGCGCCGCCGGGCCCCGGCAAAATTCGATCTGCTTACGCTGACGCAATAAAAAAAGGCGGGGAGCCTGGTTTGGCTCCCCGCCCGCGGACTAAGCTTGCCACTCCTTAGTCAGTAGCCGTCATCACCACAACTTGCGGGCTGGCACCACCGGTGTCGAATATGTTGAGATCGGTGGTGAAGGCCGTAGTCCCTCCTGCAAAGGTGAATTGCACGGTGTAGGTGCAACTCGCGTTTTGAGCCAGTGTCACCGTTCCGTTCAGGCAGGTGCTCTGAGGCCCGGTAGAGCTGTAGGGCAGCACGACGAAGTTGGTGCTCCCCGTGCCGGTTATGGTTGGAGCTGAAGTAAAGCTCAGCGTTGTGGTGCCGACGTTTGTGACGGTCACTGACAGCGCCTTGCTTCCCGAAGCCACCGTTCCAAAAGCCAGCGGGTTTGTCACGGTGACCTCTGTGCCCGTTCCCGTAAGGGCGACGAGCTGCGGGTTCGTGGGATCGTTGTCGTGGATGAGTAGCTCGCTCTTTGCTGCCGCACCTACCGCGGTCGGGGTAAAGGTCACTCCGATTGCGCAGCTTGTAGTGATCGCGCCGGTGCAAGTGTTGCTCGTGATTTTGTACTCAGCGCTCCCATTAATCGTTGCCGACGTAGCCGAGTAAGTCGTCGCTCCCGTCACCGTCACCGTCTTGGCCACGGGGGTCGCCGTGACGAGTTGGGTGCCGAAGCCCAGAGACACTGGGCTGATGACCAGGCCCGATCCCTCGCCTTGCAGTGGCAGCACCAGCGACGAGGTGAGGAAACCGTTGTATTTCACGGTGAGCGTGCCGTTGACTTGTCCCAGTGTCGTTGGCGAAAAGCGCACATTGACCAGGCACGTCGAGCCGCTGGTCAAGGCGGTGGGGCAGTCGTCCACCTCAAGGAATCCCGCGCTCGCCGTGATGCCGGTGATGTCGGCCGTGCCGTTGGCGCTGAGCGTCAAAGCTGCAGCGTCACTGCTCGTCTTGATCGTCTGCGGGTCGAAGGTTATGCTCGGCACCGAAGAGTTGAGCGTGATCGGCGCAGTGATCTTCCGCACGAGATCGTTCTGGTAGTCGACCACGTAGATGTTGCCTGACGGATCAACGTTTACGCCCCGCGGAGTATAGAGTTCGGCCGCCGTTGCCAGAACGTCAGTGCCGCCGAAGCCGGCGCTTCCATTACCCGCGATCGTATGAATGGTCCCTTCTCCGTCCACTAGGCGCACCCGTTCATTGTTCTGATCGGCGATAAGAACATCGCCGGCTCCGTCGACCCCAACCCCCGTCGGGGCGGACACAGAGGTATCGGTCGCAGGCACGCCATCGGCCTCGTATCCCCCCGCACCATTTCCGGCGAGCGTGGAGATGATTCCTGATGTATTCACTTTGCGGACCCGATTGTTGTCGTAGTCTGCGATATAGATATTTCCGAAGGCATCCGCCGCTACGTCCCAGGGGTAGAACAGCTGAGCGTTTGTAGCCGCGCCGCCGTCACCGGAGTATCCGTACCCCAATTTGTTGTTGCCGGCGAACGTATAGATGTCACCGGCCGTCTCGCCCGCTTTGGGCGTGCAGGTGCCGCCCGTGCTGGTCACCGTCAAGCAGGATACAACCCGCACCACCTGGTTGTAGTAGTCCGAGATGTAGAGATTTCCCGACTTGTCAAGAGCGACGCCGGTGGGGTAATTAAGTTCGGCGGCCGTTGCGGGTCCCGAGTCCCCTTCATAACCGCAGGCCATCGTGGGGCTCTTGCCCACCACGGTGCTGATAGTTCCGCCGGTTACCTTGCGGATCGCGCAGTTGTTGTAATCTGCGATGAAAACGTCGTCTTTGCTGTCCACTACCACGCGATAGGGATAGCTCAATTCGGCGCTCGTCGCGGCCCCGCCGTTGCCACTGTAGCCGCAACTTCCCAGAGTGCCGGCAAACACCGTGATTTCTCCCGCGGTGCTCACTTCCCGGATCACGCAGTTGTATTGGTCGGCAATGTAAATATTCCCCGCGGAATCCGAAGCTGCTCCGATCGGGTAGCTCAACACGGCGCCAGTTGCGGGAATGTTGTTGTCCGCGGCGCCAGAGAACGTGAGGCCCCCAGTTCCCGCGATGGTGTAGATGAACTGCTTCGTATCGCCAGTTGGAGGCGTGCACGTAAGCGTGCTCACGTCGCAGGCGACCTCGCGGACGCGATAGTTGTTTTCGTCGGCGATGAATAAATCTCCCGCACTGTCTACCGTCACCCCCACCGGCGAACTTAGATCGGCTCCCGTGGCCGCCTGGCTATCGTCGTTGTAGCCTCCCGTGCCCGTGCCTGCCACTGTGAAAATTTCTCCCTTGGTCTCATTCGTCGAAGCCGTGCACGCCCCTCCGCTGCTGGTCGTTGTTGCACAAGATATTTCGCGTATGCGCTGGTTATAATAGTCGGCAATGAACAGATTGCCAGCATTGTCCACGGACACATTCGTCGGATAGTACAACTCGGCCGTCGTGGCCACGACCTCGTCCCCGTTGTAACCGCCCGTTCCTGTGCCCGCCAACGTGTAGATGTCACCCTTGGTCTCACTCGACGGAGCCGTACACGAACTGATCCCGGTTCCGCAAGCCACCCGGCGCACCCGCTGGTTATACTCGTCCGCGATATACAGGTTTCCAGCTGTGTCCGTGGCGACGCCATACGGATAGTAGAGTTCCGCCGAAGTAGCCGCGATGCCGTCGCTGTTGTAGCCGGCCGTTCCGTCCCCGGCTATGGTGTAAATGTCGCCCGTTGTCTGCCCCGAATTGGCGGTACAGGTGGCGCCGCTGCTCGTCACCGTCGCACAGGACACCATTCGAATCTGATGGTTGTACTCGTCGGAGATGAAAAGGTTCCCATTCTTGTCAATGGCCACGCCCTGCGGATTATCCAGGTAGGCGCTCGTCGCCTTACCCCCATTGCCGATGGTAGCGCCGGTACCCGTCTTACAGCTTTGGGGAGTGCCCGCCACCGTGGTGATAATTCCTGTGCTGGCCGTCACTTTGCGAACGATGCAATTAGACTCGTCCGCAAAGAATATGTTGCCTGAGTGATCAATCGCGAGGCCCAGCGGGGTGTCCAGCAAAGCGTTAGTCGCCAGACCCCCGTCGCCGTCATAACCATAGGAATAACTTCCCGCGACCACAGTCAAGATGCCCGTTGCCTTCGTGATCTTCCAGATCCGATGGTAGTTTCCATACCCTGTACTGAAATAGACATTGTCGGAGCTGTCGAGAGCGACGTTCGTCGGCAGGTACGCCGGCGCAAGAATTGCCTTGACATCATTCGGTCCGCCGCCGGCGAAAACATTGATATAGTCTTCCTGCGCGCTAGCCGCTCCCACCAGGAGGAGCACAATTCCGGTGCAAACCATCAGCTTGAAGTAACGCATGTTGATATCCCTCTCTTTTATCTTTTCATCGGCGCTAAGCACCGGCTGGAATTGCTCTTTAGCAATCCGCTTTCTCCGCGAGAGCCGCGCGTCTCGGCGGCTTCGCTCCGCAAAATTCGCGACCGCGTCCTTCTATAGAGCGGGCGCCGTATCGACTCTGAAACTCTGCTGCTCTCCCGCTGCGTCCTGGTAAGCGATCACAAATCTCGGCCCAGCGCCCTTCTGCCATTGCGCGTATTCGTCGGCTGGAATTCTGAAGCTTCCGACTAGCGGAGGCACTAAGATCTTGACGTGCGCGTTGTAGGGTAGCGTCACATTGGTGAACGGAACCTCTTCTTTCTCCCACTCAAACACCGGCCCCACCGAAAGAGTCATCAGGGAGCTCACCAGTGTGATAGTGGCACCTGTCACGTTGGCCCCGCTGTGGTTGAATACTTGTAGCGACACCCGTACTTCCACGCTATCGCCGTGTTCAACGACGTTCAGAATTTGGTAAAGTGCGCTAAATTTGTGCGCGCTGCTGGCCTGCGCTGGGAGCACAAGGCAAAGCACAAGGGCTAGCGAACAAAAATACTGGAACGAGCGTAAGACCCGGTGTTGCATAGTTCCTCCTGAATTTTTGTCTGGCGGTCCGTCAACGGCACGGACAACCTTCTCTCACGTATTTATTTATCGCTGGTCTTTGTCGTTGGTCCTGTGAAATCGTTATGGGCGCAAAACGACAACGCGG
This sequence comes from Candidatus Sulfotelmatobacter sp., assembly GCA_049590215.1. Lineage (GTDB taxonomy): Bacteria > Acidobacteriota > Terriglobia > Terriglobales > Acidobacteriaceae > Sulfotelmatobacter. The sequence continues at coordinate 25,985 of JBAWCJ010000196.1, read as the reverse complement.
CAGTTCAAAAGCACTTTTTGGGGGGAGGAAAAAGCCCGATGGGAAAGCGCTGAAAGAAGATACCCTACCGAGCGGCGCCAATTGTCCGCTGGCGGCCCAACCTTGTCAAGATGAACGTTTTTGCACAGTGGCTTCGGAACGCGGCCCGATCACGTCCCTCAGACGCCGGGACAGATTCGTGGCCAGAGACCGGTAGAAGCGAGACGCAAGGTGGGGAAACAGCTCAAACAGGCTTTGCAATGTGGGATGGTCGAGATGATAGGCTTCAATCTCGCCGTCGGCGACCACGTTCGCGCTGGCCGCAGCATCTTCCAGAAATGACATCTCTCCGCAAATTTCACCCGGCCCGATCACCGGCGTCGGAGTTTGCGGAGGAATTTGCACTCGCGCGGTTCCTTTGAGCAGAAGAAAGACTCCAAAGCCTTTCTTACCCTTTTGAACCAGAACTTCACCCTTCTTGAATCGGACCCGGCTCGCCTTGTCGGCGACCAAAGCCCAATCATTGGCGGTGAGATAGATCAAACCTTGTTTCGACGACGACAGGATGGATACATCCTGTTCGATGACTTTCGACATGGCGCGACCCGAGTTCCGGAGAACTTCTCCGGTCAGTGACAGAAACAGCGTCCAAGGCAACAACAGGGCTGACCAAGACTACCAGAAAATTCCAAGGACGCAACCCAAGTCGCCGCGCGCCTATTATCTACGAGGACACCCGTCCCGGTTCGCGCCACGGTTCGCGTTGCAAAGAAACAGGAATCAAATCGGATGAAAAGAAGAAAAGAAAAAGAAATGGTGCGCCCTGAGAGATTCGAACTCCCGACCTTCTGGTTCGTAGCCAGACGCTCTATCCAGCTGAGCTAAGGGCGCAGACTTTAATTTTGGCAGGAAAACATGCTGAAGAATTATAGCGGAAGTCCCCGCCGGCTGCGAACCTCACCGCAAATCATACTTGTAAGGTCTTCCGCTTATATACCGCGGAATGCGTCGGGTAATTTGGGGTTTCAAGCTTTCTGGAGGCATGCTTTTTCCTCTGTAGGCGGAGCAGCTAGAGCCGCGCCCCGCGCCCGAAGTAAATCTTTCCCGGCCCAGAGCAATTCCTACAAAGCGGGGCAGGGAACCCGCCTGTATTTTGAGCGGCTTAGAGACGGCATGCTAGGTGCTTATAAAAAGCCAGACGAAGTGGCGCGCAACGGGGCGTTCCAAGGACGACTTCGGCCAGAGGTTCTCTTGGGCGCCCCTTGCATTCACTAGATCGCGCTAGCGGAAGCCCTCCCCCACCCTCGCTTTCGCTGGCAGCTTTAGGCCAGTGTCAAGGGTTCTCGTACATCCACTCCGGCTTGGCGCAAGAGTCGGGCCACAGCCTCCGACTTCAGGCGGGAAGCGTCAAACTCCACCCGCACGGTTCGCTCTGCTTCATTGAAATCCACTTTCCGTATTCCATAAACTTCGCGCATGCCGTCGATAGCCCGCAATTCGTTCTCGCCGGGCGCTGCGCCGTAGCGAAAAACCACATCCAGATAAGTCATGGGATAATCCTTTGTTACCAACGAATGATGAAAGCAGATGCCCGGCAAATCCGCCAGGCTGAATCCAATATAAAGGATTGTCCATCGAAGAAATAGCGTAGCGTGCATGTCGACAGCGTGCAGTGACGTGGAAGAGCGGCGCTTCAGCGCCGCGTAGACTGTACAGATCATGTGGGCTTTAGCCCCTGAAGAGCAAAGCGCCTGAATGTCCACGAACCTATCGGACCAACCCGCCGCGCTTGAACGCGACCCCGTCTGCGGGATGAATGTAAACTCCGCGACAGCTAAATACGTTCACGGCCACAGCGGAAAGAACTACTACTTCTGCTGCGCGGCATGCGCGGACAAATTTAAAGCGAACCCCACGAAATATCTGACCGTCCCACCTGCCCGCCCCTCTGGATTAATCACGCTGGGCGCTGCAAAAGCTGCTCCAGTTGCGGACCATCGACCCCACCCACTCGAGCCTCAGTCCTCGCAGCAAGCTCCATCTGCCGGCCCAGCCTACGTCTGCCCCATGTGCCCCGAGATCCGCGAAGACGAACCAGGCGCATGTCCCTCCTGCGGAATGTCGCTGGAACCAGACGTTCCGCTCGCCTCCTCGCGCACCGAATACACCTGCCCTATGCATCCCGAAATCGTGCGATCCGCACCGGGGTCATGCCCCATCTGCGGCATGGCCCTTGAACCCCGCACAGTCACCGCATCCGCCGAAGAAAATCCCGAACTGCGCGACATGACCCGCCGCTTCTGGGTGAGCCTGGGACTGGCGGTTCCCCTCATTCTGCTCGATATGTACCACATGATGGGCGGCCTCAGCGCACAGGCAACATCGAAGAGCGGCTCGCTCTCCTGGATCGAGTTGGTCCTGGCCACGCCGGTCGTGCTCTGGGGAGGCTGGCCGTTCTTCCAGCGCTTCTGGCGCTCACTCGTGAATCACAGTCCCAACATGTTCACGCTGATCGGCATGGGTACCGGCGTTGCGTACGCATACAGCGTGATCGCGACGATCGCGCCCGGAATTTTTCCCGCATCTCTGCGAGGCATGGGTGGCTATCCCGACGTCTATTTCGAAGCCGCCGCAGCGATCACAACTTTGGTCCTGCTCGGCCAGGTGGTGGAATTGCGCGCCCGCGGCCGCACCAGCGCCGCCATTCGCGCGCTCCTCGATCTCACCCCCCAAACTGCGCGCTTGCTCGGCCCTGACGGGAGTGAGAAGGATATTCCGCTCGCGCAGGTCAGGCCCGGAGACCGTCTGCGCGTGCGCCCGGGAGAAAAAATCCCCGTCGATGGCATCCTTCTCGAAGGCCGCAGCGACGTAGATGAATCCATGATCACCGGTGAATCCATTCCCGTTGAAAAGTCACCCGAGAGCAAGGTCATCGGCGCCACCATCAACGGTACCGGCTCATTCATCATGCGCGCCGAGCGCGTTGGCAGCGACACGTTGCTGGCGCGTATCGTGCAATTAGTCGGCCAGGCCCAGCGCAGCCGTGCTCCCATCCAGCAACTTGCCGATCGCGTGGCGAAATGGTTTGTCCCCATCGTAGTCGCGGTCGCGGTGACCACGTTTCTAGCGTGGTCGTTGTTCGGTCCCCAGCCACGCTTTGCGCACGCACTCATCAACGCGGTTGCCGTGCTCATCATCGCCTGCCCCTGCGCCCTGGGGCTCGCCACTCCCATGGCAATCATGGTCGGCGTCGGCCGCGGCGCCCGCGCCGGTGTCCTTATCAAGAATGCCGAGGCGCTCGAGATTCTCGAAAAAGTCGACACGCTGGTCGTCGATAAAACTGGAACACTGACCGAAGGCAAACCGCAGTTGGGGAGCTACTCGCAAGCGTTCGTGGACAATCCCGAATTGTTGCGCCTCGCCGCCAGTCTCGAGCGAGCCAGCGAACATCCCCTGGCTCCCGTGATCGTCGATGCCGCCGCAATTCAAGGCCTGCAGCTCTCCAATCCGCAGGAGTTCCACTCCGTCACTGGCAAAGGCATCAAGGGCATCGTAGACGGCAAACGAGTGGCCGTCGGCAACCTCGCCCTGATGGCTGAGGTCGGTGCGCTGAAACCCGCCACGGGCTTAAGTTACGGAAAGGCGCCAGGCGGGACGCCCATTTTTGTGGCCATCAATGGCAACTATGTCGGCAACCTCGTCGTCGGAGACCGATTAAAGTATTCGACCCCCGATGCGCTCCGCGCTCTCAAAGCTCTCGGAATCCGCATCGTCATGCTGACCGGCGACAATCGCGAAACCGCTGCAACAATTGCTCAGCAACTCGGCATCGATGAATTCGAATCCGAAGTCCTGCCCGAAGGAAAACTGGAAATTATCCGCAAGCTGCAGGGGCAGGGAAGAGTGGTCGCGATGGCAGGCGACGGCATCAACGATGCCCCCGCGCTCGCGCAGGCCGATGTAGGCATCGCCATGGGCACGGGCACCGACGTCGCCATGGAAAGCGGCGGCATCACGCTGGTCAAAGGCGATCTCACCGGAATCCTGCGCGCCCGCAAGTTAAGCCAGGCCACCATGCGCAATATCCGGCAAAATCTGTTCTTCGCTTTCGTCTACAACGCAATCGGCGTCCCCATCGCCGCGGGAGCCCTCTATCCATTCTTTGGCGTCCTGCTCAGCCCCATCTTCGCGGCCGCAGCCATGAGCTTCAGCTCCGTCTCGGTAATCACCAACGCCCTGCGCCTGCGCAACCTAAGGTTGTGATCGTGGGACGGCCTCTGATTGTGTGGGTCGGACACTCTTGTCCGACGCTTTTGACATTGATCTTTCTTGCACCCGAAACCAGACCGTCAAGTTTGCGAATGCCTGCTGTACCGTGGAAGAGCGGCGCTTAAGCGCCGCGTAGAGCGGACACGTCACAGCCAGGCTTTAGCCCCCATGGCGCAGCCTACAGCCTCCCCAGAAAATCCATAACCTCCGGATCCGTCCAATCCACCGCGCCAATAAACTTGCGCCGCACGATGCCCTTGCGGTCGATCACGTAGGTCTCAGGGAACTTGAACGTTCCATACAATTCGTTGCTCTTCTGGTCAGCGTCGCGCACCGAAAGCAGATTCACATTGTGATCCCGCAGAAATCGGCGATAGCTATTCTCATCCACATCGACGCTGACCGCCAGCACGGTCACGCCCCTCGACTTCAGCCGTTCCTGCATCTGCACCAGCGAAGGCATTTCCTCGATGCATGGCGGGCACCAGGTAGCCCAAAAATTCAATACCACCACCTGTCCCTTGAACTGGCTCAGCGTAACGGTGCGCTCAGAATCGTGCACTGTGAAATCCGGAGCCGCCATCCCGATCCGCGACGGCCGCGACCCGCTCCAGCAGCCCGACAGCGCCCCAGTCGTGAGAAGCGTCGCGCCCAGAATAATAATGAGGAAGGCCGGTATCACCCTGCCGGCAACTTGCGTAAAGCAAAAGAAGCGTCGCACCCAGCTATAATAAAGGATTCGGCGTATGCCAGCGACCCTTCCAGCTTCCGGTCGGCCCGCAGTATCGGTCATCATCCCCGCGCGCAACGAAGAGGCCTGCCTTGGCGCCTGTCTTGAGTCGCTAGTGAAGCAGACCGGTGCGCCGCTTGAAATCATCGTAGTCGACGACCACTCCACCGACCGCACCCGCGAGATCGCTCTCTCATTTTCAAAACAACAAGTGCACGTCATCGAAGCCGGCCAGCTCCCCCCAGGCTGGACCGGCAAAAATAACGCCGTTACCGCCGGATCCAAGGCCGCTCGCGGCGAGTGGCTGCTCTTCACCGACGCCGATACCATCCACCTGCCAGGCTCGCTCGCCCGCAGCCTCGAAGAGGCCAAGCGCCACGGCGCGTCCTTGCTCTCCTACTCGCCCGAACAAATCGTAAAAACTTTCTGGGAAAAGGCCATCATGCCGGTGATCTTCGCCGAGCTAGCCGCCAGCTATCGCCCATCCCAGGTAAGCGATCCCAATTCTCCCGCGGCAGCCGCCAACGGCCAATACATCTTGATCGCGCGCGAAGCCTACGACGCCGTCGGCGGACACGCCGCAGTAGCCGCAAACCTGCTCGAAGACGTAGCTCTGGCCCGCGCCGTAAAACAATCCGGCAGAAAAATATTCTTTCGCTACGGTGCCGATGCTGTCCAAGCCCGCATGTATCGCAACTTCGCCCAACTCCGCGAAGGCTGGGCCAAGAACCTGGCGCTCTTATTCCCCGCACCAGTAAGACTAGCTGCACTGCGGGCAATCGAGTTCGTCCTGATCGCCGCGAGCGCCGCCATCGCCGTCTCCGCCGCTGTGCGCGGAAGCTGGCAACCTGCGGCCGCAGTGGGAGCGCTGGCCGCAATCATGTACGGTTTGTTTCTCAAGCGAATTTGCCGCGCGCATTTCGCCTGGGATGCAAACCTCCTCGCCGTGTTCGGACTTCCCCTTTTCTCATATCTACTGCTGCGCTCAAAGAGCGCGCACAGGCAGGGAAGCGTGGCCTGGAAGGGTCGCAAGTATTCCGACGAAAGGCGTCTACTGGCAACCGGCCACTGACAACTGGCAACTGCTTTATGGTCTATCTCACCCGCAAAGCCGAATTCTCCGCGTCGCACTACTACCAGAACCCGGCGTTCACTGCGGAAGAAAACCGCCGCATCTTCGGCAAGTGCAATAACCCTAACGGCCACGGACACAATTACACGCTGGAAGTCACAGTAAAAGGAGAAGTCGACCCGCGTTCCGGATTCGTAGTCGACCTCAAACAACTCAAAGAAGTCATGCACCGCGAAGTGCTCGATGCCATGGATCACCGTTTCCTAAACAAAGAAGTCCCCGAATTCGTGCATCAAATTCCCACTACGGAAAATATCGCCATCGCCATCTGGCAGCGTCTCGCCACAAAACTAGAACGCGCAAAACTGCACCGGGTGCGGGTTTACGAGACCCCAGATCTATTTGTCGATTTCTACGGCGAAGCATGAACCGGATTACGAGTCCCCCGAGATTGCGAGTTTCCTAAAATGAAAGCCCACCTCTCACGCCGCTATCTCTTTTCCGCCTCCCATCGCCTGCACAGCGAAGCCATGTCAGAAGAAGAGAACCAGTCGACCTACGGCAAGTGCAACAACCCCTACGGTCACGGCCACAACTACACCGTCGAAGTAACTGTCAGCGGCCCGGTCGACGAGAAAACCGGCATGGTCTGCAACCTCACCGATCTCGACGGCTTCATCGAAAGGGAAGTGCTCGCCCGCTACGGCCACGAGAACCTGAACACGATGAAGGAATTCACCAAGGAGGTGCCCACCACCGAGAATCTCTGCATCCAGATCTACGAAATAGTGCAGCGTGGCTTCCACCATGCGCATCTTGAAAGAGTGCGACTCGAAGAGACCATGATGAATTCCTTCGAGTATGCCGGCAATTCAGAACCCCTGAGATGATTGCGCGATTCTAAAAAGACTGATTATTCGAAAGATTGGAACAATGCCGATGAAAACCACCGAACAGCCAACCCTAACCAGCGCCAGCTTCGAAGATCTGGTCCAGGAAATGCTCGTCCGCCTGGGCGAAGACCCGCAACGCGAAGGCCTTCAGCAAACTCCCCAACGCGTGCGCAAGTCGCTGCAGTTCCTAACCCGCGGCTACACCGAAGATCCCGAAGCCCTGCTCAAAGGCGCGCTCTTCAGCGTCGATTACGACGAAATGGTGATCGTCAAAGACATAGAAATGTTCAGCCTCTGCGAGCATCACCTGCTCCCGTTCTTCGGCAAAGTCCACGTAGCCTACATCCCCAACGGCAAAGTGATCGGGCTCAGCAAAGTTCCGCGCCTGATTGAGCTCTTCTCCCGCCGCCTCCAGATTCAGGAGCGCCTCACCACCCAGATCGCCGAAACCATTCAAAAAGTAATCGAACCGCAAGGCGTAGGCGTAGTCATCGAGGCTCGCCACCTCTGCATGATGATGCGCGGCGTAGAAAAACAACACTCTGCCGCCGTCACTTCGTCAATGCTAGGCTGCTTCCGCAACGAAGAAGAAACGCGCTCCGAGTTCCTCTCGTTAATCCGCCAGCGCCCCAACGGCATGTAGCGTCTGTGACAGTGTTATCCGAGAGCACGGACCGTGTGGGACGGACACTCTTGTCCGTCGCTTTGACTTTGCTTTTGATTTGTCACGCAGACTTACTGGTAAGCATACGGATATCTCCGCGACCGCTCCGGAAACAGCTTGATCATCAACGCCCCGGAAATAAATCCGCCCACATGCGCCCAGAACGCCACTCCACCCATGTTCTGCCTGTGAATGGCCAGCATCGTCGCCGTCCCACTCAAAAAATTTAGGAAAAACCAGTAGATCAGAATGATCCACGCCGGCACCCACACCACCAGAATCAGCAACTCAAAAAACCAAGTCAACACCCGCGCCCGCGGATACAAAACGAAATAAGCTCCCAGCACGCCCGCGATCGCTCCGCTCGCTCCCACCGTCGGCGCCGTCGAATGCACACTCACCGCCACCTGTGTGGCCATGGCCAGCAGCCCGGTGAGCAGGTAAAACACCAGATACTTGAAATGTCCCAGGTAGTCCTCCACGTTGTCCCCAAAAATATAAAGAAACCACATGTTCCCAATCACGTGCATCCACGATCCATGCAGAAACATCGACGTGAAGAAGGGAAGCACGACCGCCGCCAGAGGATACCGTGGCGAGCCCTCAAGAAACAGCGCCCAGTGCGACGGCACCACCCCAAACTGCCGGATGAGCAACTCCAGGCTTCGCGGATCCAGGGTGAACTCAAAGAAAAAAATCACCAGGTTGAGCCCAATCAAAAAGTAATTCACCCAGGGAGTGCTATACCGAGGCTGGTCGTCACGAAGGGGAAGCATAAGAAGTCTGTTAATTTAGTGATTGAGCGATTGAGCCATTGCGCGATCGAGAAGCAGAGTCAGCCTCCCACAGATTTTCAATCGCCCAATGACCCGATGGCTCAATGACTCAATCCCATAATCCTCTCATGAACGGCGTCATCATCATCGACAAGCCCGCTGCCTGGACGTCTCACGACGTGGTCAACCGCGTCCGCCGCATCCTGCAGCAACGCTCCGTCGGCCACCTCGGCACGCTCGACCCGTTAGCCACCGGCGTCCTGCCTCTGGTCGCGGGCAACCTCACCCGTCTGGCGCAGTTCTACACCACGTCTGAGAAAACCTACGAAGGCGTAATCCGTTTCGGCTTCGCCACCAACACCTACGACGCCGATGGCGAGCCCGTGGGCGAAGCGCAGTCGGTGGCTCTCAGCCTGGAGCAACTTCACAAACTAGCTGCGGGATTTAAAGGCGTAATCGAACAAGTCCCGCCGCCATTCTCCGCCAAAAAGATCCACGGCGTCCCCGCTTACAAACTGGCAAGAAAACAAAAAGAGGTAGTCCTGAGTCCAGTCCAGGTCGAGATCAAGGAATTCAACATCCTCGCCGTAGAAGGCGACCGCGCCCGCTTCCGCGCCCGCGTAGCCTCGGGCACCTACATGCGTTCGGTGGCCCACGAGATGGGCCGACTCCTGGGCTCAGGCGCCCACCTCGAATCCCTGCGCCGCACCGCCGTAGCCGAATTCGACATCACCCAGGCCCACCCCCTCGAACAGATCGAGAGACAAATGAATGACGGACGACTAAGTGAGGGACAAGGAAATGAGGGACAACCAAAGGACTGTCATTCCGAGGCGGCATCGGCTAACCCTTGTCATTCCGAAGCGGCGCCAGCCGCAGAGGAATCTGCTGCTCCCAACCACGAAGGCATAGCCGCGCTCTTCATCCACCCGCGCCAACTCCTGCCGCAGCTACCCTCCGTCACCGCCGACGAACCCACCGCCGCCCGCATCCGAACCGGTCGCACCGTCAACCTTCCAGACGTCTCCCGCTCCCGTCAGGTAAAAGTCTTCCAAGGCCAAAGCGAGCTGATCGCAATAGCCACGCGCATAGCGGGAACTCTCTTCCACCCCAAAATCGTATTTTCGGAGCGATAGCCCTCGGGCCTCACGTTGACAGCTAGGTATTGGCGAGCCACAATAACGAGGTCTGAAGCAGGCCGCGCTCTCCCCAAGACGCGACAATTTGCTTGGTGGAGGTCATTGTTATGGCTTTTCGAGGCTTCGTTCGCGTCGCGGCCATTTTGCTCGTGGTTAAGTGCGCTTCAGCTGCGCAGTTTCTCCCGAATTACGTCCAGTCCGACAATGGCGTGAATCTCAGCTTTTTCTTGCAGGCAGACGTCAATCGCGACGGCCACATCGATACCGTGGGCATTCGGGACGCTGAGATCACCGTTTTACTGGGAGATGGAACCGGCGGATTTGCTGCCCCTATAAACTCCCCGATCAGCGGCATTGATAGCGTACAAACCACCCAATTCATCGTTGGGGACTTCAATAATGATGGAAAGCCCGACGTTCTCGTGTTCGGCAAAGACCACGTCACGGGCGTTCCCGCATTCGGTGTCATGCTGGGAAACGGCGACGGCACGTTTCAATTGCCAACAGAAACGACTTCTCCCTACACAATCCAGACTCAATTCGGACCTTCGGTCGTCACTGTCGTCTCGGGGGACTTCAATGGGGATGGCAAGCTTGATCTCGCCTATTTCGGCGGTCCCGGCGTGGTGGCCATGTTGGGCAAAGGGGACGGAACTTTTTCTTCTCCGGTAACAACTGCCACCGCCGTAAGATCCCTCATTGCAGTGGGCAATTTCAACAGCGACAAGAACCTCGACATAGTAGGCTTCGGGACCCCTTTTAGTAGCGAGAGCCGCGCAGGGGCGACGAACAATCTTTCCGTGTTATTGGGCAAAGGCGACGGTACGTTCCAGGCTGCGATACTCTCAAGCGTTACCGGCAGTTGGCCGATGGAAGCAGCCGACCTGAATGGCGACGGTTACACCGACGTGCTCCTGGGGCCAGGCACTGTTCTTCTTAGTGATGGCTCAGGTCATTTCCCAACAACCAGCACTTACTCGGCTTTGGCTAACAACCCGATCTTCGCGATACAAGATCTGAACGGAGACGGTTATCCTGACATTGCTATGATCGAGACTGTGGAGGGTCCATGGACGATCGCCGTTGCCCTGAACAATGGGGACGGTACCTTTACGGCGGGTCGGACATATGTTAGCGATGGCAAGCCCGCTGGTGTTGGATTGCTGGCTGCGGACCTCAACGGTGACGGGAAAGTGGATTTGGCATTCGGAAATGCTGCCGGAGGAATCAGCGTTTTGCCGGGCAACGGGAACGGAACCTTCAGAGGGAACTTCGTCGGCGGCGGAATTAGCTTCGGCGTTTCCTTCACGATCCGCGGGGGAGATTTCAACAACGACGGGAAGCCAGACCTTCTCGTTCTGCCCGGCGCAGGGATACTGCTAGGGCTCGGAGATGGTACTTTCAGGGCGACTGACGGCGGGTGTCCCGTCGTGAGCGCGGCGCTTCGCGATTTTAACGGGGACGGGAAGTTAGATGTCGCAGGCAACATCATACAAACTGACGGCAACCCCCCACCCGCTATTCAAGTCTGTCTGGGCAATGGCGAGGGAATACTCACAGCTGGCGGGCAATTCGATCAGGGAATTCAACACGACCTCGTACTGGGTGCGGACTTCAATAATGACGGCAAGTTCGACCTTGCGGCTTCGGATCAAAACGGATTTAGCATTCTTCTCGGAAACGGGGACGGAACCTTTCAGCCGGCGGTTGACGCTTCCTTTCCGACTTTTGTGGTCGACGACTTTAACAACGATGGGAAAGAGGACATAGCGGCCCTGACCCCATCCGGCATCGCGGTTTTCCTGGGCAAAGGCGACGGGACATTTGGTGCCCCGGTCGTCTCGCCTGGCCCTACTGCAGGATTCCTGACGACTACCGATCTTAACAAGGACGGGAAACGTGACCTCGTGGTGGTGACCGCAGGAGGGTCGGTGATCGTATTGCTGGGCAAAGGCAATGGCGGCTTTCAACCGCCAGCCCACTATGCCCTCAGCAGTGGGGGGAGTACGCAAGCTGTGGTGGCAGACTTCAACGGAGATGGCAAGCTTGATATTGCGGTCGGCGTTTCAGGGGGAGCAACCACCCCTCCTGGCGCGGTCGACGTATTTTTCGGCGATGGTACTGGAAAGTTGAGTGCGCCAACCGTATTTAGAACGGGAACAGGGATAACGGGAATCGCCGAGGCTGATTTTAACCTGGATCATGAGCCAGACATTGCCGTCGTCCTAAGAGGCGGTGCCGTCCTGACTCTGCTCCATCAGTGTAAAGCTTCCGAGGAGTAGGGCTGCCTACCGCCGACTGTCGCTGAGGTAGCGTGACGGGACTCAAAACCCGCTCGCGTCGCGACCTCAAGGGTTAGGGTCCGGGTCTCTAATGCAATGTCCGATAACAGGTATTATGTAAAGTTATAGGGATCTGGCGCACAGCGTGCACCAGCGAGTTTGTTCCTGCTAGGAGCTGACAGCTGAGAGCCGCCAGCCTACATCTTGTACTTCCCCAAATCTTCGTCGTTCAGCCCTTCCAGATATTTCCGCAGCTCCTCAGCCGTAACGCGGTCTGACATGTTCGCGGCCTGCTTCGAGTTCTTCAGCACGATTTCATCCACAAAGATCGGACAATCCACCCGCAGCGCCAGCGCCAGAGCATCCGAAGGACGCGAGTCCACGCTAATCACCTCGCCCCCGCGCTCCAGCCAGATCACCGCATAAAACGTATCTTCCTTCAGTTCGGTGACTACAACCTTATGCACCTGCGTCTCCAGTCCAGTCAGCACGTTCTTGATCAAGTCATGCGTCATCGGACGCGGCGTATTCACCTTCTCCATCTCCAAAGCAATCGCATTCGCCTCGTAAACCCCCACCCAGATGGGCAACACACTCTCCCCAGCCACATCCTTAAGGATCACGATCGGCATATTGCTAACTGGATCCATCAAAAGTCCACGGATCGTCATCTCGACCTCCATCGTGTCCTCCTTGGCGGCGTCCGCCGGGCGTTCTTGGCCTCTTTATACCACCATTTCGCCTACCAGGCTGTTGGGAAAGCTGGCTGTGGCCCTCACTGGGACGTAGCTTCCCACCTTGGGAGCAGCCGCTTCCGGCGCGGTGAAGTTCAGCGTCTTGTTCTGCGAAGTGCGGCCGATCCACTGCCCGCGGGATTCATTTCTCCCTTCAACCATTACTTCTAATACTGTTCCTATATATCTCTTATAGCGCGCGATCTGGATTTCCCTTTGCTTTCCCATGAGCACTTCCAGACGCCGCGCTTTCTCCTCATCTGGGATCGCATCTTCCAGAGCCAGCGACGGCGTGTTCGGCCGCGGAGAATATTTGAAGGTAAATACCGAATCGTATCCGACTTCCTCCAGCAACGATAAGGTTTCCTCGAAGTCCGCTTCAGTCTCTCCCGGGAATCCGACGATCACGTCGCTGGTAATGCTGATCTCGCGCTTCGCCGCCTTCAGCCAGGCAATGCGCTCGAGATATTGCTCGCGAGTGTAGAGGCGCTGCATGGCGTGCAGCATGCGGTCTGATCCGCTCTGCACCGGCAGATGGACGTGATCGCACAGGGTAGGGACGGCGTCGATGGCTTCGATGATGTCGCGGCCGAAATCGCGGGGATGCGAAGTGGTAAATCGCACTCGCCGAATCCCTGGCACTTCGCCCACCGCCGCGAGCAATTCAGCGAAAGACTGCTTCCCTGCCGGATCTTTATACGAATTCACGTTCTGACCTAGCAACTGGATCTCCGTGTATCCCAGATCGGCCATCTGGCGCGCCTCAGCGAGCACCGACTCCGAAGTGCGGCTGCGCTCTTTACCGCGCGTAAACGGCACCACGCAGTAGGCGCAGAACTTGTCGCAGCCTTCGATGATGGTGATGTATCCGCGATGCGGATTGGTGCGCGCCGTGAATTCAGTTTCGAAGCATTTGTCGGTTTCGCGGTCGTCGAGGCCGGTGATGCGTACTAAGTCTTGAATCCCGGGTCGCGAGTCCCGGGTTCTAACACTCGCGCCTTCGAGTTGCGCCAGCATCTGCGGCAGCTTTCGATAGCTGGCCGATCCGCAGACCAGCGACACATGCGGAGCGCGCTCGAAAATCTTTTCGCCTTCCTGCTGGGCCACGCAGCCCAGCACGCCAAACTTCTTGCCCTGGGCCAGCAGCTTCTTGTAGTCCGCCAACCGATGGAAGACTTTCTGCTCCGCCTTATCCCGGATCGAGCAGGTGTTGTACAGAATCAAGTCGGCCTGCTCGACGGTCTCCACCTGCCGGTAGCCTTCGTGCACCAGCGTGCCAATGACCTTTTCCGAGTCATGCACGTTCATCTGGCAGCCGAAGGTTTCGAGGTAGAAAGTCTTGTGAGGATCCCCAGACATATTCACAAGTATAACCGTGTCACGGCTTCTTTCCATCCGCAACCAAATCCAAGAAGGCCTGATGCACCCGCGTATCTTCGGACAACTCGGGATGGAAGGTCGCGGCCATCGCTCTTCCCTGCCGCACGGCGACCGGGTCAACTCCTTCGGTCGCGATCACTTCCACGCCTGCGCCGACGCGCTCAATCTTGGGGGCGCGGATGAAAACCATTTCGAGTGCCGAATCTCCTGCTTGTGCCGGCAGGAAGCGGCCTTCGCGGATGGAGCTGTCGAGCTGGCGTCCGTAGGCGTTGCGGCGAATACGGATATCGATGGCTCCCAGGCCGGCCTGCCTGGGATCTTCCACTTCCGCGGCTAACAGGATTGCGCCGGCGCAGGTGCCGAAGGTGGGCTTGGCATGAACGAATTCTTTTAGTTTTTCGAAGCCTTCATTCCCCAGCAATTTCAGGAACGTGCCGCTCTCGCCACCGGGGATGACCAGGCCGTCGATTTCGTCGAGCTGCTTGGGCTTTTTTACGAGCACAACTTTAGCGCCCAGCTCTTCAAGCCGGCGGCGGTGCGCGTCGAAATCGCCCTGCAGGGCCAGGACTCCGATGGTCATTTGAATCTGATTTTACCGGAACCGCGGGACACAAAGTAGGCGTCAGGACAACGGCTTCGATGCATCGCTCGAAGCCATCGTCGCATCTGTTAGTTCCATGAACTCTACCTCGACCACATTCAGTCTTCACAATTCTTCACTTCAATACGAGGGCGACGCTGCCGGCCAGGATCGCGCCTGGGCCACCGCCAGCAAGGTTCCGCAGGTTGCGATCGCTTTCTGGATTATTAAAATTGCCGCCACCACTTTGGGTGAAACGGGTGGAGATGGGCTCTCCATGACATTGAACCTGGGGTATGCGCTGAGTTCGATCATTTTCCTGCTGTGCTTCATCGTGGCGGTTACCGCCCAGATGAAGGCGAAATCGTTTCACCGGTTCTTATATTGGACTGTCATAGTGGCGACCACGACACTCGGCACCACGATGGCGGATTTTGCGGACCGGTCGCTGGGGGTTGGTTACAAGGGAGGGTCGCTGATCTTGTTGGCGACACTGGCGTTGGTTTTGGGTTTGTGGCGGCTGTCGGCGGGATCGATTTCCTTCCGCGACATCACTGCACCGAAAGTGGAAATGTTTTACTGGATCACGATTTTGTTTTCCAATACCCTAGGCACGGCGCTGGGCGACTGGCTTGCAGATACACCGGGCGTGGGATACGAGCGCGGAGCGCTGGTTTTTAGTGGAGCCCTTACCCTGGTTGCCGCGGCCTATTTCTTCACCAAAATGTCCCACACGCTCTTATTCTGGACGGCCTTCATTTTAACCCGGCCCCTGGGCGCAACCTTGGGCGACACGCTCACCAAGCCGGTGGCCAACGGCGGGCTCAATCTCAGCCGTATCGCTTCGTCTTTGGCGATCGCTGTGTTTATGGTTCTCTGCATTTTGCTCACCTCGCAGCAGGCGGGCCGACATCCGGGAGGAGATCAAAAAAGGGGCGGATAGAGTCGGCTGGAACTGGAATAGGTCTCGCGATATTTTTAGCGTACCCAGCCGCATTCGGCCAACGCGGCTTCACTTGATTTTAAAAGGATCACGACGCCAGATAATATTGGTTGAAGGAGAATGGTCCATGCAGAAGATCACGCCGTTCTTGTGGTTCGATAACAATGCGGAAGAGGCTGTCAACTTTTATACGTCCATCTTCAAGAATTCGAAGATGGGAGAGATTCAGCGCTATGGTGACGCCGGACCGGGGCCTAAGGGGTCGGTGATGACGGTGAGATTCCAGCTCGAGGGACAAGAGTTCATGGCGCTGAACGGTGGTCCGTATTTCAAGTTCACGCCGGCGATTTCGTTTTTTGTGGATTGTGAAACCCAGCAGGAAGTAGATGAGCTATGGGAGAAGCTCTCCGCAGGTGGAGCATTCATGCAATGCGGCTGGCTGACAGACAAGTTTGGAGTTTCCTGGCAGATTATTCCCAAAGCGCTCGGCGAATTGCTTGGAGACAAAGATCCGGAGAAATCGCAGCGCGTGCTGAAGGCCATGATGAAGATGGTGAAGATTGATGTCGAGGGGTTGACGCGCGCTTACGAGGGCAAGGGATAGCTAAGGAGCACCTTGGGAATACGCGTCCAAAATTTTGTCATCCTGAGCAGTCGAAGGACCCATGGACCCTGGCGATCACCCATTGAAGCCGCAGGGAGTTTCCTCAACAGAACTTACAGAATACCGCCGGGGTGCCCCATAGCCTGCCCTGAGCGTAGCCGAAGGGTTCACTTCCCTTTGGGAGGCATGAGAGGGCGTCTGCAGTTGCTCTCTCCCACGTCTTACCCCATGCTACAATGTAAGCATGATCCGACAGATTACTTCAGTAAGCACAAAAGGACAATTCGTGATTCCTTCGGAGATGCGGGAGTTGCTCGGAATCAAGCCTGGGACCCGCATTGCAGTCACGCAAGAAGGATCGCGCATCGTCCTCGAACCAGTGTCGGAAGAGCTGGTGGACAGGACGCGCGGGCTTTTTTCCGGCAAGCCTTCCCTCTCCGAAGAACTGAAGCGCGAGCGGCGTCGGGAAAAGAATAAATGGTAACCTACGTCCTCGATTCCAGCGCGATCCTGCGCTACCTCGACGACGACGTGGGCGCGGCACGCGTGGCCGAGATCATCAAGTCTCATCTGGCGGGAAGGTGCGCGGCGATGATTGCGGCCCCTCATTGGGGCGAGGTTGCAGGCATCACCTGCAAGGCTCACGGCCGGAATGCGATGGAGTTGGTGCTCTCCCGGCTCAGCGCATTTGGGTTTGAACTGGTTCCGGCGGATGGAGAGCGAGCGGTGCGCGCGGCGCTGATCAAGGTGAAACGCCAGGTCCCTTATGTGGACGCTTTTGGCGTGGAATTAGCGGCAGAATCAAGCGACCGCGTGTTCGTGACCGCCGATTTCGACTTTAAGCCCGCCAGCCACGACGTGAAGATTGAGTTTCTGCCCACGAAGTAGCGGCGGCTGGCAAGAGAAAGCCCCACTCCTCGCCAGCGCGCGAAATGGGGCTCGGTTTGTGACGAGTTACGAGTTGCGACTTCGAGTAGCTAGTGCGAGGCGCTGGCGCCCTCACAAGTCTTCGAAATATGTTTGAAGGTGCTGACCTCAAGCGTTGGATTGGCTTCGCTCATCGCGCCGTTCGACGATGCCGGGGCCGAACCTTCAGTGCCGGTCACCTTAATTTCGTGGCCGACATGCTCGCTCAACTTCGAGGTGTCTCCGGTCAACTGGAAAGTCTTGCCGTTTTTTTCGGTCAGCATGTAGTTTCCGCCGGAGCTGCTCAAACAACCTTTGACGGTCTCCTGGCCCGTGTTCCCGCTCGTTCCCTGGCTCGCAGGAGTTTGCGCTGCAGCCCATGACATCGCAAGCAGCAGCGCCGAAAACAACAGTAAATGTCGCATAAAGAACCTCCTATTCATCAGCCATCACAAAGCGGCGCGACATCGCTTCTGAAACGTAAGTTAGGCCGATGGATATCTCATCCAATTTTCGGCCCCGGCCTGAGAAGGCGCAATACAGCGTTCGCCCGAGGGCTGAGTGAAAGGGGATCCCATACACAGGCAATAAGGAATCAGAGGTGGGCCAGCCCCCTATTCTTCGTCGTGCAGGACTGACTCGATGTCCCGTGCGCCGTGCAGAACCCGGACGATCTCCACTCCCTTAGGAGTCGGCACGTAGAAGATGACGTAGCGGCCGACGGGGAAGCTGCGGAGGTCGGTCGCCAATTCCGGTCGGCTCCGACCCATGTGGGGTCGACGAGCTAGGGAGCCAAATTGACTGTCAATCAACGCGGCGAATCTATCGGCGTGCTTCACACTGTCTTTCGCGATGAAGGCCCAAATGTCGGCAAGATCGACGAACGCTCTTGGGCGTATGACTACGCTGGGCATTATTTGCGGCCGGAGCCGGTGCGGGCCGCGAGCCGCTTGCGTCCTTCACGTTTCAACTCAGAAACACTCCAGGGACGCGCCGGCCCGCTGCGTAAGCCTTCCTGAATGTCATGCCGCAGCTGATCCAGCTTTGCAGCGCGCAGTTGATCCTCCGCCTCCATTAGGCGCAGCGCCTCACGCACCACCTCGCTGGCCGAGTTATAGCGTCCGGAGGAAACCTTCTGACGGATTAAGCCTTCGAGTTCGGGAGTGAGGTTGACATTTATAGGCATCCGAAAGAAATAGCACTCATGGCAAAGATTGTCAATGATTGATAACATCAACTGGCTGGAGACTTAGGCGCGACTTGGAAGTCCCACCCTTCGAGCGCGAACGCTGGGGCAGCCTCAGTCGGCTACCAACCCCTGGTTTGCAGCATGTGGGCTTCGTCCAGTCCCGCCACGGCCAGCCCCTTCATCGCCCCCGCCAGATCCTCGCTGACTTCAAGTAATACTTTAGGGTCGTTGAAGTGCGTGGCGGCCTTGACGATGGCGCGGGCACGTTTTTCGGCTTCCACGGGATCGGCGAAGTTCGTCGAGTCTTTCATGAAGATGCCGCTGCCAACGAAGACGGCTTCGGCGCCGAGCTGCATGACCAGGCTCGCGTCGGCAGGAGTGGCGATGCCTCCGGCAGAGAAATTGGGCACGGGCAGCTTCCCTGCTTTCGCGACCATCTTGATCAATTCGTAAGGCGCGCCGTGTTCTTTGGCTTTGGTGTAGAGTTCTTCTTCGCCCAGCACGGTAAGGATTTTCATTTCCTGCACAATCTGGCGAATGTGCTTGACGGCGTGGACTACGTCGCCGGTGCCAGCCTCACCCTTGGTGCGGATCATGGCCGCGCCTTCAGCGATACGGCGCAGGGCCTCGCCCAGATTGCGCGCGCCGCAAACGAATGGAACCTTGAAGGCATGCTTGTCGACGTGGTGAGCCTCATCGGCAGGAGTGAGCACTTCGGATTCGTCAATGTAGTCGACACCGAGTTCCTGCAAAATCTGCGCCTCGGCAAAATGTCCGATGCGGCACTTGGCCATAACCGGGATGGAAACCTCGGCCATGATCTCGCGAATCTTTTTAGGCGAGGCCATGCGCGCAACCCCGCCCTCAGCGCGGATCTGCGCCGGAACGCGCTCCAGCGCCATAACCGCCACAGCTCCGGCCTTTTCGGCGATGGAGGCCTGCTCGGCGTTGGTCACGTCCATAATCACGCCGCCCTTTAGCATTTCGGCTAGGCCGGTTTTCAGGCGGAGACTGGTGTTGGTGCCGTTGTTCTGGGACATAGGTGGGCTCTTTTCTGAGTGCGGCTTCGGCTTTCGGGCTGCGGCGAAGCTCTTGTTATTTTACAGCGCGTTTGGGATTCGCGGTACCCCTCCGTCAGATCGCGGCAAGCAGGCAAAGGTCTGTTTAGGTTGACCTTCGCCGAGTGCGTGTTTTGGACTTACGCTGGATGCCTTTTGCCCTTGCCGCAGAAACCAGTTCCTCAGAGTTCGCAACGCATTGCCATCCGTTTTCCAGATTGCGAAACCCGTAAAAAATCACTTTTTCGCGGGCTGCCAAAGCGTGTGGATCGCAGCCTGCTTGTGCCTTGTGGACCTCGCTGGAATCGCCACGCGCACCAATAGCTTTCTCTTCCCGGAAAACTTGCCTACCGGCCGCCAGCTCCCTTTCACCATTTGGAACGTTACCGACCAATCAAGCTCTGGCAGGCCGTGGTGGAGGAACCCGTCCCCACCCAGGTATCCAATCGGCCACGCAAAGCCGCCGGCTGCAGTCCAGCGAGATTGATGTGGGCGAAACCAGTGAGAACATGCTCCGATTTGCAGAAAGCATTCCGTCCCCCTCTCAATCTTTGGGTGCCGGTAGGAGAACTCGTCGAGCAGCACAGCGAGGACGGATCTCCAAAGATGAGGATCGTCCTCCGCGTTGAGCATGGCGGGGAAACCGACGAACATGTCATCTGCTTCACTCACTGTGTCCTCCAGCTCCTGTCTAACTTTCTACGTACTTGGCGAACATTTTTGCGGGGTCGATGGCGATGAAGGTTCCGCGGCTGCGGGCCAGGACTTCATCCTTTTCGTTCAGGATTTCCGCAGCATTGATGTGGGTGCGGCCTAGCACCTTGACTTCGCGGCCTTCTACGCGCAGGGGCTGGTGCAGCGGGACTGGCTTCAGGTAGTCGATCGTCATTTCGCGGGTCAGGGCGATTACGTGGTGGAGCTTGTTCACCTTGCCCATGGCGTCGTCGAGGATGCAGGCGATGATGCCGCCGTGGCAGTGGCCGGGGGGTCCGGTGTAGCGCTTGCCCAGGCGGAAGCGGCAGATGAAGGTTTGGCGTTCTTCGTCGAGGGTAAACTTGAGGCGCATGCCGTCGGGATTGTTCATGCCGCAGACGAAGCAGTTGTTCTTTTGCATCTTGACGTAGCGGGTGTCGTGGCCTTGAGACTTGGCTAGCATGAGAATGATTTTAACCTGCGGGACTTCTCAGGGACGCTGGAACGGCTCCGCCGAATGCGGAAAAGGCACGGCGATGTGGTAGAAACGCCTTTCGAAGCCGGAGGCAAGGCAAGGGTGCAAGGGGTCCCCTTCGGCTTCGCGTAGGGCAGGCTTTCGACTACACGATAGCTTGCGCTGTGCGCGCAAGCCCTTGCTCCGCTCAGGATGACAGCGCTAAGGGGATACTAGAGCATGAAACGCATTCTCTTATCTTGGAGTAGCGGGAAGGACAGCGCCTGGAGTCTGCATGTGCTGCGGCAGCGTGGTGAGTATGAGGTTGTCGGACTGCTGACTACCTTCAACGAAGAAGCTGACCGCGTCGCGATGCATGCGGTGCGACGGGAGTTGGTGGAGCGCCAGGCTGCCGCCGCGGGGCTTCCGCTGTGGGCGGTGCCGCTGCCCTGGCCTTGCTCGAATGAACAGTATGAGATGTTGATGGCTCAGACCTGCTCCCGCGCGGTGGCTGAAGGGATTGAAGGGGTGGCGTTCGGTGATCTGTTCCTCGAAGATGTGCGCGCTTACCGGGAAAAACAGATGAAAGGTACGGGACTGGAGCCGCTGTTTCCGGTGTGGGGGTTGCCGACCCGTGCTTTGGCGGAGGAAATGATCGCATCGGGCACGCGGGCGAAGTTGACTTGCATCGATACGGGAAAACTTAATCGCTCGTTTGCCGGCCGTGAGTTTGATGAAGAATTGCTGGCCGCGTTGCCGGAGAGAGTGGACCCCTGTGGCGAACGCGGGGAATTTCATTCGTTTGTTTATGCGGGGCCGATGCTGAATGCGGCTGTGCCGGTTTCGATGGGCGAGACGATTGTGCGTGATCAGTTTGTGTTTACCGATTTAATTCCGGCGTGAGAACTATCGCCTTCGCTCGATTGGACATTCGACGGCGACTGTCCCCATAACCGTTTTGGCACACTGCTTCATAACTCGGTTGCGATATCCTCAAGCGGCTGTGGTAAACTCGCCGCCGACTGTTGCTCTCGCTGGGAGGACTGGGGAATGGGCCTCGCGTTACTGGTCGTCATCTGGCTGATCACTCTGACCAGCACTTACTTTTTTGTGGCGAAAACCTGGTGGCTGCCGGTTGGAGCTTCGGCGGCGGCGGGGTTCATCGACGGACAATTCGCCCTCACGCTGGTGTTGATGGGCATTGTTTTCCTGGCGGCTCAGCTCTCACTGGGCTACTTCGCGTGGCGATACCGTGAGCAGCCTTCTTCGCCGCCGGTGAGTTATTCGCACGGCAATGTGAAGCTGGAAATCATCTGGACCGTACTGACCACGATTCTGTTCGTCGGATTAAACCTGATGGGCAGCAGCGTGTGGGCGGCGCAGCGCTGGGATCCGGCGGGGCCGGGTGCGGTTCAGGTGGAGGTTACCGGGATGCAGTTCGCGTGGTATTTCCGCTATCCGGGACCGGACGGAAAATATGGCGCGACGAGCCCTAAGCTGATGGATCCCTCAGCGGGTGGTGAGGCTGCGGTGGGGCTCGACACCTCAGATCCGGCGGCGAAAGACGATGTGGTGACGGGCACGATGTATGTTCCGGTGGGTCGCCAGGTCGATTTGAGTTTGCGGTCCGTTGACGTGATCCACAGCTTCTTTGTGCCTTCGCTGCGCTTCAAGCAGGATGCGGTGCCTGGACTCAACATTCACATGCACTTCACGCCGACCGCGATTGGCGAGTATGAAATTGCGTGCGCCGAACTCTGCGGCCTGGGTCACTACAAAATGCACGGCATGGTACACGTTGTCAGCCCGGAAGATTTCGAAAAGTGGCTGGCGGCACGGGAGGCGGAGAAACAATAAATGGTTGCCATGGAGAACCCGCACGCGCACGCTCCTCAGGGTTTTATTCGCAAGTACATCTTCAGCCTCGATCACAAAGTGATCGGAATGCAGTATTTCTTTCTGGCGCTCACGGCAGTTTTTGTGGGGATGTTCCTGTCGCTGCTGATGAGGATCCATCTGGTGTGGCCAAACGCCGTGCTGCCTCTGGTGGGCGAGATCAAGCCGGAAACTTATCTCAGCCTGCTCACCATGCATGGAACCATCATGGTGTTCTTCGTGCTGACCACGGCGCCGCAGGGCGGTTTTGGCAATTACTTTCTGCCCATTCAGATTGGAGCGCCGGATATGGCGTTTCCGGTGCTGAACATGCTTTCGTTCTGGACGACCTTCGTCGGCTTCGTCGTGATTATCGCGGCATTCTTTGTTACGGGTGGAGCTCCGCTGCATGGGTGGACGGGATATCCGCCCTTGAGTGCGGTGCAAAGCGCCGGTCCAGGTGAAGGATTGGGCGCCGATCTGTGGATTACGAGCATTGCGATTTTCTGTTTGGCCTCGCTGATGGGGGCTTTGAATTTCCTGACAACCACGCTGGACATGCGGGCCAAGGGCATGACCATGATGCGTATGCCGTTGACCGTGTGGTCGTGGTTCATCACGGCGATTCTTGGACTGCTAGCGTTCGGCGTGCTGCTCTCGGCGGGGATCTTGTTGCTGATGGATCGCAACCTGGGCACGAGTTTTTATGTGCCGCTGGTGGTGGTGAATGGACAGATCATGCAGCACAAGGGCGGCTCGCCTTTGCTGTGGCAGCATCTGTTCTGGTTCTTCGGGCACCCTGAGGTGTACATCGCGATTCTGCCGGGCATGGGCGTGACCTCGCAGATTCTCTCGACGTTCTCGCGCAAGCCGATCTTTGGCTACAAAGCGATGGTGTATGCCATGCTCGCGATTGGCTTTCTCGGATTTATGGTTTGGGGCCATCACATGTTCATGAGCGGCATGAGCCCGTATTCCGCGTTTGCTTTTTCGCTGCTGACCATGTGCATCGGCGTGCCCTCGGCTATTAAGACATTTAACTGGCTGGGAACGATGCACAAGGCGCGGATTCGCTTCCAGACTCCGATGCTGTATGCCATCGGGTTCGTTTCCCTCTTCGTCTCCGGTGGATTGAGCGGGCCGTTCCTGGCGCAGCCGGTGCTCGACATTCAATTGCACGACACTTATTTCGTGGTCGGTCACTTCCACCTGATCATGGGAGTGGCTGCCATCTTCGGAATGTTTGCGGCGACTTATTACTGGTTCCCGAAGATGTTTGGGCGGATGATGAACGAAACCTGGGGACGAGTGCACTTCTTCATCACGCTGATTGGAACCTACGCGATCTTCATGCCGATGCATTATCTGGGCATTGCCGGAGGGACGCGGCGGTACTCGCAATACACGGAAGTGGCGTATCTGACGAAGCTGATGCCGATACATCAGTTCATGACCTACGCGGCGATTATTACGATTACGGCGCAGTTTATTTTTGTGATCAATCTGTTCTGGAGCATGTTCAAAGGGCCGAAGGCTAGCGACAATCCGTGGGAGGCTACTACGTTGGAGTGGACGACCGCGACACCTCCTCCGCATGACAACTTCGGTGGCGTGACCCCGGTGGTTTATCACGGTCCTTACGAGTATGGAGTTCCGGGCGCGGCTAAGGATTATGTAATGCAGACGGACCCGGTGAGCGTTCCGGCGGGGCACTGAAGCGGCTTAGTATTCGTGGCGACTTACACTCCAACCCGTCCGATTGATCAAGTGGGGCACGGCCAGCAGCCGCCAGCGCCGCCTTTGGGTGGCGGCGGCGATGAGGGCCGCGGAGATGGCTCTCCGAATTACGGAGTGCGGTTGCGGCGGGCGCGGCTGGGAATGATCTGCGCCATCGCGACCATCTGCATGGTCTTTGTTTCGCTGACCAGTGCATTGATCGTGCGGCGGGGCTTGCCGACGTTTGACGACGCGAGCCGCACTTACTTTCGCGACTGGGGCGGAGTGCAGTTGCCCTGGTTGCTGCTGGCCATCAACACTGCAGTCCTGCTCATCAGCAGTTTGACCATGGAGGGCGCTCGGCGCGGAATTGCACGGCGCGCGGCACTGGCTCCAGTGCGGTCGATCCCAGGCGTTTCTCTGGGGAACGAACGAAATTTTCCCTGGCTGGGCGTGACGGTGATTCTCGGTTTGGCATTTCTGGTGGGACAGGGGATTGCATGGGCTGACCTAAGAAGCCGGGGATTTTTTGTCAGCACGAATCCGGACAGTTCGTTCGTTTATCTGTTCACGGCCGCGCACGCGGTACATCTGCTGGGAGGGATCATTGCCTTGTCGTGGGCGGGCATCACTTCCCTGCTGCATAGGCCGATCGAAGACCGGCGGATCGTGGTGGATGTTGCGGCCTGGTATTGGCATTTCATGGCGGTGTTGTGGATTTACGTTTTCGCACTGCTAGCGTTTGTACGATAAGGGAAAGGGGAAACGAGAGGATGGCTGACGCCGCTGCTGTGCAGCACGGAGTTTCCGGGGAATATGAAGCGCCGCTGTTCGGGGCTTATTCGAAGAAGGTTGGGATGTGGTTGTTTCTGGCCTCGGACTCGCTGACGTTCGGAGCGCTGCTGTTTGCCTTCAGCTACAACCGCATCTATACCGCATGGCCAACACCGTTTGGCAAGGAAAGCATCATCAACGCAACGGTGATGACCGCCTGCCTGCTGTCGAGTTCTCTGACCATGGTGCTGGGCGTGTTTGCGGCGCAGCGTGCCGACCGGGTTTGGACGCGGCTGTGGCTGCTGGCCACGATGGCGTTTGGAACGGCCTTCATCATTCTGCACGCGAAGGAATGGACTCATTTGATCCACGAAGGGTTGAGTTTGCCGGCGTTTCCGAAGCCTGCAGGGCAGCTGGATTCCGAGTACGCGAAGATCTCCACTGGCGTGCCGCAATTCGCGGCGACGTTCTTTGGGCTGACTGCGATGCATATGCTGCACGTGACCATCGGCGTGATCTACCTGGGCGTGGTGGCGCTGCGCAAGTGGTTTTTACCGATTCTGGGAGGGCTGTGGCTGGCAGGATTTCTTCTGATTCCGTCGGACAACGTTTTTCATTACTTAGTTAACGCGTTGTTGGTTGGCCTGATCGTCGCAGGCGTGATCCTATTTCTGAAGCCGAAGGTTTACGATGCGCACGATGTGGAAGTCGCGGGGCTGTATTGGCACTTTGTGGATTTGGTTTGGATGTTTATTTTCCCGCTGGTGTATTTGATGTCGACCAAGATTTAGTTCGCTTGCGGCGGCGATGGAAACTACAGCAGTGGGGTGGTGCAGGCAAGTTGCATAGGTCCTTCGCGCAAAGAACGCGCTCAGGATGACAACGTGGAGGGGAACACGATGCACGATGTGGCTGCGCACGACGATAGCAAAGGGCAGTATTTCTGGGTTTGGGGGGCGTTGCTGTTTTTGACCGGGGTGGAAGTGTGGCTCGGTTACCGGCAGATATTCGAGCCGGTGCGCATGCTGGAAGTGCTGCTGGTGTTGTCGATCATCAAGTCGGCGTTGATCATTGCCTACTTCATGCACTTGAAGTTTGAGAAAGCGATCATGCGCTGGTTGCTGGTGTTCGCGGTGAGCGGCTGCTTCGTGATCATGTACTTCTTTTTCTTTCCGGACGCGGACCGGATTCTGCGGTTGGGCGTGAAGTAGAATTGGGAATCGCGATGAAGCTTCTTTGGGGCGAGGCTCGAGCTGTTGCGCTGCTGGTGGTGCT
>JBAWCJ010000195.1:0-3156 GCA_049590215.1 Candidatus Sulfotelmatobacter sp. | reverse complement strand
ATAGCGACATTATTGTTCGGCGCAGCGAAGCGACGCTAAGGGCCATGAGCCGACATCATGGTCTTGTCAAATGCCACTGATAAAGACAGAATTTAACTAGAGAGCTGCCAGCGGGATATGCCGAATTTCCGCGAGTCCACCAGCGCTACTGCCTTCGGCGGGCGAGCAAAGGGAATAGCTTGATTTGCTGCGCGGCTTCGGCGTTCGCGCACGCGCGCTGTGACGCACAGCACACCGCTCGCGTGTGCAGGCGAGCAGCATAAGGACGGTTTGTATCCGGTTCCTTTTGTACGAGCGGCAAGCAGCCTCAGGATTATTGATCACGAGGAGAAATCTGTCGTGCCTGATATCGCTCCCGCGAAAACTGAGCAACAAACACCGCAAGCTCAATTAATCCAAATGGCTATAGCGTATAGGGTCTCAAGCCTTGTCTACATTGCGGCCGAAATGAACTTGGCCGACCGCTTGGCCGAGGCACCGAGGACCGCTGACGAACTCGCCGAAACAACCGGCGATTATAGGCCTGCGCTGTACCGCTTTATGCGGACACTCGCCGGAATGGGACTTTTCACCGAGTGCTCCGATCACCGGTTCTCCTTAACACCGCTCGGCGAGGCGCTCAGGACCGGTACGCCTGGCTCAATCCGTTCGAGCGTCCTCACCTTGGCAGGCGGCTTGTTCACAAAGCCATTTGGCGAATTGCATTATTCGATCAAGACCGGGAAGCCGTCATTTGAAAAGGTCTTCGGTATGCCGGTGTTCGAATGGCTGGCAAAGCATCCGGTCGAGGCATCGATGTTCAGCGAGACGATGGCCGGCTTTCACGCCGCGGAACCCGAGACTGTCGCAGACGCCTATGACTTCTCACAAGCCGAGACCGTGGTCGACATTGGCGGTGCGACGGGCAATTTGCTCGCCGCGATCCTGAGCCACCATCGCGAACCGCGCGGCATACTTTTCGACTTGCCGCATGTCGTTGCTGATGCGCCGGCGCTGATCAAGGCGCGCGGTTTGACGGACCGAATTGCCATCGAATCCGGCAGCTTTTTTGAGCGTATTCCCGTCGCCAACGGTGTTTATTTGCTCTCTCACGTCATCCACGATTGGAGCGAGGCTCAGTGCCTGACAATACTTGGCATCTGTCGCCGCACCATCAACCCGAATAGCCGCTTGCTCATCATCGAGGCGGTGCTGCCTACCGGCAACACGCCGCACCCTGGCAAGATGCGCGATATGACCATGCTTGCAATCTCCGGCGGTCAGGAACGGACCGAACCGGAGTACCGCGAATTGCTTGAGAAGGCTGGGTTCCGGCTCACGCAGGTTGTGCCGACCAAAGCCGGAGTGGGCATCGTCGAAGCCTTACCGGCGTAACGGAGCGCATTGCACACGTCGGCTCAGGGTCTTGGTTGTGTAGAAACGGCTGGGGAGAGGCGACCCAAGGTCGTCGAAATTGGTGAGGCGCGTTCATTTTCCGGATTGATACTATGCCGTCATCGCCGCCATGAGCGGTCGAACACCCATGATGTTCATGACGCGAGTGAGATTGTAGGCCAGTACGTGCAGCGCCATCTCGCTGGCTACCCGTGGCAGCGTCTTCATCAGGAAGTGGGTTGCTCCCATCCGCGCCTTGATTGTGCCGAAGGGATGCTCGACCGTCTCGCGCCGTTGACGCATCTTCTCCGGATGCTCATCGAGTCGGCGTTGCACCGCATCGATAACGTGCTCATGCTCCCATCGGGAGATTCGTCGCTCCTTGCCCTTGGTGCAGTTGTGCTTGATGGCGCAGTGCCGGCAGGCGTTGGTCACGTAGCGGTGCACGACTAAGCCTTTGTCCTCGGTCGTGTAGTTGTAGGCGAGCCGTTCGCCGGCGGGACACACGTAAACATCCGCCTCAGCAACGTAGCGGAAGTCCTGCTTGCCGAAGCGCCCTTCCGCCTTTGAGTTTGAGGTCATCGGCTTTGGCAGTGTGACAGTGATGCCAGCTTCCTCGCACGCCAGGATCTCTTCGCCGTTGAAGTAGCCGCGGTCTGCAACGGCGTCGAGCTTCTCCACGTTCAGCGTTGCCTTCGCCTGCCTGGCCATGGCTGAGAGCTGAGACCGATCGGATCCCTCGTTGGTCACCTCATGCGTCACGATCAGATGATGCTTGGTTTCGACGGCAACCTGTACGTTGTAGCCCACGACGCCAGAGCCGCGGCCGCTGGTCGCCATCGAGCGGGAATCGGGGTCCGTCAACGAGATCTGTTGGTCCGGTGTGGCGAGCATTTCTACCTTGAGAGTCGCGAGACGCAGCATCTCCTGCTTTAGCTTCTCGATCTTCTCTTTGAGGTGGCTCGCCTTGATCTTGAGCGCTTCGGACGGTTCCTGGCGGTCGGCGGTGTCGAGCTGCTGCAAATAGCGCGCGACACTCTCCTCGATCTGTGCCATGCGCCGCTCCATCTTCGCCCGGGTGAAGTTCTTGTCGCGATTGTTCACCGCCTTGAACTTGCTGCCATCAATTGCAACGCTGACATCCGCGAATAGACCCAGAGTTCGGCACAGCATAATGAACCGGGCGCAGACCTGACGGATGGCCCAGCCGTTGTCCTTGCGGAAGTCGGCAATCGTCTTGTGATCGGGAACAAGCCGCCCCGTCAGCCACATGACCTCAACATTGCGGCCAGCCTCTCGCTCAAGCCGGCGGCTCGACTGAACCCGATTGAGATAGCCGTAAATGTAGAGCTTCAGCAGCACTGACGGATGATACGAAGGGCGCCCGGTTGCTTCGGGAGCGACCCTGTCAAATCCCAGCTCCGCCAGGCCCAGGCCGCCGACAAAGACGTCGATGACCCGAACGGGATTATTCTCGTCGATCCAGTCTTCCAGGCATTCCGGAAACAGCGTGCTCTGCCCACGATCCGTGCCCTCAACGAAGCGCCTCATCCGATTCCTCCGCCAATCGCGCGGGAATCATATCGCGAGAATCAATTGAGCCGCCGCGTTTTCACACAACCAGGGTCAAAAGCTACCGACCCATCGAGCCCATAGCGCCGCCCGATGTCGGCTGTTGCTCCAAGACCGGACATGGCTTTGCATCGCAGCGAAACGTCGCTACGGGCCGATTCTGTTGAAAAACTTACTGGTTGAAACGGTAAAAGCTGACTGATTCAGTCC
>JBAWCJ010000194.1:0-2751 GCA_049590215.1 Candidatus Sulfotelmatobacter sp. | reverse complement strand
TCCGCGGGCGAAGATGCTGACCAGCGCTAGCCGCACGACGTCGTCTTTGCCGCGGATCACGCGGCGAAGAGCTTTTTCCAGTTCGGCAGCCTTGTGGGATACGGCAATTGCGGTCTCTGGGGACATTGTTTGGATTTTACTAGCTGGCGTCGCGGAGGCGGAGTTACCGATGTCACTGGACTTCAGCTTCACTAGCGACTGACGTCGGGTCCCTCAGCGGCTAAAGCCGGCATCTTTGTTGCCTCTGTACGGCACGACTGAAGTCGTGCCCTTCCCGAAACTATTTTATGAGATTGCAGCCAGCGACCGGCTACTCGTCTCTTTGAGAACGCAAGCGTTAAGCAAAGCTTGCAGCGGATTCAAGCTGGAAGCTAGGAATAGCAGCTAGAAGCTGTTTTACTGCATGAACTCTGCCGGGCGTCCCGTTAGGCGCTCGATGCGCTTGGCGATCGGGGGATGAGTGGAGAATAAATTTCCAAAGTTCACGCCGAGGAGCGGCTGGATGATGAACAGGTGTGCCGTCGAGGGCGTGGCCTGCATGGGCATGCGGCGCGAGTAGGCGTCGAGCTTCTGCAGGGCGCTGGCCAGGGCGTAGGGATTGCCGGTGAAGTGGGCGCCGGTGGCGTCGGCCTGGTACTCGCGCGAACGCGACACGGCGAGCTGAATCAGGGTGGCGGCGATAGGCGCAACGATCAGCATGAACAATGCTGAGAGGCCTCCGCCGCGGCGGTCACGGTCGCCTCCGCCCATGCCGCCGAAAATCAAGGCGAAGCGTCCAATGCTGGCCAGCATAGTGATCGCACCTGCGATGGTGGCGGCTACGGAGCTGATCAGTATGTCGCGGTTATTTACATGGCCCAGTTCGTGGGCCAGCACGCCTTCCAGTTCTTCGTCCGTCAGTAAACCCAAAATTCCGTGGGTCACGGCCACTGAGGCGTGGCTGGGGTTGCGCCCTGTGGCAAAGGCATTCGGCGATTCGGTCGGGATTACATAAATCTTCGGCATGGGGATGCCGATTTTCTGGGTGAGGCGCTCGACGATCTCATAGGCGCGCGGCAGTTGCTCGCGGGTGACCGGCTGGGCGCGGTACATCGCGAGCGCAATCTTGTCAGAGTAGAAATAGGCGATGAAGTTCATCACCGCGGCGAAGGCCAGCGCCAGCAGCATCCCATTCTCCCCGCCGAAATAGCGGCCGAAGAACATCAGCAGGAGCGTAAGAGCGGTCAGCAGAAACGCGGTCTTGAAAGTGTTTCCCATAATTGGATCTCACCTATTTGATGTTACGCCTTGCCGGGAGATGCAGTTCGGTCCGTTCTGGGAATTTGCTTTCGACCGAGATATACCCCCCTCCCCCTCGATCTATTGGAATCATGGTGTTAGCGCGAAATTGTGGACTGATCTCTTCGAATCAATCGCTTGCGGGCAAAATCTTGAAAACATGATAGTTCCTGTCTTGCTGTGCGAACGATCCCGCAGCTTCCTCCCGGCGATCATCGGCGAAACCGGCTGTGGAGGGCAAGGTCACATGTCACAGTGCTGAAGCGCCCGCTCTACACGAGCTTTTTCTTGGGGCGGCGTTTGAACAACGGGAAGCCCCAAGTGCCTGCTGCCAGCAGTGCTCCGAAGAGAATTACGGCGTCGATGCTGGAGCGGCCTTCGGGGGACCAGTAGACGTCTTTCAGGTTTAGCCAGAGAGCGAATTCATCCAGCGTCAGGGCTGCGCCTACGCCGTAGAGGACGGACATCAGGCGGCTCAAGAATAGGGACGAATCGTCCTCGCCGGTACCGATGTCGGCCAGCCATCCGTAGCCCACGCCCAGCAGGATGGTTATGCCGAAGACCAGGTGATGAATGTGACGGCCTCCCTTCTCGATGAAATGGAATGGCGGAATGTGATGCAGGACGGCGAAGACTACCGCGCGGACTCCGGCGAACGTCAGAAAGAAGCTTACGGAAGCCACGAAGAGACGGCGGTGTGGGCGGTCGGGCAGGCGATCGTGGATCGCCTTGCCCAGGGACGTGCCGTAGGACAGGAGCAACAGGAAAGCTGTTACCGCGATTGCTAGCAGGAGTATGAACCAGGTGTAGGCCATAACTTATTAGACAGCATTTGGTCGGCTTGAAACGAGGGGCCTGTGCAGCGCCCCCGGCGAAATACATAGGTCCCTCGCGTGGTAGCTCCTGGCCTCGGAGGAGCGCGCGGGGCTCAGGATGACAGAGCGAATGGAGTTTACGCTTTTTGGGCTTCGCGTTTCAGGGCTCGCTCCAGGGTTTGATCGAGGGCGGACTTGGCCTTCTCGTATTCTGCTTGCGAGATTTGGCCTTGGCGGCGTTCGACTTCCAGTTGGAAGAGTTCTTCTTTTAATCCTTCGAGCAGCATGGAGGTGGGGCGGGCCCGGGTGTTCGCTTCAGCGGGAGCGTAATCGTCTTCCATCATTGTTGCCGACGCGGAAGAACCGGGCGTTTGGCGGGCTAGAGCGCGGGCTGCGGACTGCTGGCGCACGGCTACGTAGACTCCGCCGAGGATCAAGGTGAAAGCGATGCCGAAAAGTATCCACCAGCGGTATTTCTGCAGCGGGTCGGGAGCGTCGATGGGTGGGCCGAGTCCGCCGCCGGGGCGGTCGGTGGCCTGGGCGCCGGGGCTGGTCTGTGCGCCTTCCGGGCTTTGACCTTGTCCCTGTCCCTGGCCTTGAGCGCCGGCTTCCTGGGGGTCTTCGAGTGCGCCCTCGCCGGAAACTTTGAAGGCGAGAT
>JBAWCJ010000193.1:0-1901 GCA_049590215.1 Candidatus Sulfotelmatobacter sp. | reverse complement strand
CGCGCTCGGCTTTTAGTTTCTGGATTTCAGACTCTGAGACAGAGGATTCGCCACCCCTGACCTCGGTTGTGGCCTCATCTCCGTCGCCAGCCGGTAGTTCGTGATCCAAATCCAGCCCTGCATTCTTCGCTTCTGATTTTCCGTTCACTTTGCTCATACAACTGATTACTCCGATTCATTCAAAATTTTGTCAAAGAGCCGCGCAATGTAGGACACGGCGGTCATCGTGTGCTGATAATCCATGCGGGTCGGGCCAATCACCGCCAGCGATCCGAACATATCGCTTCCCGACCGCGCCGGCGCTCCGATCAGCACGAAGTTCTGCATGGAGGGCAGCGCATCATCCAGCCCAATCACCACCCTCACGGCTTCCTGCTTCACGTCAAGATAAGCGCCGAGAAGCTGCGCGACTTTTTCTTTCTCTTCGAGAGTCTTCAGCATCTCCTGCAGACGTTTGCGATCTTCCTGACCCGTCACCAGGTTGGCTGCGCCTTCCACGAAAACCACCTGCGCACCAGGGTCGGCAGCAAGCGCGCCCTGCTTGAAGAGTTGCTCGATCGAATTCATCAGGCGATCGTACTCGCTGCGTTCCTGCTCAATCCTGCGTCCCAGCTCGACGCGCATCGATTCCATCGTCCAGCCGCGAAAATTCTCGTTGATGTACCGCGCCGCAAGGTCCAGTTCCGCCTGCGGCAAATCCAGCTTCAACACACGATCGCGCACTACGCCGGAACGCGTCACCAGCACGGCCAGCACTTTCTGATCGCCGAGGCGCGAGAAGTAGACATGCTCCAGCGCATTCTTGGCGCCGGTGGTGGCTACGGTCACGCCTACGTTGCGTGAAATCAGGGACAACACATGCGAGGTGCGCTCCATGAACTCCGGCACATCGGTAATGCCTGCCAGCGAGTCAGAAATCAAGCTCTCTTCCTGCGGCGCCAAGCGCGCCGTTCCCGTAATCTGCTCCACGTAATACCGGTATGCATCGGTGGTCGGAACGCGTCCCGAGGAGGCATGCGTCTGCTCCAGAAATCCGGCGTCCGACAAGTCGGCCATCACGTTGCGAATCGAAGCCGGACTCAGGCCCTCGCGGTTCGACCGCGCCAGCGTGCGCGAACCGACGGGCTCGCCCGTGGAAATAAAAGTCTCCACGATCGCCGTCAGAACTTCGCGTTCCCGCTTGCCGATATTCGGGTCAGATGGCATGTTGTGTCGAGGAATCAACCGGGCTCACATCCAGCACGAAATCTCCAGCTAACTATTTTAGATGCAGAAACTTAGCTTTGGACGCAAACCCGCGTCCTGCTTGGATTCTAGGAACGCTCCACCGTCCTGTCAAGGACCGCAAGGCTGGGGTTACCAACAGAATCTGCGCGCGCCCTTCCCCAGCCGAGCCATCCCCGGTATCCTCAACTCGCACGTGGCAAATCGATTTGCAATGAAATCCAAAACGCACATAGCAGTCATCGGAGGCGGCGCCTTCGGCGGCTGGACCGCCCTTCATCTTCTTGAACGCGGAGCCCGCGTCACGCTGCTTGACGCCTGGGGTCCGGGCAACTCGCGCGCGTCTTCGGGCGGCGAAACCCGCATCATGCGCGGCACGTATGGCCCTGACCAGCCTTACACAGAGACCGCCGCTCGCGCGCTCAAGTTGTGGACGAAATACGAGCTCCGCTGGAAGAAGCGGTTTCTGCATCGCACCGGCGTTCTCTGGATGGTCAGCAGCGGCGACGACGCTTACGAGCGCGGTTCGCTCGCACCGCTGCGCCAAGCTGGGATCAAATTTCAGGAGTTGTCTACGGCGCAGATGAAGAAGCGCTGGCCGCAGGCCAACTTCGCGGACGTCCGCTGGGGAATCCTCGAACCGGAGTGCGGATACCTCGACGCGCGCGCCAGTTGCC
>JBAWCJ010000192.1:0-9023 GCA_049590215.1 Candidatus Sulfotelmatobacter sp. | reverse complement strand
TGCAGAGTGGCTGAGGGACGAGCCCTGTGACGCCACGGCAACCGGATCGGGATCATATATCTCGACCGCCAGGTGCCAACTCCCGCCCGGAAACGGGGAACATGAGATTCGGATGCGAGCTTCATTTATATTTGCATTCCGATACCTCTTTTCCTTATTTCCTGGAAAAGAGGCTTTGTATTTTAGGCCGTCTTTTCCCGGCTCGTCCCCAGCTATTCGCTGAACGCAAAGAAAGCGAGTAGCCCGATGTCTAACAACGACGCCTACGAACTGCGGTGCCGGGAATGCGGCCGGAGCTGGGGACACCAGCCCCGCTCCATCTGCGACGATTGTTTCTCTCCTCTGGAAATCACCTACGACTACGACACGATCCGGGCTTCAATCGCCCAGGGAACATTCACCCGCGAGCGCATCGCGCAACGGCCGCCGAACATGTGGCGCTATGCGGAACTGCTGCCGCTGCCGGCGGGCTTCGAACCCCGGCTGCCGGTCGGGTTCACGCCTCTGTTCCAGGCGCCGCATCTGGCCAAGCGGCTTGCCGACGCCCGGGAGGCTAGCAGTCACGAGGCAAAGACCGCAGCGCGGAATCTTTACCTCAAGAACGACGCCGTCTGCCTGCCTACGCTGAGCTTCAAGGATCGCGTTGTAGCCGTGGCGCTCGCTCAGGCACAGGCCTTCGGCTTCGATACCGTCGCGTGTTCTTCCACCGGAAACCTGGCCAACGCCGTCGCGGCCCATGCAGCACGCCTTGGATTGAAAGCCTGGATCTTCATTCCCTCCGATCTCGAGCCCGCAAAGATTCTCGGCACACAAGTGTTCGGCGCGAACGTGGTGCGCATTGCGGGCAATTACGACCAGGTGAACCGCCTGTGTTCGCAAATTGCCGAAGAGCGCCGCTGGGGATTCGTCAACGTTAACCTGCGCCCCTACTATGCCGAGGGATCGAAGACCGTCGGCTTCGAAATCGCCGAGCAACTGGGCTGGCGTTTGCCCGACAATGTGGTCGTTCCTATGGCCGGCGGGTCGCTGATCACGAAGATCAAGAAGGCATTCGACGAGCTGATCAAACTAGAGTTGGTTGAGGAAAAGCCGGTGAAATTCTTCGGTGCCCAGGCTACCGGATGCTCGCCGATTTCAACCGCAGTAAAGACCGGCAGCGCGGAGATCGATCCGCAGAAACCCGCGACCATCGCGCGTTCGCTCGCCATCGGCAATCCCGCCGACGGGCATTATGCCATCAAGACGATTAAGCACAGCGGCGGTTGGAGCGAGGATGTAAGCGATCCTGAAGTGATCGATTCGATCCGTCTGCTGGCGGAAACCGAAGGCATCTTCACTGAAACCGCTGGCGGCGTGACTGTGGGTACCGCCGGCAAGCTCTATCGCCAGGACCGCATCCTTCCCGAGGAAACGACCGTGTTGTGCATCACCGGCAACGGCTTGAAGACCACCGATGTGCTCGCTGGAGTCTATGAGGTTGAGCGGCCGATTGCTCCCAAGCTGGCTGAATTCGAGAAGTATCTGCAAGAAACACTCGACTCCGTGGAGACCGCGAAAGAAGCGGCGGCCACGGTGGGCGTATGAAGTCGGCATTTGGTTTGGAAAGGGCGCGGCTTAGCCGCTGAGAAAAATCTCGATGGCGATCACGGTGCAAATTCCAACCGCTCTGCGGCGGCACACGGCAGGCGTGGGCTCGATCGCGTGCACGGCCACGAACCTGGGAGAACTGTTCTCCGTATTGGATGAGAAGTTTCCCGAACTCAAGCCCCACCTGCGCGACGAGGCCGGCCAGATGCGCCGCTTCCTCAACATTTACGTGAATGAGGAAGACATCCGCTTCCTGGGCGGGGCGGCTTACATCTTCACTGATGGGGATGAAGTCCTGCTGGTACCGTCAATCGCGGGCGGAGCGAGATGAAAATCAAGTTCGCGCCGCCGAACGTCCCTAGTGGCTGCGCGTTACGACGCTGATGATTTGTGGTGCCCCGCCGGGTCCCGCACGACGCGTGGTCTGAACCTGTCCGGCTTCGGGACGCGCGTTTGCATTCGAGGGCGGCGTGAAGGGAACGCCATCATTGACCTGCGCGCAATCCATGCGCAGCGTTCCATTATCATTGAACACCAATCCGTAGAAGCGAAGCGTGCTGCCGGCAGTGAGCGGCTGAGAATTCAGCATCTGCGTGCTGTTGTCGACGTAGACTTCAACCTGGCTCGGATTGGTTAGTGCCGTGGTTTGTTCCGGCTGCATGGCCAATGTCGGAAACAGATCGTAAGGCGCAAGTGCCACGCTGTAGTCAGTGAAGTTGCCGACGGTGGATGAGTCCAAGACGGTCGCGTCGATGGTTTGCGGTAACAGGGTTATAGTCGTGGCGGGCGCCGCGGGGACACCGGCGGTTAGCGAGATGGTAGTGGAGGTCACGTACGCGTTTTGACCCGCAACCATGTTCGCCCCGTTGAATGCGGCAACGAATGGCAAACTCTGCACATTGCTCAGTTCACCGGAAACCTGAAATGTGGAATTCGAGATGCTGTAGGGTAAGCCACTTGCGATCTGATCCTTGCCTTGTGACTGCTGGTTGAAGAATGATGCGGCAGGCTGATTGACGACCGGCTGCGTGGGCGTGACCTGCAACACAGGTCCAACGAGAACATCCAGGGCGGACGGATCCTCGACTGCGATGCGCGTGGCCAGCAGCGAGCCATCCGGCTGAATCGCTCCGTCCATATTTACAAATGTCCCGACCGTGAGTCCGGAGAACCCGCTGATGCCTTGATAGGCGGTGCTGGCATCGGCGTTTATCGACTGCGTTCTTGGTCCTTCAGCCAAAGTCAGCGTGAAGCTGTTGCCCGTGCCAATGGCCGAAACTTCCCCATTAACCCCTGCAACCTCACCATTCTGTGGATTGGTCGGTGCCGAGGAAATGAGGAGCGGAGTCAGGCTGAAAGTTGGAGTGATAGAAAAAGGGCCATCGTTAAAATCCGGGCCGCAACCTGGGTACATTGCCGACTGCGCGACATCCAGGTTCATGAGTAGGCCCATGCTTGCGCCCGTCACGGTGATCGGCGATGGCAAGCTGACGCTGACCATACTGTTCGGCACATAACCATAAGCAAATTCATCTATCCAGAGCGATCCGGGTCCCTGGGAATTTGGAGGGCTGAACGTGACGCAATCAAACGAAGATCCGCCTAAAATCTGCACAGTGGCTGCAGTGTAGATTCCCTGTGGAATACTAACGGTAACCAGAGGATCGAGCCCTCCATTCACATGAAGCAGTTCCGCTACATCGGATGTGTTCTGCGGCTCGGATAACAAGGACACCGTCGCTCCCGACTGGCTGGTCAACGTGATGCTCGTAAAGCCGAAGCCGAACCGGGTGAGCTGGTCGTTGGCCGTGCTGGTAAAAACGACTGTGACCTGCGTATTGCCGGTGAACTGCTGAGCAGACGAGTTCGACGTGCTGCCGCCAGAGCCGCAACCCGTGCTGAAGAGAACTGCGACCGTGACGAACAATGCTGCGGAGAACAATGCTGCGGAGAACAATGCTGCGGAGAACAACGCTACGGAACTGGCAGGGAGCCCGGCGGGAGACGAAGGGGCTGGGCGCATAAAACCTCCGGCTGGCACTTCGAGGAGCGGTCGTCCCGACTGTCCCTGCTTCAGGCCAGACTGATTGCGCAGATCAACATGCGCAGCATAGCACGGAAATCATGAGCAATGCATAGATTTGTAGCCCTTTCGCAAAAGTTCGTCACAAAGATATTGCCTCAGAGACGGGAAGGTGTACAATCTAACTAACTGGTTAATTAGCCAATGGCTCAACTTTTCCGTCATCGCCATAGCGTTCCCCGCATGGGTTCCCGCGGGCAGCCGGAGGAGAGCCGCGCCGCGATTCTGCAGGCTGCGGCGAAGGAGTTTTCTGAACTCGGCATTGCCGGAGCCCGCACCGACGCCATCGCGCGCGAAGCGCGAGTCAACAAAGCCCTGCTCTATTACTACTTCAAGGACAAAGAAACGCTCTACGGCGCAGTGCTCGACGATGCGTTTTCCGGAATGCGGTCGAGAGTTTTTCAGGTGCTCGACAGCGACCTGCCGCCACGCGAAAAGATTATGGCCTACGTGGGAGCGTATTTCGACTTCATCGCCTCGAGCCAGATTTATCCCAAGTTGATGCAGCGCGAAATGATGCGGGCGCGCGAAGGCCGCTCAGAGCACATCGATAGGCTGGTCAAGACTTACTTCCAGCCCATCTACCAGCGGGTAGGCGAGTTGTTGAACAAGGGAATCGCGGAAGGCGAGTTCCGCAGAGTCGACCCCATACACTTCATCCCCTCCATGGTGGCGATGATCATTTTCTACTTTAGCAGCGCCCCGGTGATGCAGAGGATCGTGCATTTCAATCCGCTGACGCCTCGGCGCATTGCCGAGCGGCGGGCCGCCGTTCTCGATTTCATTTCCGCCGCGCTGTTCCAACCCCGCGCCAGCGCGGGTTCAGCTGTTCGCAATTCAGGAGCCAGCCGATGAGCGCTCGTAATCGTTTCTTTATTCTTCTCGGCATCATCTTCGTGATCGCCGCTATTTACTATGGGTTTTCCGTAGACCATTCCAAAGACCTGGTGCTGATCGGCACCGTCGATGCCAATCAGGTGATTGTCAGCGCGCAGGTGGAAGGACGAATCCAGCAGCTTCTAGTCGATGAGGGCACGCCTGTGAAGGCCGGAGACTTGATTGCTGTGCTCGATCCCTCTGAGTTGCAGACGCAGGAAGCCGCAGCAGCGGCGAACATCGCAAGCGTGCAGCACAAAGTTTCTGAGATGCAGCACACGGAAGAATCGACGTCAGGGTCGACGTCGAGCGACGTGGCGAATGCACAGGCCAAGCTTTCATCCGCCAAAGCGCAGCTCTTGCAGGCGAAGGCAACGCTCGA
Source organism: Candidatus Sulfotelmatobacter sp. (assembly GCA_049590215.1). Lineage (GTDB taxonomy): Bacteria > Acidobacteriota > Terriglobia > Terriglobales > Acidobacteriaceae > Sulfotelmatobacter. The sequence continues at coordinate 4,095 of JBAWCJ010000192.1, read as the reverse complement.
TCGTACGGAGAGCGACAGCCGGCGCACCATCGAACTGGCTAAAGTCGGCGTCACTTCAGATCAGGACCGCGTGCAGGCCGAAACTAACCTGGAGGCGGCACGGGCGGCCGTTCAGGCGCAGAAGGATCTGGTGAATGCCGCGGAAGCCGACTTGACCTCCGCCATCGCACGCACGCAGCAGGCCAATGCGGCGAAGAGCACAGTTCGATCGACCGAAGCTGATCTGAAAAATGCCATCGCGCAGAAAAATCAAGCCGCGGTGCGGCTCGGCTATACCAATGTCTATGCGCCGGTCACCGGCACAGTTTCGGTGCGCGCGGCGCGGCAGGGAGAAGTAGTCAACATCGGCGCGCCCATCGTGACCATCGTCGATCTTACTGACACCTGGGCGCGCGTGGCGATCCCGGAAACTTATTCCGACCACATTGGCTACGGCGACGTGCTGCGCATCCGTCTGCCCGGTGGGACGATCACCAGTGGCAAAGTTTTTTTTAAAGGCCCGGAAGGCGACTTCGCAACTCAGCGCGACGTGAGCCGGCGTAAGCGGGATATCCGGACGATTGTCTTGAAAGTCCGATTGGATAATCCCAAGGGCGCATATGTCCCGGGAATGACGGCTGAGGTGCTGGTCTCGCCCGACCAGTTGAAAGGGAGCAATCCCCAGAGCACGGCGGCGGCGGGGCAGCAATAATGGCTGAAACCTACGCCATCGCGGTGGAGCACATCGTCAAGAAGTATGGCGACTTCACCGCCGTCGACGATATTTCGTTCAACGTGAGCGACGGCGAAATCTTCGGCCTGCTGGGGCCAAACGGCGCCGGGAAGTCCACGCTGATTCGCATGATGACCACGCTGATCCCCATCACATCCGGCCGTGCTCTCATTGCAGGTCACGATGTGGCCAAAGAGCCGGATGCGGCGCGGCGAACCATTGGCGTAATTCCGCAGGCGCTGACCAGCGATCTCGATCTCACTGTCGAAGAGAATCTGAATATTTACGCCAAGCTTTACGACGTGCCCGCGAAAGAACGGAAACGCTCAATCGACGAACTGCTGGGGTTGGTGGACTTGACGAAGTGGCGCGATGCGCAGACCAAGACGCTTTCCGGCGGCATGCGGCGACGGCTGGAGATTGCGCGCGGCCTGGTTCATCATCCGAAAATCTTTTTTCTCGACGAACCAACCACCGGACTCGACCCAGTCTCACGCGTGGCCGTATGGGAGATGCTGGGTAACATCAAGAACCAGCGCCAGCTGACGATCCTGATCACCACGCATTACATGGATGAAGCCGACCGGCTCTGCGACCGCATCGCCATCGTCGATCACGGCAAGCTCGTCGCACTTGATGCGCCCATGGCACTGAAGGCCAGTGTGCCCGGGTCGAACGTGATAGAAGCGCAGTTCGAGAATCCTCCTGACGATTGGGAGCAGCGACTGCATACGATGGACGACGTCACCTCAGTGCAGCATGAAGGCGCTGGCATGTATCGAATCCTTACTGGCAACGGATCGCGGACTACCACTGAACTCGTCGAGATGGCCGTCGAAGCCGGAGTTGCGGTGAAGTCACTTTCCGTGCAGAACACAACGCTCGATGACGTATTCGTGCATTACACGGGCCGTCAGCTGCGCGACGAACTGCAGAAGGCGTACGCCTTCGTGATGCCACAGCGGCCGGGGCTGCAGCCATGACCGCTCGAGATTGAATTTATGAATCGAATGATGGCCATTGTCGAGCGCGAAATGCGCAAGTTCTTCCGTTCCCCGGCGCTGATGCTGGCGTCCATGATTTTTCCTTTGGTGCAGCTCGTCATCCTGGGCAACGCGTTTGGCGGAAAAATTCGCGACGCCCGGCTGGCCGTCGTCGATGAGGACGGCGGCCCGCAGGCGCTGCGGATTCATGAAGCTTTTGACTCTGTCCGCGCAAACATTCGCACTTTCGTGCCCGTCTACTATGACAACGAGAAAAAAGCGGTCGAAGACGTGCGCAACGGCAAACTGGACGGCGCGGTCATCATTCCGCCGCAGTTCTCGCGGCGCGTCTATGAGGATAACCATCCTCAGGTTGCCGTGGTGGTCGACAACAGCGATAACTTCATGAGCTCCGCGCTGGAGTCGGAACTCACCGACCTGGTCAGCGCACTGAATCAACCGACGGTCGAGCCGCGCATCCTGCAACAGACTGCGCTTGAGATTGTCGAACTCTATCCGTATATCGAATACATGAAATATCTGCTGCCCGGCTCGCTTGCACTGGCGATGTTCGTTTCGGTGATGATCGGCGGAGGCATGCTATACATCGACGACAAGGCGCGCGGCGTGCATGAAGGCTATCTGGTCACGCCGATCACCAAGCTCGAACTCGTGCTGGGGCTCAACCTGGCGGGGGCGATCAAGGCGGTAATGACGGGCGTGATCATTTGCGTGATCGGATCGCTGATGGCAGGGGTAAGTACGATCTTCAATCCGCTCACCATGCTGGGGTTGCTGGTGATGATCATTCTCACTTCACTTGGCTTCAACACCATGATGTTTTTGCTGATGGTGCGCATCGAAGATCCGCTGGTGCCCCGTGCGATGTTTGGCATTCTGAATACTCTGCTGTTTTTTCCCAGCGGTGCAATCTATCCCATTCAGGCATTTCCGCCGTGGTTGCGGGCGATTGCCAAAGTTGATCCCTTCACCTACGCGGTTGACGGCTTCAAGTGTCTGCTGCTCAAAGAGACTACGCTGTCGGCGGTCTGGGGCGACATGCTGTACCTGACAATCTTCGCGACCATTACCCTGGGGATCGCGATTCCGCTGTTCAAGCGCACTCTGTAAGACATTCACCGCCGAGTACGCCGAGAGCGCAGAGAAATGCGCAGCAAGTATTGGACCAAGCAAGCCTTGATGTTCTCGGCGCTCTCGGTGTACTCGGCGGTGAACAGGTTTTGGAACCTTTGACTTGTCACAGGTGTCCGGTATTCTAGAGAGTGATGACACTACTGGACGCTAAGGAGTACCATCCCGAAAAAGAGCGGAAGAAAAGAATCCGAATTATTTCGGCGATCGTTCTGATTCTGATTTTGGCGCTGGTCGGCTGGTTTAATCGTTTCTGGCCCCAGAAGCGCGTTGCTGACAAATTCTTTTCTTCGCTACAAAAGCAGGATTTCGAAACGGCGTACGGCCTCTACTTCGCCGATCCCACATGGAAGCAGCATCCGCAGAATCACAAGCAGTATCCGTTCAACGAGTTCTGGCAAGATTGGGGACCGGGCGGCGAGTGGGGCAACGTTAAGAGCTATCAGATTTACGGCGCCAGCAACTGCCCGGGCGGTGGAAGCGGCGTGGTCGTCGACCTGATCGTGAACGATCGCGCCAAACACGCCCAGCTGTACGTGGATAAGACCGATAAGACCATCAGCACACCGCCCTGCGATCTGGAATTTCGCTAGGTTGGTCGTACCCCTCGGACATGTTGAAGAGGATATTGTTGGCTGCGGCAATGAGCTGGACCTACTCCGTGACCCTGGGATTGCTGTTTGCCGCCTGCGCGTCTGGCGAGTTCTCACTTAGTACGCTTCGGCTGCCCGGCGTCGTTCCGGTCGCTCTTATCAGCGGCACCGTAGCTTCGATCCTGATCACGCCGGTTGCGGCATGGTCGGTAAGAACAGGCGTTCGAAACTTGTGCATCTACGGTCCGGTTCTTTGGGCAGCACTGGCCGTTTACATCGTTCTGGCGACTCCCAAAGCCGGCGCCCATGGCCTGATCGGCGTGTTTTGTTTAAGCATCGTTGGCTTAGTTGGTCTTGGATTTGTCCCCGCCGCCGAGTAGCATCCGCCCTGCACGCTTCCGAGCCCGACCTAACCTGCGAACTGCTCCAGCGTCTTCGTCAGCGACGCTTCGTCTCCAACATTCAAACACGTCTTCGAGCGGTCAATCTGTCGCATCAGTCCGCACAAAACTTTCCCCGGGCCGATTTCCACGAAGGTCTGCACACCCTCCCTGATCAGCAAGCGCATGCTCTGCTCCCACTTCACCGAGCCAGTTACCTGCGCAACCAGCGTATTGCGAGCTTTCAGATCATCGCGCACCAAAGAAGCTTCCAC
>JBAWCJ010000191.1:0-3971 GCA_049590215.1 Candidatus Sulfotelmatobacter sp. | reverse complement strand
CCAGTCGGTGCACAATTACATCATCCACAAACGTCCCCTGCGGATAGAGCAGCGCGGAGTACTGCGCCTGCCCTACTGCCAGCCGCGAAGCGTCGTTCATGGAAATATGCTGCACCGCGGCCAGCGCCTGCGGTCCCGCCAAACGAATGTCGCCCATGTGGCTGACATCGAAGATACCTACGCCCGTGCGCACCGCCATGTGCTCATTGATGATGCCGCAGCCGATCGCCGCCGGGTACTCCACCGGCATATCCCAGCCATTGAAGTCGACCATCTTTGCGCCCACCTGGCGATGGACGGCATTCAGCGCAGTCTTGCGGATGGTGGTCGCCGTACCGGTGGGCGTCGCCTCAACGGAAGACACAGTCAAAACCTCAATCACCGAGCAGCGGCTGGTCTGCCAGGATGGTGTGACTGTTTACCGTATCACGCGGTTTTTCAGGCGGTCAAACGGGAGGGATCGACAGCTACCGCCCGAACTGGACGGTTACACGGGCGCCCGCGGTCACGTGTGTCCCCGGCGCCGGAGACTGTTGCCGCGCCACGCCGCTGCCGATCGCTTCGAGTTCGAGACCGGCATCCTGGGCTGCTTCCACGGCACCGCGCACGGTCTTGCCAACAAACGACGGCACTTCGATGCCGCCTTGCTCAACATCTAACACCACGGTTCCAGTTTCTGGCGACTTCGGAGGCGCAGAAACTATATCCGGACTCTTCGCCGATGCCTCGCCTGGGTCGCTCGACGCGGCTGCGTCGGATTCACTTTGCCGGATCGCCGCCTCGACTACGTGTCCATCCGCATGGACAGGCGCGGGCGACGGCTTGCCCTGAGCTTGTCCCACACTGGAATCTCCGTTTACGTCGGCTGTCTCCAGCGGCTCGCCGGGATGATCCGGCGTCCCTTCCTCCAAATCTTTATCCCTCGCACGCGACGCCAGCAACAACTGGTGATTGGGCGCGAGTGGCAGATCGTGCGGTGTGTGGAGATACTCCAGCACCTGCTGAGCCACGCGGCGAAACACCGGCGCCGAAACCTGGCCGCCCTGGTGCAGGCCTACCGCGGAATCAAGAATGACCGCGACCACAATCTGCGGATTGTTGAGCGGCGCGAATCCCGCGAACGATCCGATGTATTTCGTTTTAGAATACGCTCCGGTCGCCGGGTCGACTTTCTGAGCCGTACCGGTCTTTCCCGCCGATGTATAACCTTCCAGAATCGCTTTGCGGCCGGTGCCCCCGAGCACAACTTTTTGCATCATCGACCGCATCTCGGCTGCGGTATAACTTGAAATCACCCGCCGCGACGCTCCTGGATGAAACGCTACCGTCTGCGGCGTACCGTTTGGCTCGACTTTTCCCGCCACAATGCGCGGGGCAACCCACACGCCATCGTTGGCGAACGTAGAGATTAATCCTGCCAGCTGAAGCGGCGAAATGCCAATCTCCTGCCCCATCGAAATGGCGGCAATCGAAACTTTCGACCAGCGGCTCACCGGTTTAGTAAGTCCACGGGTTTCGCCGGGTAACTCGATGCCGGTCTGCTGGCCGAATCCAAATGCCCGAATGTATTTGTAAAACCGATCTTCTCCCAGACGCAGCGCAATCTTGATCGCGCCCACATCGCTCGATTCTGCCAGCACACCCCACACTGGCAAGAGCCCGTGGGGCCTTGAGTCACGAATGCGCATGCCGTTATAAACGATCGAACCCATCTGGCAATCGAACACTTCATTAGGATTTGTCAGCTTCTCTTCAAGCGCCGCCGAAATGGTCACCAGCTTGAAGGTCGACCCCGGCTCGTAGACATAGCTGACGGCGCGGTTGGTGAGCGCGTTGGGCGTGATCTCCTTGCGCAGATTCGGATTGAACGTCGGCCGATTCGCCAGCGCCAGAATTTCTCCGGTGTGAGGATTCTCCACGATCACGGTGCCCGCAATCGCCTTCGTGTCGTGAATTGCCTGATCGAGTTCCTTCTCGGCGATGTACTGAATGTTCTTGTCGATGGTCAGGACCAGACTCTCGCCCGGCTCAGGCTGTTTTTCGACATCGGAAAACCACTGCCGGCGCGCATCCACGGAGATGAACATCTTCCCCGCACGGCCCCGCAGTTCGTCGTCGAACTCATGCTCGATGCCGCTCTGGCCGGAATCCTCCATGCCGACGGTCCCGACCACCTGCGCCGCGAGATCACGCGCGGGATAAAAGCGCTTCGGCTCTTTCTGGAAATGGATGCCCTGCAGGTTCAGCGATTTGATGCGTTCGATGGTTTCGTCGTCCGCTTTGCGCGCCACCCAGCAAAATGTCTTGTGATTGCGGCAATCGGTGAGCACGACGTTGCGGTCTTCGCCGGTGATTCGCGTGATCAGCGAGACGGCAGTTGGCAGATCTTTTACTTCGGTGGGCACAGCGAAAGCCGAATCCACGAGCACGGACATCGCCAGCTCGTGTCCGGCGCGGTCATAGATCACTCCTCGCTTCGCGGAAAGCGGAATCTCGCGTTGCTGCTGGTGCTCGGCCTGCTTCACGAAGCTGCCGTAGCGAAAGATCTGCAAATAAACCAGCCGCCCGCAGATCGTGACGCACCACAACAGGAGCATCGCGCCCAGCAGATAGAGCCGGGCATTCTTGCCGAGATTGGAGTTAGTCGCCATGCGGCCGTTCTAGACAAACATGGCGGCCCACCAATCGGTGGCCCGCCAAATAAGTTCGTGTGGTCAGCCGACTTTGGCCGTCCATGCCAAGCCCAGCTCGGCCGTTTTCCGCCAACGCGCTATTGCCCCGCTAGCACCACCACCGGCTCAGCGCTCGCCATTACTGGTGCGTTCGAATCCGCGGCTGCGCTATCCATGCGGATCACTTGACCAGGTACCGGAGGCACCAGCCCCATACGCCTCGCGATCACGTCAATTCTTTCCGGATCGCGCAACGATGCGTCTTCCAAGCGCAGCGCGCGGTTCATCTCGGTTAAGTCGTTCAGCTCGCGCTTCGCCGACTCGATCTGGTAGCCATATTCAATCGCCCGGAAGTGCTGCCAGGCGTAGGTAAAGACTAGAAGGAACAAGCAGGCAAGCGCGGTGCCAAACTGTTTCATCTCGCGATTGCGTCCGGGATCTTCCACCTTCACCAGCCGCGAATTGTCGATCGACTTCGCGAAGTAGATTTCCGGCGTTCCGGTGAAGAACGTGTTTCGCCGGGCCGCCGGGACCGCACCACGAAATGCCGCTGCAGCTGCCGCCATTTATGCTGCCCCCACGAGAACTTGCTCAATCTGCATCTGCGGAACCTGCAACTCAAAAAGCCGCTGCAGTTCCAGTTGGTCGGCGATCTGCTTCTGCAGAGCACCTCGCTCGGCTCGCTCCACCGTCGCCATCAAGTCTTGAATCAATGTTCCCGTGTACATTTCCCAGCCTCAATTTTGGATTCCTACCACGGAACCCTGCGTTTCCTTAGCGGATCTTTATTGCTGTCCGCTCTTTTCAAAACCTGAAGGCCCGGCACGCCATTACAGCTGTGCCGGGAACCCCGGCAGGTTTTCCGGAGCTAAACTTTTTCCGCCGCCCGCAATTTCGCGCTGCGTGCCCGGGGATTGCGATCGCTCTCTTCCTCTGTTGCGGTCACAGGCTTCTTCGTCAGCAAACTGAAGTAACCCTGCTTCGCACCCTCGCGGAAGGCATCCTTTACGATGCGGTCTTCCAGCGAGTGAAAACTAATCACCACCACGCGTCCTCCTGGCTTCAGAACCCGGGGCGCCGCTGTCAGCAGCGCCCTTAGATCGTCCAGTTCTCGGTTTACGAAGATTCGGAGCGCTTGAAAAGTTCTGGTCGCCGGATGAATTCGCCTTGACTCAGAATTCATTGGCCGGGCCGCGGCTGATATGACATCCGCAAGATGTGCGGTAGATCGTATCGGCCGCGACCGGACAATGGCTCTGGCGATTCTCCGCGACCTCCTTTCCTCTCCGAATTCGTAAA
>JBAWCJ010000190.1:0-5081 GCA_049590215.1 Candidatus Sulfotelmatobacter sp. | reverse complement strand
CTCCCCATTCCGCACAAAGATGTGAAAGGCACCATTAGCCGCAAGCAGATGGACGAGGTCGAATCCTCGCGATTCGCCGCCAGAGCGGTCGAGCCTCACACCACACAATCGGGATTCCTCTTCTTCGATGTGGAAGACATCGACGCACCGCTGGCCGGCGCGCGCATGTATGTGAGTGGGGTCAACGATGCCAAAGGGAATGAGCTTATGTACTTCGAGATTCCGATGGGAAAGTGAGGCTGCCGCATGAAATCGGGTCTGTCGGTAGTGCCTCAGTTTGATGAGGCGCTACCAGCACTCGAATTCCCTTGACTTGGATTCTCAAAACTGCGATCCTATTCTCTACGCATTAGCTCTCTGACATAAAAATAGCAATGAGATAACTTCCGTGAATGCAATATTTTACGGCCGACGCCCTCGAGTTTGCCGCACTTTCTGATGGGACGATCACCTAAGTCCTTTGAGCGGAATATTTTTCCAGCAACTCCTTTGCTTCCAAGATGTTAGCCGGACCAACCACAGATCGAGGGCGGCAAACCACTGATTCCATGGATTTTATGAGATCGATCTGTGATTTTTTTGATCCAGACCGCGGTCTGACCGCCTACCATCAATCACCGCCCGCTGCCTTATAATCGCTCGATATGTCGACCTCCGCCGACGCCTCCGTCGCAGCTAGCACCGCCTACGAGCCCGTCATCGGCCTCGAAGTGCACGTGCAGCTTCTGACAGCGTCGAAGATTTTCTGCTCCTGCTCCACACGCTTCGGCGCTGCGCCGAACACAAATGTTTGCCCAGTCTGCCTGGGAATGCCCGGGGCTTTGCCGGTGCTGAACCGGAAGGCAGTCGAATTCGCCACGCTCGCGGCGATGGCCCTGAAATGCCGCATCAATGAGACTTCGATTTTCGCGCGCAAGAATTATTTCTATCCAGACCTGCCCAAGGGCTACCAGATTTCGCAGTACGACAAGCCGCTCGCCGAGTTTGGGTTCATCGAAGTCTCCTCAAGCTCCGGCAAAAAAAAGATAGGGATCACGCGGGTGCATCTTGAAGAAGACGCCGGCAAGAGCCTGCACGAGGGTTTTGCCGGCTCCGAAGAAAAAACTGCCATCGACCTGAACCGCACCGGCGTGCCGCTGATCGAGATTGTCAGCGAACCCGACATTGCCACGCCTGACGAGGCTTACGAATATTTGACGCGGCTGAAAGAGATTATCCTCTACACCGGCGTGAGCGATTGCAATATGGAGGAGGGTTCGCTGCGCTGCGATGCCAACATCAGCGTGCGGCCGCGCGGGCAGAAAGAGTTGGGCACCAAGGCCGAGATCAAGAATGTGAACTCGTTCCGCTTCATTCGCGAGGCACTGATCTACGAGATCGCGCGGCAGGTGGAGGTGATCGAGGCGGGCGGGAAGATCGTGCAGGAGACGCGGCTCTACAACTCGCATGAGGGCAAGACCTACAGCATGCGGTCGAAAGAGCAGGCGCACGATTACCGCTATTTTCCTGAGCCAGACTTGCTGCCGCTCGTGGTCGACGAAAAATGGAAGGCCGAGATTGCCAAGACTTTGCCCGAACTGCCGGAAGCGCGCCGGGCGCGGTTAACCAGCGAATATGGGATCACCGAATATGACGCGCAGGTGCTGACAGTTTCGAAAGCGCTGGCCGATCAGTTTGAAGAGGCCGCGAAGGCGGCAAAGAATCCCAAGCGCGTGGCAAACCTGGTGCAGAGCGAACTGATGGGGCGTCTCAAAGCCAAAGGGATCGAGATCGAATCGTCTCCGATCTCGATGAAGGGCGTGGCGGCATCGGCCGATCTGGTTGAGAGCGGCGCCATCTCCGGCAAGATGCTGAAGGATCTCTACGACTTGAGCTTTGAGCGCAGAAAAGATTTTCCTGAGGTCTACGAGGAAGAGGGGCGCCCGCAGCAGTCATCAGACACATCTGCATTGGAGAAGATTGTCGATGAAATTCTCGCCGCGAATCCCAAGCAGCTGGAACAATACCGGGCCGGCAAGAAGACCATGATCGGATTCTTTGTGGGGCAAGTGATGAAGGCGTCCAAAGGACAAGCTAATCCGCAGATGGTGAATGAGTTGCTGGTTAAGAAGTTGGATTGAAATGTCCACGATGTGACTGAAGTACTATCCTGGGTTGTGACTTTTGCCACCTGCTTCCGAGCTCCCGTTCCCGTTAGGATGAGGCTGGGCCTGTCTGTCCGGCTGACCGTTCGAGAGTTTTCATGAAACTCAAGCTTGACCGCATTATTAGCATTGCGACGCTTGTCGCGATGGTCGCGATTTTTCTGGTACTGAGGAAGCCGACCCCTGTGGTGGTGCAGGTTCCGGCGGCGACCGTAGCTCCGGCCCAGCCGTCTGGGCAACCGATGGAGCAGCGCGAACAGGCCACGCAGCAGGCTTCACCAGTTTCCAGCGGAAACTATGCCGCAGCTCTCACGCAGACTCAGACAGCATCGCAGAATCAGCCAACCTTCGCTTCGAGTCCTCAGCCGAAGGCTCAGCCTCAGTTCGGCTCGGGCGGGATCAGCGCGTTGCTGCAGGCTGCTCAATCTGCGGGAGGTGGGGAACTTTCACCGGACTCCGAAGTTGGCGACGGAGAGCCCAACATCAAAGATCAGCAGGTGACCTACGAAGGTGACGTTGTGCACGGACGGTTTCTCACCGAGATCGCGGGGAAAGACGTGTGGGTGACCATCTCGGGCCACATGGGTTCAAAAGATGGATACGCGACGTTTGAGCCCACGGAATTTAAAGTGGGCGATGTCAGTGTGCCGGTTTCGCTTGTCAATCCGGCATTGCAGAGGAAGCTCGCTGAGCAGCGCGACAAGCTGAAACTTCCCAACTAGGCTGAGGGCGGCAGCGCATTCCTCGCAGCCACCTTCGCATACCAGCGGCCTGATTCCTTCAGGGTGCGCTGCTGCGTCTTGAAGTTCGTGTAGGCCAGGCCGAAGCGCTGGCTGAAACCCTCTGTCCATTCAAAGTTGTCCATCAGAGTCCAAGCATGGTAGCCGCGGACGTCGGCGCCGTCGGCCATGGCCCGAGCGAGCGCCTGCAGATATTGCCGGTGATACTCAATGCGGCGGGTGTCGCGAATTACGCCGCTCGCGTCGGAACCGTCGTTGTAGGCGCAGCCGTTCTCGGTAATCTCGAGCTGGGGGCGGTCGAAGTCGCGGCTGATGCGCATGACCATGTCATAGAGAGCCGGCGGCCAGACCTCCCATCCGTTATCGGTTTTCGGACCTTGCTGGCCACCCGTCATCTTCACGGGGAACAGCCACTGCTGCGTGTGCGAGATGCGCTCGAACGCACTCGGAGCTGAGGCGATGGTGCGGTAGTAGAGATTGATGCCGATGAAGTCGAGTGGAGCGCGCATCTGGTCGAGGTCGCCGAATTTGACGCCCATGGCGGTTTCCGAGGTGAACACCAGCGCTTCGGGATAGCGCCCCTTGAGCGCGGGTTCGAGAAACCACAGGTTGGTGACGGCGTGAGCGCGCTCGGCCGCGATATGGTCTTCTTCGGAGCCTGTTGCTGGTTCACACGGCGACATGCTCAACGCGGTGCCAACGCGGGCGGAGGGTCGAGTCGCTTTCAATGCGCGAAAACCCGCGCCCTGCGCTCGGTTCACGGTATGCGAAGCGCGCAGGAAGTCGAGGAGACTCTGGCGCCCCGGAGCGTAGGAGCCTTCGAGATAGCCCCGGTAGGTGAAAGCCAGGGGCTCGTTGAACAACATCCAATCGGAAACGCGATCGCCGAGGGCGCGGGCGGTGAGTTCGACGTAATCAGCGAAGCGCGAAGCGGTGTCGCGAGCGGGCCAGCCTCCGGCATCTTCGAGAGCCTGCGGCAAGTCCCAGTGATAGAGGGTGACAAACGGACGGATTCGGGCTTCGAGCAGGGCATCGATGAGACGGTTGTAATAATCGATCGCCTTGGGATTCGCGGGACCGGAGCCTGTGGGCTGAAGGCGCGGCCAGGAAATCGAAAACCGGTAGCTGTTCAGGTTCATCGCCCGCAGGAGCGCGATGTCCTCGCTAAAACGATGATAGGAATCGCAAGCTGTGTCGCCGGTGTCGCCGTTCTTGATTTTGCCGGGAGTGTGCGCGAAACGGTCCCAGATGGATTCGCCCTTGCCGTCTTCGTTCCATGCGCCTTCGATCTGATAGGCGGCGGTAGCTGCGCCCCAGAAAAAGCTCTTGGGGAAGGCGATCTCGGAAGAGGAATCGAATTGTTCCGCATGCGAACTGACGGGAGCGGCGGAGTTCTCCGTGCGTGCTGCGTTCGACACACTGCAGCCCGAGAAGAGGCTGGTTGGCAGGGCGGCTGCGACGCCGGCGGCGAGAGCGGAGTGGGCAAATTCGCGGCGTGTCGGACGCAAAGTGGTCTTCGATTTCATTTCGGGCACGGAGAAACATTTTAAACTGGAAAGAGGAAAGCTTGCGCACTTAGGGCCAGGGATAGGCTGCGCGAACCTACTTCGGCATGACGATTGCAAACCTGTGATCGCCGAAGGAGCGAAGTCATGCACGTTCACGCCAATCAAATTAATCCCAATACCCAGACAGATGCTCTTTATGCCGCGGAGCGGGCTGCCGCGAAACGAGCTGCCGAGGGCACTCGAAAAAAGCTGCTGGAGTTTGCTTCAGAACTGGCGGGCGAGGCGGAATCTGAAGAAGGTTGCGTGGTAAAGCTGGGGGCGCGCGAGGAAGCCGAGGAGCGGTCGAAGCCGCGGAATGAGCAGAAACGCGATCAGGGTAATCCACGCAGCCGGAAGACAAGCAAGGAGCAGGTTGAGTCAGGGGACGCGGACACCCCTATTTCGGACTGGGCATAAACGCGTGCGTTGATGATCCAGCCTCCAATGAACCAGCCTTCAATGAACCGGCCTTCGATTCTCGTCGCTACGCCATGCTTTGGCGGCATGGTTTCGCAGAACTACATGTTGTCGGTAATACGGCTGATGAGCTGTGCGAAATCAGCTGAGTTTGACGTGGCACTAACGATGCTTGGTTCTGATGCGCTGATCTCACGGGCGCGAAGCACGCTGGTCGCCGCTTTTCTGGACAA